>JAAYLN010000290.1 GCA_012521875.1 Lentisphaerota bacterium | reverse complement strand
CTGACCGGCATCGCCTGCGGCACCAACGGCGTCACGCTCTCCGCCGCATGGCCGACTAACACGGTTATATCCGGCGATGCGCTCGACATCTTCTTCAGCCGCAGCCTGCTCCCGCAGGCGTGGACGAACCGGTGGTGGGCCGCGGTCGAGCCCGCGGCGGGCGGGGTGGACATCACCATTCCACAATCCGATTTGCCACCGGTTCCGGATGCACCGGCGCCTGCATGCTTCACGAACATCGCGCCCTCGGCCTACGATCCGGGCGTCATCTACACCAACATCGTCTGCACCAAGGCCATCCGGCCGGCGGTCTCGGGCTTCTTCCGCCTCGCCGATCTTGCCGATACCGACGGCGACGGGCTCACCGACGCTGCCGAGACCTGGACGCACGGAACGAATCCCGGCCTCGCCGACACCGACGGCGATGGCTTGACGGACGGCGCGGAGATCTCCCTGGGCACCTCGCCCGTCAATCCCGACACCGACGGCGACGGCATGCCCGACGACTGGGAGATCGTCGGCGGGCTCGATCCCCTGGACTCCGCCGACGCCTGCGCCGAGCCCGACGCCGACGGCCTGCCAAACACATGGGAATTCCGCATAGGTACTGATCCTCTCGACTCCGACACCGACGGCGACGGCGTTCCCGACGGCACCGAGGCCGCCTGGTGGGAGGCCGCCGCGCCGCTTCCATGGTTCGACGTCTCGGACGGGACAGCCGTCCTTGTTGATGCTTACTTGAACTACGGCCTGCTCCCTGCCACGCTCCCTTTTCCTGTCCGGCTGGGGGGCACGGTCTGCACTAACGCCCTGCTCGACGTCAAGGGAGTCGCGTATTTTATTGATCGCTTCAAGCCGGTGGACGAGAGACTTTTCTGGCGTTATGACAACTCTGTTCTCGCTGAAGACTCGCCTCTGACGGACAACCATTTTGCCGTGGCGGCCTACTGGGACAACCTTCGTGCCAGCACCGCAACTCCCGCCTCGAGGATCACTGTGGCGGATGTCGCGACGAATGACGCGCGCTACTGTGTGATCGAATACCGGAACATGAGCTTCTCATTTTTCCAGAGTCTTACGCGCATATCGTTCCAGATTGTCATACCCGCAGGCTCGACAAACTCAGTTTACGTCCGTTACTCCGATCCTGCCGGGGACAATATCGGTGCCTCGGCAACGCTGGGCGCGCAGGGCCCCGGCGCCGCCATCAACATCCCGGTCTCGTACAACCAGCCGTTCATCACCGACGGCCTGACGCTCGCCTACCACTTTGGCTCCGGCGGCTCGCCGCTCCTTAGGGACACGGACGGCGACGGACTGGAGGACGGCACGGAGATTGCCCTGGGCACCTCGCCCGCGAACCCCGACTCGGATGGCGTCGGTCTCACGGATGCCGAGGAAGTCGCGCTTGGCACAGACCCTCTGAAGAGGGATACCGACGGCGACGGCATGCCGGACGGATGGGAGGTCTTTCACGGCTTCAACCCGCTCGCCGTCCAGACCGACGGCACACACGGCGTGGGGGATGACCCTGACGGCGACGGTCTGGCCAACCTTCAGGAGAGTCTGTACGATACGGATCCGTTCAAAGCCGACACCGACGACGACGGCCTGGCTGACGGGGAGGAGATCACCCTGCAGGCGACCTGGCCGTGCCTTGATCCGCTGGCATGGGACAGCGACGGCGACATGCTGCCTGATGGATGGGAAGTGCAGCACGGACTCAACCCCTGCGAGTGCGCCACGGCAGGCGGTCCAGCCTGGGACTCCGACGGCGACGGGCTGGGCCTGTTCGACGAGTACCGCTGCTGCACAAGCCCGCTGAACCCCGATACCGACGGCGACGGCGTGAATGACGGCGACGAGATTCCGCACAGCCCCGGCTCATGCCCGAACGACGCATCGGACAACGGGAGCCCCACAAACTGCGTCACGCTCAAGCTCACCGTGGGCGACTCCAGCGGCAGCGAGTCCGAGCGCTGGAATCTGGACGTCTTCGAGCAGGACACCGGCAAGGCCGTTTACCGCCACTGCGACGCCGGCTTCGGCACGCCCGGCAGCACCAACTATGCGCTCGTCAAGGGCAAGGCCTATACCTTCAAATTACGGTGGATCGCCACCGATCCTGAGTACACCGACACGCCAAAGCCCGATTTTGACTGGCAGGCGAAGATCAACGACTCAACCGCGGCAGGCGTGTACGAGGGCCTGTACGGCACCGGCGCATTCATAGTCGAGGATCCTGACACGCTCCTGACGGATGAGACACACGGCAACAATAGCAACATCACCATCGGCAGGGAGGGCAGGATCATCGTGCCGAAGGCGGAGTTCGATCATGCCAAAGTCAACACAAGAAATCTAACTCACGCGGATGACGATTTCCCAGATTATGAGCATTGCGTGGCAGAGATTTGGGACTCATCACGCGAAGTGAACCTTGAGGATTTCCTGACGGCGGAATCGCTCATCTTCAAGGACTGCCTTGACTGGTACGTTGACGGAACGAAGCAATCGTCATCGATCTTGAATTACGGCAGCGCGCCTGGAAACAACGAAATCAAGGACTACGAGGTTCATGTCACCGTTAAAGACTCTTTCACTATTTGTGATCGGCTGATTCTTGTCATTGTCCCAACATCCACCGAACAAGCGCATAACGATTGGGTCACAACTTGGTCAACCAATACTGCATGGCTCGCAGAGCTTCCAGCTGCGTATTCCGCTTTGGCGTCAGGCAACGCGAATCCTGAGCCGGGAACATGCGCGACCCTGTATTGGGATGAATGGGGTGTGAGAGGGCTCAATAATTACTATCATCCGGGCTCGGCTTTTGACATGCGTTCGAATGAAACGCCTGGGGGGCATGGACATCAGACGTGCTATACCGCGGCAGGAGCCATTATCACTTCAGGTGTTGCGGCTGGGTCTGCGGATCGCTCCCATCATTCCAACAAGATCCCGTTTTCAACCAGTCACCGCATCTTGGATGTTTTGCCCTTTGTTCGTGCAGCACAATTGGATGGCAATCCAGTATCTGCAAATGATCTTATTCCTACTAATCTTAACCGTCCTATGATGTTCGAGGGTTCCCATCTGCAGCAGTATTTGCAGCTAAGACCACCGATGCCAAACAACAAACCATTACTGACACCGGGGACATGTGCGCCATGAAGAAAGGAAGACTTATGAACCACTTATTCTTGCTCAATCTTGTGCTCTTTGCTGCCTGCGCATTCGGTTCCGATATGCGAATTGGCACCAATGAAGTAAACCTTGCGTTTGGACATGACACTTCATCGCAAGCCGACAAGGCCCGGGAGCGTTCGTCTGTGGATGAATCTTTATCGCAAGCCGATAAGGCCGCTATTATCGAAGACATTCGGCATGTGTTATCAACAGCGACCGTTGGCAAGATGAAGTTGGAACCATATGAAGACACCAAAAGGCAAGCGCATGGTATAAAGGGGCGCATTAGCATAGGGTCTGGGGGCCATCTCTGGCCGCGAGCTTTCTGGGAAAATGACTTTGGCCAATATCGCGTCGATGAAAAGACCTCAAGGATAGAATTGATTGTTCCAGAGAAGCTTCTAGAAGCCTACCGCGAAGCAATCGAATTCAAGAATACCCATCCGGAAGCGTTTGTGAGCCTTAAACCGTTCTTGTTGCAGATCAATCGAGGTTATAATCCAGAACAAATGACGCTTGCTGAAAAGAAAGCGTTATTTTGGTTTCATTCTGAAGAACCAGCATGGACGAAAGAAAGCTACTACGACAAGAATATTGAAGGTATCAAATTGATATCTTTCAAGCATCCAAGCCTGCTAACTTTTCAGGAATCACGGGTTGGCAGCAATACCGTGATCATCTGTAAGCCAATCGTATGCTCAAAGCAGGATGATAGCTTTGATCAAATGACACTGGTTTATGACGGGACTCGATGGCGGATTGCGGCTTTTTGAATAAGGCATCCGACAACGGCCAGCCCCCGCCGCCGGAGGACATCCTCGAACTGCCCTTCCACATCTACGGCGACTGGGCCGCGTGGGAGATGACCATCGAGGGCCGGGGGCCGTCCGACCACCGCGTCCTCAAGCTCAACACCGACGCGTCGGGCGACGCCGAGACCGTCACCAACAAGCTGCACAGGGGCAACTCGTACCGCCTCACGATGAACTGGCTGGGCTCCGGTTCTCACGTCAACCCCTACTGGTACTGCTGGGAGGCGCAGGTCGGCGGGCTGCCCGCCCAGCGGACTTACCAGGACTACAACGGCACCCGCATCCCCGGCGCGGCTGTTACCGTGGTCGGCGACGGATGGCTTCACCGCCCTCGATTTGATCGAAAGTATTCTGCGACGCGTTCATTTTAATTCTCCTGAATATTTGCGGGAGCGAGCAGAAATGATGCGGCAAGAGGGATTCAGCCAGGATGTGATTGATAAGGAGTTGAAATTGCTCAAGGGTTCCGCTGTGCCGGGGCCTCGGCGAACGGCAGATGACATTCGAAATCTGGAGGAAAACCTGCGATTGTTGAAAGGTGCCACCGAAAAGGAAAACGAAGATGCGGGAGTTCGAAAATGACTAATAACCCGCAGAGTTATACGCCCAGCGGCCCTTGTGAAACACGTTCAGGAAACAGGAGAGAATGCGCAGAGCATCTACTCCCAATGGCGCGTTGATCGGCTTGCGGCGCATGATCCCGTGAAAGCGGAACTCCGCCGTCCGCAGGATCTGGCGGGGGTGCGCTTTTCCTTTGCCTCTTTCAGCTTTGAATTGCTAGAATACTTCTTATGAAAAAGCATCTGCTTGTTGCGGGGATAGTGATGGCGGTCGGAACTCAAGGTGTCGGAGCCCAGACGGGCGGAAGTTTTGCCAATGCCCTCATCGGCCAATGGTGCGGGGGCACGGAGAATGTCGTCTTCTCCCCCTACAGTCTCTCGGCCGCCCTGGCCATGACGGCGGCGGGCGGACGCGGGGCAACCGCCGTGCAGGTGGCGGACGCGCTCGGTCTGCCGCACGTGCCGGAGGTGCTGGCCGCAGCCTTCGGGGCACTGGACCAGTCGCTTGCAGAGGCCCGTGACAAATCACCGGGGCTCGCCCTCTCGATCGCCAACGCCCTCTATCCCCAGCGCGGCTATGCCATAAGGCCCGGCTTTCTGGAACTGATCCGCAATAGCTTCGGGGGCGAGGCGATGCCGCTGGACTATGCCGCCGATCCCGAGGCCGCACGCTGCGCAATCAACCGCTGGGTCGAGGAGCAGACGGCTGCGCGCATCAAGGATCTGTTCGTGCCGGGCGTGCTGACGCGCGCCACGCGCATGACGCTGGTTAATGCCATCTACTTCAAGGGACGCTGGGCGACGCCCTTCGATGTTGCCCAGACCAAGCCGGCACCCTTCCACGCCGCAGGGAGCGTCAAGGTTGAGGCGCCATTCATGCAGCGGCGTGGCCAGATGCGGTATGCGGAACTGCATGGCATGCAGGCGGTCGAGCTGCCCTATGCGGGCCACCGCTTTGCCATGCTTGTGCTGTTGCCTGCCCCGGAACAGACAACAGCGGATGTGACCCAGTCGCTGGCGCAGAAGGGGGTGGGGGAGTGGAATGCCGCGCTTGCCGAGAGGGATGTGACGCTCTTCCTGCCGCGCTTCACCTGCACCTGGTCGCGGGAATGCACCAAGACGCTCCAGACGCTGGGCATGACCGCGCTCTTCGATGCTGGTGCGGTTGACCTTTCAGGCATTGCCGGTAAGCCGGGTGAACTGGTTGTCTCGGCTGTGGTACACAAGGCCTTTATCGAGGTTGCCGAGGAGGGGACCGAGGCGGCCGCGGCCACGGGTGTGGCCATGAAGATGACGTCCTTCCGCCCGCCGGAGAAGCCGGTGGTGTTCCGTGCGGACCGTCCTTTCATCTACCTGATCCGCGAGCGGGGCTCGGGCTGCGTGCTGTTTGCGGGAGTTGTGAACAAGCCGTAGACGGGACAGAGGGTAGGGGAGGTGAGGATAAGTTAACGCCCGTGGACAACAACCCTCTCGCTTTGGACTCCGTAATCAGCGCGCTGCGCAATACCACATATAGACGGTTAATCCTAACCTTCATCTGTCTTGTCTTCGGTGCCTTCGGACTCGTGTTTATGGTAACGTCGCTCAACGATTACCAACAGCGCCTGGCCACACGGCACTGGGTGGCGACCACCTGTGAAATTGTCGAATCCAGTATTGCCGATGATGGTTGGTGGTACCGATTCAACGTCGTGTTCAATTACCGCTTCAATGGGCGTGACCGCACCGGACGCGACTTCACTCACAAGGGCGGTCTGAAAAAGTGGCGGATAGACGATGTGCAGCGGATGCTTGAACAGTATCCCCGGGGCACCAGCACAACCTGTTACGTCAACCCCTTGATACCGGACGAGGCGCTGATCCTGCGCGATCTCTCCATGCACAGTCTCATCAAGCGGCTCCTGTTATTGCTGCCACTCACGATCCTAAGCTTCAGGATGCTCTTCGTCGTCTGGCGCCATGAACAACCAGAACCGCCGCCGACTAGTCCGCCGACCGGCGGCAAGGCGCCACGCGGCACGTTAGCCGCATTTATAATCTTTGGCTCTGTTTATCTTTTGGCGGGACTGGTGTTTACCTGTCAAAACTTCGAGGGCACCATCCTCAAGCAGCGCGCTGCACGTGCCTGGACTCCGGTCAAGGCGGTCGTTAGGAATAGCGCGGTGCGTGTGCGTCCTGACCAGTATTGTGCAACCTACACAGTGGCCATCTCCTATTGCTACCAAATTGACGGGCGCGAATACCGTGGCGAGCGCTATGCCTTTAGAAACGATGTTGGCTTCAGCTATGATGCTAAGCAACAGGTGGTCACTGCCCATCGTCCCGGATCTACGATCCGCATCTATGTCAATCCTGCCGATCCTAACGACAGCGTGATTGTGCGCGACATGGGTGCCGCCCTCTATTACGGCCTGTTACCGCTGGTTTTCAGCGTGATCGGGGCTTTGATCATTGCCTTGGGCATCAAGGTGTGCCGGTAATCGGCGGTGACAGGAGGCTTTCGAATGGTTCGACCACTTTGTTCCTGCACTTTATCCCCACGCTTTGTCGGTTACACTTCGTCCAAGCACTTTGTCCCTACGCCTTGTCGGAATCACTTCAGCCGCTGAATTTTCCGACAAAGTGAGGAGACAAAGTGCGGGGACGAAGCGTAAAGGGACAAAGTGTTGAGACAAAGGTTGAGACAAGGTGTGGGGACAAGGTGTAAGCGCGAAGCACCCACTTAACCCCACACTTAATCCCACTCTTCAACAGCACGCTTCATCCACCCGCTTAATCTTTTGCTTTCGACAAAGTAACCGACAACGCTCGCGACAAAGCGGGGTTTGCCAACGCCCACTTTCCATGCACTGCCCGCGCCCCCCCCTGAACCAAAACATTGCCAGCCGATTACTTTCCATCCTTGCTACAAGTCCACTGTCGTGCTAATTTGTTGTTGGGTTGAGGCTCTTGCAAAACCGCTCGTGGCATGGGCGTCCCGCCCATGGACGGATCACGGGCAGGATGCCCGTGCCACGTGCCTGCAGGGGTTTTGCAAGAGTCTCGGGCTGTTTGTCACTGTGCCCTGCCTTGTAATAATAGGACTCCCGTATGCCGCTCAGTTGGAACGAAATACGCCAGAATGCCATCCGCTTCTCGCGCGAATGGTCCGATGAAGGCCGCAAGGTGGCCGAGGCCAAATCCTTCTGGGATGAGTTCTTCGGCGTCTTCGGTGTCCGCCGCCGTCTTCTGGCGACCTTCGAGGAACCCGTCCGCAAGATCAACGGCCAGTACGGCTACATCGATCTCTTCTGGCCCGGCACCATGCTCGCCGAGCACAAGAGCCGCGGCAAGTCCCTAGACCAGGCCGAATCCCAGGCCTTCAGCTATATCCGGGATCTCGCCCGCGAGCAGCGCACCGACGAGCTTCCGCGCTTCGTCATCCTCTCCGATTTCGAGCGCATCGCGCTGTACGACCTCGAACCCGGGGATCAGCCTAACCTGCCGCCCTTCGAAGCCCGCCATTACTACAAGAACGAGTTTCCGCTCAAGGATCTCCACAAGCACCTCCACGACTTCGCCTTCATCGCCGGCTACCGGCAGCACCGCCTGGGCGACGAGGATCCCATCAACATAAGGGCTGTCGAGATACTCGGCACCCTCCACGACGCGCTGGCCGCCGGCGGCTACGCGGGCCACGACCTTGAGCGCTTCCTCGTGCGTATCCTTTTCTGTCTCTTCGCCGACGACACCGGTCTTTTCGAGCCCGACAGCTTCAAGCTCTACATCGAGAACCGCACTGCTGCCGACGGCTCCGACCTGGGGCTGCACCTGGCCCGTCTCTTCGAGGTGCTCGATACGCCGCCCAAGCGGCGCCAGGCGCATCTCGACGAGATGCTGGCCGCCTTCCCGCACGTCAACGGCGAGCTTTTCAAGGAGCGCCTCGCCTTCGCCGATTTCAACCGCGCCATGCGCGACGCGCTGTTAAAGTGTACCGAGTTCGACTGGTCGGCCATCTCGCCCGCCATCTTCGGCTCGCTCTTCCAGGGCGTGATGGATCCCGCGGAACGCCGCCAGACCGGCGGACACTACACTTCCGAGCGCGACATCCTCAAGGTCGTCAACGCGCTCTTCATGGACGATTTGCGCAAGGAGTTCGAGTTCGCCCGGCGCAGCAAGGCCCTTCTCAGGCAGTTCCACCGGAAAATCGGAACCCTCAGCTTCCTTGATCCGGCGTGCGGCTGCGGCAATTTCCTGGTCATCACCTATCGCGAACTGCGCCTGCTGGAAATCGAGGTGCTGAAAGAGATTTACGGCGACGCGGCGCAGATGGAGATGAAACTCGATGTCCAGTCGCTCTCCTGCGTGGACGTGGACGCCTTCACCGGCATCGAGATTCAGGAGTGGCCCGCCCGCATCGCCGAAGTCGCCATGTGGCTCATGGACCACCAGATGAACATCCGCCTTGCGGAAGCGTTCGGCCAGTACTTCGTCCGCCTGCCGCTCCGCAAGGCCGCCAACATCGTTCTCGGCAATGCCCTGCGCCTCGACTGGAATACGATTCTGCCATCCGGACAATGTTCCTACGTGCTCGGCAACCCGCCCTTCATCGGGAAGAAGGCGCGGAACCGGGAGCAGGTGGAGGACATGGAGCATGTCTTTGGTAAACTCAAGGCCGCAGGTAATCTCGACTATGTGACGTGCTGGTACAAGAGGGCGGCAGAATATGTCCGGGGGACAGGTGTATCCGTTGCCTTTGTTTCCACGAGCTCGATAACACAAGGCGAGCAGCCGGGGATATTGTGGCCGGAACTCTTCCAGGAATGTAATCTGAAAATCCACTTTGCCTACAGGACGTTCCCGTGGGAAAGCGAAGCTCGGGGCAAGGCGCATGTGCATGTCGTGATCATAGGTTTTGGCGCCTTCGACATTAAATCCAAGCACATCTACGAGATGGCCGGCAACGAGACCGTCAGCAGCGAGGTGCGCAACATCAGTCCTTATCTGATTGAAGACGATGACCGGGTCTTGTCCAGCCGGAAGACCCCGATCTCAGACGTGCCCGAAATGATGTTCGGAAACATGCCGAACGACGGCGGCAACCTGTTGCTTACCGGGGAGGAGAAGCAGAACCTGATCAGGGCCTGTCCCGAGGCGGATCAGTTTGTCCGCCCCTTCATAAGCGCAAAAGAATACTTGCACGGCGAAGAGCGCTGGTGCATCTGGCTGAATGGTGTCTCGCCGCACCTCTATAGCCGTCTGCCGCAAATCATGGACAGGGTGGCGGCAGTCAAGGCATTCCGTGAAAACAGCAAGAGGGAAGCGACAAGACAGCTCGCCGCTCTCCCTTCCCTCTTTGGCGAGATTCGCCAGCCGGATACGAACTTCATTCTAATTCCGCGGCACAGTTCAGAGAATCGGCGTTTTGTTCCCATGAGTTACTTTATGCCAACTCATATTATTGGCGACAGTTGCCTTTTTGTTCCCGACGCCACGCTGTACCACTTCGGCATATTGACCTCCACCATGCACATGGCCTGGATGCGGCAGGTGTGCGGGCGCATCAAGTCTGATTACCGCTATTCGGCGGGGCTGGTCTACAACAACTTCCCGTGGCCGCGGCTAAATCTGCCGATGCAGGAGGGGGATGCCCGCGTCCGGGAATCGGCGTCACGGATCTATTGGTCCTCCTATCACGAAAGCTGGGAAGACGAGGACGGCGTACGCCAGCAACCGGAGCCCCCGTCCGTCCGCCTGACCGGCGACGCGCGGAAGATGGCAGCCGTCGCGGCCAGGGCCAAGGCCGTGCTCGATGCGCGTGCGCGGTATCCTCTCGCGACGCTGGCCGAACTCTACGACCCCCTGACCATGCCGCCCGACCTGGTCAAGGCGCATGCCGACCTCGACCGCGCGGTGGACCGCTGCCACCGTACTGCGCCCTTCACATCCGAACGCCAGCGCGTGGAGTTCCTGTTTGCCCTCTACGAGAGCTACACCGCACCCCTGCTGCCCGCCACCAAGACAAAGCGCAAGCGCGTAAAGGCACGTTCGGCTTCGACGCCGTCCCGGAAGAGCCCATTTTGACGTTTGCGTTACCATTTGGTATTAATAATACCATGAAAAGGGCTGTATCCATAGACAAGGCCGGACGACTGGTTCTACCGCAGCAAGTTAGGCGGCATTTTCGTCTGTTGGCTGGTGATTCGCTGGATCTGGAAGTTCTTGCCGATGGGATTTTCCTGCGCACGCGTGCCCGGCAGGCTGATCTTGTCGAAGATAACGGGTTGCTGGTGCATGAAGGTGAGATTGATGGTGACTTGGTACCACTGGTTGAGCGGTTGCGGGATGATCGAGATGCCGACGTTCTAGGTTTACAGCGATGACGAGAACTTGGTGGCGGCAAGGTTTACGATGCCCTTTTGATTGAATGCGCGCGACAGGCGCACCCCGATCGCATCTCTACCTTCAATCTGCAAGATTTTCGCCGTCTGGCGCCCGATTTGGCCGGGAGCCTGGCTGCACCCTGACCACTTTTTCCACACAGGAGAGCCCTGACGTGAAAACCAAGGGAATCACAATGCGCACGCCACGCACCGGAACAGGCGGAATATTCGGTCGGATCTTCGCAACCGTCTTCGGGCTGATCTTCGGCTCCATCGGCCTTATGATGATGGTGCTGGCTGTCCGTGACTCCCTGCAGCGACTTGAGACGCGCCACTGGGTGGCGACGCCCTGCGAGATCGTCGAATCGGGTATCACCGAAGAAGGCGAACAGTACCGTTTCGATGCCGTCTTCACCTACAACTACAACGGGCAGAGCCACATCGCACGCAACTTCACCCACAAGGGCGGTCTGCGGAAGGAGCGGATCGGCGATGCGCAGCGGCTGCTCAACCAGTACGCCAAGGGCGCCGGCGCCACCTGCCACGTCAATCCCGCCGCACCGGACGAGGCGCTGATCCTGCGTGACCTCTCGCTGGGCGGCCTTGTCGGGCCGGTTCTCTTCATGCTGCCGTTTGTCCTCTTCGGCTATGGCTTGATCTTTCTGGTCTGGCGCTTCAGGCGGCCGGAAGCGCAATCCGGCACCACTTCGTCCAACACCAAGCCCTCGCGTGCCGCCATGGCCTTCCCCATAATCTTCGGGGTTGTTTTTATCGCAGTCGGTCTGTTCGTGACCTGCGCTTTTTTCGTCAAGCCATTTCTACGGCAGCAGGTCGCGCGCGCCTGGACACCGGTCGAGGCGGTCGTCGAGCAAAGCCGGGTGCGCACGCACAGCGGCGACGACAGCACAACCTACAGTGTGGACATCACCTACCGCTACCGCATCGGCGGACGTGAATACCGTGGCGACCGCTACCACTTCCGCTCCGGTTCAAGCAGCGGCTACGAGGCCAAGCAGCGGGTGGTCGCCGCCCATCCGGCGGGGAGTACGCTCCGCATCTATGTCAATCCCGCCGATCCCTTCGACAGCGTGATCGTGCGCGACATGGGGGCAAGCCTCTACCTCGGCCTGCTGCCGCTGATTTTCACTATCGTCGGGATCCTGATCCTTGGCTTCGGCATCCATGTATGCAGACGGGTCGCCCATCCGCCAACCGGGGCAGCCACCTGGACTCTGCGCCCGGCCTTCCGTGCCGGAAAGCCGCTGGGAGTGCTTCTCTTCGGGCTCTTCTGGAACGGCATCATCTCGGTTTTTGTCGTGCAATGTCTCCGTGAATGGCAAAGTGGCGGACGCCCCATCGGCACGACGCTCTTCATGGTGCCTTTCGTGCTGGTTGGTGCCGGCTGCATCGTCTGGTTTTTCATCGAACTGCTCCGTCTTTTCAATCCCCGGATCATCCTGATTCCGCCTCCGGGGCCAATAGTGCCGAGCTTGCCCACGATGCTAACGTACCGCAGTCGCAGACGTATTGACCGGGTGACGCGGCTTACAATATCCCTGGTGGGGCGCGGCGTCGAAAGAGACGGCGGGGATGATGCGAGCGTCCGCGAACTCCACCGCATCGTCGTCCACGAACAGGAACAGCCCCTGCTGATGCAGGAAGGCCTGTTCCGGCTCACGCTGCCGCCGGAGCTCATGGGGCGGGAACCGGATCCGTATAACCCCATTAGCTGGCACCTCGAGGTCAGGGGAAAGATACCCCGTGGCCTCGATATCGTCGAAGCCTACCGCCTGCGCCCGAACCGCTAGCGGCAGGTGGTGCGTGGCGAGGGCATGGAATGAGGAGGAACGCGAAAGGATCGACCTCTTCCTCGTCCTCGTTATCGTCCTCGATTCGGCAGACAAAGTGTGGGGACAAGGTGTGGAGACAAGGTGTAAGCGCGAAGCAGCCACTTAAACCCACACTTAAACTCACTCTTAATCGGCACGCTTCATCCACCCGCTTCATCTTTCGCTTGCGACAACACCACAAATTCCTGATTTCATGAGTTCCTGATTGAAAAACAAAATCCCCGGCATCCGCGTTCCGCCCGCGCTCCATGCGCCCATCGCGCCCCCCTGTCGCTAGCCGATTACGAATTACGAAATAAAATGCTTCAAAACCAGTTGCGACAAAAGTCTGACTGGAGTACGATGCTCCCGTGCCGCGTACTGTCATGCGCCGATGTCGACAAGGTGCCGGCAAGGCGGGGCTTGATTTATTGCTTATCCGAAAGCAACAACTATGGAAAGCTACAGAAATAGAACCGGCAGACAGCAGGGACTCCTGCTGTTTCTCGCGGCGGCGGGAGTCGCCGCGGGTATCATTCTCGCCCCGAGCCATGCATCGGCACAGGGGAGCGCGGCAGTCGCGCGCCCTGCCCGTGGACTGCGCCCGGCACCTGCCACGCCGCTGGAAATGGCGCTGCGGCTGGAGCGCGAGCTGGCAAGGGGCGCGGGTATCCTCATGCCGGATCCGGAGCGTCCGGTCAAACTGGACGGGGGTATCATCCCCCTGAACGGCAACAGGGGCGGCTTCCCGGACGACTTTCTGGACGGTCTCGTGCCCGAGACCCG
>JAAYLN010000289.1 GCA_012521875.1 Lentisphaerota bacterium | reverse complement strand
CGAAGCTGATTGCCGACGGCATCCCCCCCTATCATCATCCTGCCTGTGCCACCTGATCAAATCTGTGGACATCTGTGACATATGCGCCTGCGAAGCAGGACATCTGCGGTTAAACCAATCCCCCTCTTGGCGGCCTTGTCTTGGCGTCCTTGGCGCCTTGGCGGTTCAAAACCCTTCCTGCTTTCCTGCTTTCCTGCTTTCCTGATTCAAGTGACCGTTTGCAGATTGAAGAACAGCGGTAGACCGTGTATACTTATAACTTATCTGGCATCAACCGCAGTTTAGGAGAGGAACATGCAGAAACTGAAGATCGGCATCATCGGCACGGGCGGCATCAGCGAGTGCCACATTGATGCCTACAAGAAGAACCCGAACGTCGAGCTCTACGCCTTTTGCGATATCAACCGCAAGCGCGTGGAGGAGAAGGCGGACAAGCACGGCATCCCGCGCGAGCGCTGCTTCACCGACACGGAAGCTATGATGCGCGCACTGCCCGAGATTGACGCGGTCAGCGTCTGCACCTGGAACAACGCGCATGCCCCATGCACCATCGCCGCGCTGAAGGCGGGCAAGCATGTGCTGTGCGAGAAGCCCATGGCCATGAACGCGCGCGAGGGCAGGGCGATGCAGGCGGCGGCCGAGAAGGCCGGCAAGCTGCTGATGATCGGCTTCGTGCGGCGCTTCGGCAACGACGCCCGCGTGGTCAAGGATTTCGTGGATAACGGCGGGTTCGGCGACATCTACTACGCCAAGGCCGCCTACCTGCGGCGCAACGGCAACCCCGGCGGCTGGTTCGGCGACAAGTCCCGCTCGGGCGGCGGCCCGCTGATCGATCTGGGCGTACACGTCATAGATTTCGTGCGCTATGTGCTTGGCAATCCGCAGCCGGTCTCGGTATATGGCGCAACCTTCCACAAGCTGGGCAACCGCTCCAACCTCAAGTCGGTCAAGGGCTACCAGTCGGCCGATGCCGGCTCGGGAGCCAAGGAAATCTGCGATGTCGAGGATCTGGCCGCCGCCATGGTGCGCTTCGACAACGGCACGGTGCTGAATGTCGAGACGAGCTTCTGCCTCAACATCAAGACGGGGCGCGGCGACATTGAGTTCTTCGGCACCAAGGCCGGCGCCAAGCTCGACCCGAAGCTGGAAATCTTCAGCGAGATCAACGACTACATGGTCAACATCGGCTTTGCGGACGACACGGCACTGAGCTTCAGCGGCCTTTTCGAGAACGAAGTCAACCACTTCGTGTCGTGCGTGCTGGGCAAGGAGAAGTGCATCGCCCCGGCCGAGGACGGCGTGGCGCTGATGCGCATCCTCGACGCGATCTACAAGTCGGCCGCTACCGGACGCGAGGTCAGGCTGTAGCAGCCGGCGCGGGCAGCCGCGGCGTGAGCGTCACCCTGCGCCCGTCGCGGTGTGCCGCGTAGATGCCGAGCACCAGGTCGACCGTCTCGGCCGCCGCGCGGGCGGTGACGTAGGGCTTTCCGCCGCTGCGGACCGCCTCCAGCACGTCGCTGATCTGGGCACCGTGCCCGCCGCCGTAGTAGGACTTGCCGAGCCGTTCGGTCTCCTCCGTGCAGGCATCGAGCTCGGCCTTGACGCGGGCCTCGGTCTCGGGGTTGCGGAAGGTCACCTTCACGGGACGGTCGTGCCGCAGCTCGATCGCGCCCTCGGTACCGTGGAACTGCATCGAGGGCTCCCAGTCGACATGGCTGGCGCAGGTGGCCTCGATCGTGCCCACGGCGCCATTGGCAAAGCCCAGCGTGGCGGTGGCGGCGTCCTCGGTCTCCATGCAATCCCGATGGGCGAGGTTGACGTAGGTGCCGGCCACGGTACGCACGCCGCCCGCCATCCACTGCAGCAGGTCGATGTAGTGGATGGCCTGGTTGATGAGCACCGCGCCACCCTCCTGTTTCCATGTGCCGCGCCAGGCGTCGGCGTTGTAGTACTCCGGGCCGCGCCAGCAGCGCATCTGCATCCCCGCCGTCAGCAGGGTTCCCAGTGTGCCGTCGAGGATCATATCGCGGATGCGCTGGTTAAGCGGTTCGTGGCGGTGCTGGAAGATGCCAGCAAAGACCAGTTCGGGGTGGGCGTCGCCGGCCTTGAGCATGGCGTCGAGTCCGGCGGTGTCGTGCGCCAGCGCCTTCTCGCAGAGCACATGCCTGCCCGCCTCCAGCGCGGCGCAGGCGATAGGCGCGTGCGAGGCATGGTCGGTGCAGATCGAGACCAGATCGACATCCGGTGCCGCGAGCATCTGCCGCACATCGGCCGTCACCTGCGGGATCTCGAAATTCTGCGCCAGGGCGCGGGCCTTGTCGAGGTTCAGGTCGCAGGCCCAGGTGAGCTGGACGTCATCATGCTTGCGGTAGCAGGCGGCGTGGGTCGGCGCAATCACGCCGCATCCGACGATTCCGACGCGAATAGGTTTCATGGGGCAGTAAAGGCAGTTAAGGGGGGTGGTTGATGGAAATGGTTAATGTAGCGGGGGAACTGCGGATATTCAAGATTAAACGGTAGGGTTTTGAACCGCCAAGACGCCAAGGACGCCAAGAGGGAATTAGCAGTAGGCAGTGGCAGTAGGCAGTGGCAGGAGACAGGGGACGGGAATTTTAGATTTGTGATTTTAGATTTGTGATTGGGGGGTGCTGCGCACGAAAGCAGGCGCGATGCGGTGGCGGCGGCTGGTTTTTGAATCAGGAAAGCAGGAAGGCAGGAAGGGTTTTGAGCCGCCAAGGCGCCAAGAGGGAAGTAGCAGTAGGCAGTGGCAGTAGGCAGGGGCAGGGGACAGGGGACAGGGGACGGGAAGTGGCAGTAGGCAGGGGACAGGGGACAGTGCAGGTCGCTGGACTCGACGGGGGTTGATGGGGGGCGGCCGGGGGCGATGGGGGTCGGGTGAGTGGGGAGTTGCAGGGCAACCGCAAAGGCCTAAGAAAGGCAGGCAGGGCAATGTGGGGCAGGCATTCCTGCCTGCCCGCGTCTGCCAGCGCAGACAGGAATGTCCGCGCCACACTGGGGCGCAGTCGTCGCTACCAGTCGGCAGTCCCGGTAGAGCCGGCAGTCCCGGCAGTGCCGGGGGGCTCGAGGACGAGGACGAGGACGAGGACGATTGGTCTGGTCTTATGCGCTTCTGCCGCCCCTTCTTTAGCTTTCGACAAAGCGTAGGGACGAAGTGCGGGGACGAAGCGTATCCGACAAAGCGTGGAGACAAAGTGTAGGGGACAAAGAGCACAAGTGCGAAGCACCCACTTAATCCCACACTTAAACTCATTCTTAAACGGAACGCTTAATCCACCCGCTTAATCTTCCGCTTTCGGCAATGATGGGACAAATGGGACGAATGGGACGCCGGTGTGGAGACATAGTGCTGCGAGCCCACAACTGCAAGGCCTTGTGTGCGGCTCGCCGGTCATGCCGCGTAGCGGCGTGACGGGGACGGCTCGCCCTACCTTTCAGTTGCCGTACCGCGAGCCTATGCCGGCGCGGCGGGCAGAGTGGTTCGGTACAGGCGCCAGCGAATGCGAACGGAAAAGCGGAACGCTGGAGCCCGCCGTCCTCGGCGGTTTCGTTCTCCATTCATGCGCCGCATCAACACACCGCGGAGACCGCGGGCTCCAAAGCGCATCGGAAGCGAACGGGGTGCCGCAGCCAAATCACAAATCTAAAATCACAAATTTCCATTGCCTCCGTGAGAAAAAACCAGTCGCTTTCGACAAGGGCGACAAAGTCACCGGCAAGGCCCGCGACAAAGTGGGGGCTCGCGCCGGTACTATCAGGCTTCCGGCGTCTTGATAGGCAGGACATCCCAGATCGAGCGGATGCGCAGTGCCTCGCGGAACTCGCCGATGCGCATGCCGTGCAAGGGCGTCACGCGGATGCGGCAGGGCTGGTTTGGCGGGAGGTGGATGAAGTTCTCGTCGTACCTGGCGTTGCAATCCCGCACCTCGAGCCAGCACCAGAAGGCCGGGCGTTCGGTAGTCAGCGTGACGGCGTAGCAGTGGTCGTCCCACGGGCGGATATCGACCTGGATGTCGGGCTTGAAGATCTGCATATCCCGCGGCGGGGCGAAGTAGGCGCTGTTGGAAGAGAGCACATATCCGTCGTCGGCCACGATGCTGAGCCAGACGACGAGGCGCTGCGCGGTCAGCCTCTCCAGCAGGTCGCCGAGCTTGATGACGCCGAGGCGGCGGACGGTGCCGGGCGCGATGGTCACCGCGCAGCCCGACTCTCGCATGATGCGGCCCTGCGTGTCGCCGATGCGCCACGTGACGCTGCCCTTGAAGCGCTGCCGCAGGTCGTTGTGGACGAAGACCTGCAGGATGCCGGTGCCGGGGTCTGCCACGCTTGAGATCATGATCGGTGCGTAGAACTTGCGGACGAAATAGTGCAGCGCCTTCCAGTTGCCCTCGTGGTCGAGCGACGACCAACTCGCGGCCGGCCAGCAGTCGTTGAGCTGCTGGTAGAACACCCCCATGACTTGCGGTCGTGCGCGGCGCCACTGCTCCACGGCATGCTTCAGGGCGAAGGCCTGCCGGAGCTGGCTCAGCCAGATGGACTGCTCGGGATCCTTTGCAACGGGCGGCTCGGGATCGGGGCAGTTCCGGCTAAAGCGCTGGTGGTGAAGCAGCAGCGGCGAGGCCGGGTCGCACGTTTCCTCTTGCGTGAAGGCCTTGATGACGCTGGGTTCGGGGAAGCTCTGGGGGCCGAAGGCGGCGCGGAAGCAGAACGGGATGGGACTGCCGGTGCCGGCGGGGGCATCGGCGTCCCAGCCCTGTATGTCGGCGTGTGTGTCGGCGCCCGGCAGTGAGCCGTGGGGACTTACGGGCCAGTAGTCGCGGCCGGGATCCAGCTCGGCGACCAGCGAGGGCAGCAGGTCGTCGAAGAGCCTGGCGTAATCCTCGTGATGGGGACGCTGTTGTGCCGTCCCTTCCGTGTCCGCCGTCTCCATTGCGTATTCGTTGTTGCCGCACCAGAGCGCCAGACAGGCGTGGTCGCGCAGCCGCACTATGTTCTGCGCGGCCTCGGCACGCACATTCTCCAGCCACGCCGCGTCGAAGACGGGATACTCCGGACAGGCGAACATGAAGTCCTGCCAGACGCAGATGCCGTACTCGTCGCACAGATCGTAGAACCAATCCTGCTCGTAGATGCCGCCGCCCCATACGCGCAGCATGTTCATGTTGCCCACGCTGACGGCCTTGGCGAGCCGGGCGTACTCGACGCGCGAGGGGCGCGAGACGAGGGCATCCGGCGAAATCCAGGTGGCACCCTTGGCAAAGAAGGGCACGCCATTGACGACGAACTCCAGGCGCTCGCCTTCCTGGCCGTCGGGTATGCGGTTCAGGCGCAGTGTGCGCAGGCCGATGCGCCTGACCCACGTGTCGAGCGGTTTACGGCTGCCGGGGCCGGTCAGATCCACCGTCAGCTCGTAGAGCGGCTGATCACCGAGCCCGTTAGGCCACCAGAGCTGGGCATTGCGCACCTTGAGGTGAAAGCTTGCGGTGCCGTCCTCCGGCAGCAGTGTGCGCGCCTCGGTGACGAAGGTGCCCTTGTAGGTGAGGCGGGCGCCGAGAGTCAGGCCCTCCGGGGCGCCGGGCACGCGCGTGGCGTGTACCGCCACATCAAGCGCCACCCCGCCATCCTCATCATGGATCTGACGTATCGCGGCCGATTGCACACGCGCATCCTCGCAGACCTCGATGCCGATACCGCGCCAGATGCCGCAGGTAACCAGCGAGGGTGCCCAGTCCCAGCCGAACTGGCTTGCCATCTTGCGAATCCAGCCGCGGCCGGCCGGGCCGCTGTCACCGGGCCACAGGGGCAGGGCGCGCTCCGCCTGGCGCTGCTCGATGTATTCCAGCGGCGAGTCGAAGCGGATCGTGAGCGTGTTGACATCCTCGTTCAGCCGCCCGCGCAGATCGAAGCGCCAGTTGCGGTGCATGTTGTCGGCGCGCCCGATCTCCTCGCCGTTGACCATCACCGTCGCCAGCGTGTCGAGTCCGTCGCAGCAGAGCGTGATGGCGGCCTCCGGCGGGCAGCGGGGGGTGTCGAACTCGCGCTCGTAGATCCATGCCTCGCGGCCGATCCACTGCAGTTCCCCCTCGTGGTCGCGCAGAAAGGGGTCGGGAATGATGCCGGCCTCCATCAGGTCGGTATGGATACACCCGGGCACACTGGCCGGCACCCATTTCTTCCTGGATGCCGCCCGTACGCGCCATCTTCCACTGAGGTCGATCAGCTTCATTTGAGTTCATACTTGCGGATTAGCCGTTGCAGATAGGCGCGCTCGATTCCCGCCTCGCGGGCCGACTGCGAGATGTTCCCGTCGTTGCGCTGGAGCAGATCCTCCAGATACTTGCGCTCGAAATCGGCGATCAGGTCGTTCTTGGCGTCCTTGAAGGGGCGGTCGGCCGTGACATCGGTGCTTTCGGCCTCCTCCGCCAGATGCGGCAGGAAGCGCCCCAGCCCCAGAAAGGCGCTGAGATCCACGGGACGGCCCGGGGCGTAGAAGGCCACCTCGATCAGGTTGCGCAACTCGCGGACGTTGCCCGGCCAGTCGTGCCGCTTGAGCACGTCCATCGTCTCGTCGAACCTGGCCACCTGGCTCATGGCATCCGCACCGTGCAGGTCGCACAGGAAGTGCCTGGCCAGCAGGGGCAGGTCCTCCTTGCGGCGCCGCAACGGCGGCAGCTCGATCTGCACCACCGAGAGGCGGTAGTAGAGATCCTCGCGGAAACGTCCGGCATTCACCTCCTGATCCAGCTTGCGGTTGGTGGCGCAGACGATGCGCACATCGATCTTGCGCACCCGGTTGTCGCCGACCCGGCGGATTTCGCGGTTCTCCAGCACGCGCAGCAGCTTGGG
>JAAYLN010000288.1 GCA_012521875.1 Lentisphaerota bacterium | reverse complement strand
CGAGGTTGTCTCGGGCCTCTGCAAGGCGTGCCGCGAGAACGGATGCGCCCTGCTGGGGGGCGAGACGGCGGAACTGCCGGGGCTCTATCCGGCCGGCGAGTACGACCTCGTCGGCACGATCGTCGGCTCTGTACCGCGCAGCAAGGTGATCACCGGCGCGAACATCCGCCCCGGCGACGTGCTGATCGGGCTGGCCTCGGGCGGGCTCCAGACCAACGGCTACTCGCTGGCGCGCAAGGCGATCTTCGAAAAGGCCGGAATGAAGCTCGACGATCCGGTTCCCGGCACGCGCGACACCGTCGCGGACGCGCTGCTCGCGGTACACCGCAGCTTCCTGCATCCCGTCCGCGCCGTCATGCTGGCCGTGCCCGTCAGCGGCATGGCGCATATCACCGGCGGCGGCTTTCCCGACAACATTCCCCGCATCCTGCCGGAGCGTTGCAGGGCGGTCATCAACCGACTTAGCTGGACTCCGCCGGCCATCTTTACCCTTATCGAGCGTCTGGGAGAGGTTGACCGTGATGAGATGTACCGCGTCTTCAATATGGGCGTCGGCTTCGTGATCGCGGTGCGGCCAGATGCCGTCAGGCAGGCGCTCGGGATTCTTGACGGGCTGGACGCCGCGCCGGTAGTTATCGGTGCAATTGAGGAGGGGGAGCGCGGTGTAGTCTACCGCGACGAGACCCCGTAAGTTCATTAAAGGTGCTGTTTCGAGCATGGTGTTAGACAAGCGCGCAAAATATGTGATACTTATCCCGTTCGGGAGCGCGGTATCTCCTGGGCCTTGACAAGGTTTTTTGTAAGGATTGCGCGTCTTGGGCCTTTAGAGTATAGTAGAACACATTGCGGGACGACTCTCTCCGAGCCTCCCGTCGTATCCGCATTTTTCTGGAGAAGCTGGACATGAGCAACTGGCTGGTAAAAAGGCTTTTAGGCATTGCTTCGGTTGCAATGCTGTTGTTGGCGGCGCAGACAGTTGCCGCAGCGCCCGGCGGCGAGTCGCAGGCGGCATGGCGTGCTGCCAGGGGCGGCACACCCGCCAAGGGGGCGCCGCGGGTGCAGGCCGCACAGCAGGCGCGGAACGGGAGGAGCGTACAGACGCTCGTCTACCGTTTTGCGCGTCCCGAGATACTTCTCGGTGCCGACGGCGTGGCGGATATCAATGTGCCGGGAACCGACCTGGTAGGTGATCCGGGCGAGCCGCTGCTGCCCGTGCTGGGCATCCGGGTGGTGGTGCCGCAGGGCCACGAGGTGGTCGCGGTAAAGGTGACTCCCGGCAAGTCGGAGGTGGTGGCCGAGCAGGTGCAGTTGCGCCATGCGGAGGCGGCCTATCCCCTGAGCCGCCCCGAACTGGCCGGCCGGCGCACGCCGCGCAGCGAGCGGATCTATGGTTCCAACGCGCGCTTCCCCGCGCGTTGCGAGGTGCGCAACGGCCTGCAGCGCAAGCGTGGCGTCCCATTCGAGGAGCTCCAGCTCTACCCGGTCTCCTACCAGCCCAAGTCCGGGTGCGTCAGTTGGACGGAGCAGATCACGGTCGAGGTCGAGACGGCCCCCGCCGCGGCGGCCCTCGCGACCGGGAAGGGCGGCAGACCCGGCTACGCGCGCCTGCGTTCGGAGCGCGACCTGCAGGCTGCGCAAGCTCTAGTCGACAACCCGGCGACGCTGGCGGCCTATACCATCAGTGAGCCGTCGGCCGTGCCGCTGGAGGGGGATGATCCCCCGCCGCCGCCGCCACCACCACCTGCCCCCGGAGAAGAGGAGGAGGAAGTGCCGACACTGCCCTGCCAGCCCACGGACAACGGCGGCACCGGCTATGTACACGTGGTCATCACCACCGTCGAGCTGAGCGAGGCCTTCAACGGACTGGTAAGCCGGCGCAAGAACCAGGGTATAACCTCGAAACTGGTGACGCTGGACGAGATCCTGGCAGCCTATCCCGGGAACGACACGCAGGAGTCGATACGCGAGTTCATCCGCGACGCCTACAACACCTGGGGCACGGAATATGTCCTGCTCGGTGGCGATTCGGGCCAGATTCCGCCCCGCATGCTCTTTGTCTCGGCCAATGGCGGCACGGAGACCGACACCCTGCCCAGCGACCTCTACTACCAGTGCCTCGACGGCACTTTCAATGGGAATAACAATCAATACTGGGGCGAGCCCGACGACGGCCCGAATGGACAGGATGTGGACCTCTACGCCGAGGTGGCCATCGGACGCGTGGCCGCCGAGACCCCGCAGGAGGTGAGTAACTGGCTCGGCAAGGTGGCGGTCTACGAGGCCGATTGTGCCGCGGGCTCCGCACAGTATGTGCGCTCGGCCCTCTTCGTCGGCGAACATCTCGGCTTCGGCGGCGTCTCCGACTATGCCACCGGCATGATGGAGCAGATCCGCATGGGCAGCACGGCGGACGGCTACACGACCAAGGGCTTCGCCCCCTTCGATAAATATACGTATACGGAAACCCTCTATGACCGGCCGGGATACGAGTGGTCGGGCGCGGAGTTCGCCGAGCTGGCCAATGCCAACCGGTTTGCCGTGGTCAACCACCTCGGGCACAGCAACGTGGACTACAACATGAAGCTGCGTAACGGGGAGGTCGACGACCTGTTCAACAGCAAGCCGTTCTTTGTCTATTCGCAGGGTTGCATCGCGGGTGCCTTCGACTACGACTGCATCGCCGAACACTTCACGACCTCGACGGGCAGCGGTGCCTTCGCCGGGGTCTGGAACGCGCGCTACGGCTGGGGCAGCGGCAACTCCACCGACGGGCCGAGCCAGCGCTTCAACCGCCATTTCTGGAACGCCTGCTTCGCCGACGGCATTCCCCATCTGGGCGTGGCCAACAAGCTCTCGCACGAGCGCAACGCCCCCATCATCAACCGCAACTGCATCCGCTGGTGCTACTACGAGACCAACCTCTTCGGCGACCCGATCCAGATCATAGACGGCTTCGACACCACGCTGGAGCTCGACCGCGAGGCCTACCAGTCCACCGCCGAGGCCGTCGTCACGCTGCGCGTGCCGCCGCAGTACGGCCTGGGCGCGCAGAGCGTCCGGCTGAGTCTGGACGAGGGTGGTCTTGGCGGGCTGGATGTCGACTGCCCCTTCGCCGGCATGGAGAACCGCCGCGCGGTGTACCGCAGCGCTCCCGTGAGCCTCACCCTCCTCAGCGCCAGCCATGGCCAGACGCTGTATGCCATCTGGACGGAGGGCGACAAGCGGGCCGAGGCGGCTATCGACGACGTGCCGCCCCAGATCCTCAATGCCCGGGTGGACAGTCCCGACGATGACATGCTCCGGGTGACCTGGACGACCGACGAGCCGGCCAGCGGCGGTATCCGCGCCGGCACCAGCCTGCCGCCAGGCGAGCATCTCCGTTCCCATGCCAGCTATACAACCACGCATGACCTGTCGATCGATGGCCTGCCCCCCTTCAGCCTGTACGCAGTTGCCGTCTGGGCCGAGGACAAGGCTGGCAACCGCGCCGAGCTGCCGGCGGATCCCTCCAGCACCGACATGGCCGACTATATGATCCACTCGACGGTCGCGCGCCAGGTGCGGGCACGCTTCGATCTCGAGCGCAGCGCCGAAGGCTGGCTGGTGCAGGATCTCTCGACCAACGCCTGCTGGGAGTATGGCACGCCGACCTACGGGCCCGCGGTGGCCTCGCGCTGCTGGGGCACGCGGCTGAACGGCCGCTATCCCGATGGCGCCCATGCCATACTCTCCTCGCCGCCGGTGACGGTCGGCGTCAGCCCCGTCATCTCCTTCCGCCACTGGTACGATATCGAGCAGACCCCGCCGTTCAGGGCAGACATCCTGAATGCCGACTGCGGCTATGTGGAAGTCTACGCCAACGGCGCCTGGCACGACGTGGGCGCCTATGCGCGGCCGGCGCTGGCAGGCGGTATCGTCGCGGGCCAGAGCGACGGCTGGCAGGAGACGCGCATCCTGCTGCCCGCCTCCTTTGCCAACCAGACGCTAAAGATCCGCTTCCGCTTTGTCTCCGATGCCTGGCGCGCCGGGCCCGGCAACCCGGCGGGCTGGTACATTGACGGCGTCACCTTCAGCGACTTCCCGGCCAAGGGTCTCACCCTGGCCACGCTGGAGATCGACGATGCCGCACCCGGCGGCAACGCCAACAACTGCGCCGAGCCCGGCGAGACCTTCAACCTGCGGCTCGGCACCTTCAATTATGGCGCGACGGATATCACGATCCGCGAGGGATCCTTCGTCCTGCAGACCGGCGGTGGCGAGGCGGGACGGGTGACGCTGGCCGGCGGTTCGCCCGCCATCCTGACCTACGGCACGCTGACGGCGGGGCAGATGACGGAATCGCAGCCCTACGTGGTGCAGGTCTCGCCCCTGACGCGTCCCGGCACGGTCGTCACGGTGCTCCAGACGCTCACCGGCACCGACGGCACGGTCTATGAGCACCGCAACACCTTCACCATCCGCCGCACCGGCCCCATCGCGGGGCACGTGCTCGATGCCGTGACGCTCAACGGCATCGCCGAGGCCACCGTCACGGCCACGCAGTCCGACCACGATTTCACGCAGGTGACCGGCGCGGACGGCGCGTTCACCTTCCCCGTCACCGATTCCAATACGATCTACCAGTTGACCGCCTCCATCGGCGCCATCCGCCAGACGCAGCAGGTGCTGGCGCCAACCAACGGCGTCCGCTTCCTGATGGGCCTGCCGCTGATCGAGACGGTGCCCGACGCCATTGACGTGACGGTCATGCAGGGCGAATCCGCGGATGGTGCCGCCTTTATCGTGCGCAACCTGCCGGCGGCCACCGCCGACCTGCGCTACACGGTCGAGTTCCGCTACGACGACGAGACCACCGCCGGCTGGCTTGCCGTCACCAACGGCGCGCCATTGGCCCAT
>JAAYLN010000287.1 GCA_012521875.1 Lentisphaerota bacterium | reverse complement strand
GCCGAACTGGCCGCACACTTCCGCGACCAGGGAGGCGTGCTCGCCCTGCATGGCGAACTCGGCAGTGGCAAGACCGCGCTGGTGCAGGGGATGGCGGCCGCCCTCGGCGTCACCCAGCCGGTTGCCAGTCCGACCTTTACCCTGGTGCTCGAATACCCGCTACCCGACGGACGACGCCTTGTACACATGGACCTCTACCGCCTGCCGGGGCCCGGGGCGCTGGAGGCCATCGGTTTCGAGGAGTATCTGGAGGCGGACGACATCATCGCCATCGAGTGGGCCGAGCGCGCCGAAGGGCTGTTGCCCGCGACCACGCTGCATATCGACATCCGCCTGTCGGAGACGGAGCCGGGGACGCGCCTGATCTCGCTGCGCGGAGGCGCCGCCGCCCCACAGGGGCGGCGGCAGTAGGCAGTGGCAGTAGGCAGTAGGCAGTGGCAGTAGGCAGTAGGCAGTGGCAGTAGGCAGTGGCAGTAGGCAGTAGCAGGGACGATTATTGCGACCACACAGTGGCTCGCAATTTAGAGGGTAAAAGCGCTGCGCTGCCCTTCCGCCGCCCAGTGGCAAAACATCTCCCACACCCACACCTTGTCCCCACACCTTGTCTCCGCACCTTGTCTCCGCACCTTGTCTCCACACCTTGTCCCCACACTTTGTCCCCACACTTTGTCGAAAGCTAAAGATTAAGCGGGTGGAGTAAGTGTGCCGATTAAGAGAGGGATTAAGTGTGGGTTTAAGTGTGTGCTTCGCGCCTACACCTTGTCTCCTACACTTTGTCGAAAGAATCGATAGAGTCGATGGATTCGAATGATTCGATTCTTTCGGATTGCTCGATTCTTTCGATTCGCTCGACCACCACCTCGCGACGCCGTCGACACTACCCACTGTCCCGTCTCCTGTCCCCTGTCTCCTGTCTGGCGCCTGTACCGAACCACCCTGCGGGAGGGACGAGCGTCTGCTCGTCCGCAAGAAGCAGCGCCTGCGCAAGGTCGCGGTACAGCTACTCCCGTGCAACCCATCACGCCACTGCCTACTGCCACTTCCCGTCCCCCGTCCCCCGTCCCCTGTCTCCTGTCTTCTGTCTCCTGTCCCCTGTCTCCTAGATTGCCGTGAATCAACGAATAACGCTCGGATTGGAGCCAAATTCCGAGGCTTGACACCAAATCTAGTGGACAAGAGGGCGGAAGCCACTATATATTGTGTCTTTTGGCGGCGATAGGCTCTTCTTGGCAATTTCCGCTGCCGAACACGCTTTCGCCCGGCCGAAGCCGGGATATCATTGCCGCTGCCAGCGGTTCAGTTTTGAGGGTTTTCATGAGTATCGAGTCATTGCAGGATTATGTCTTCACGTCCAAATACAGTCGCTATCTTCCCGACAAGATGCGGCGCGAGACCTTTGAAGAGGCGGTCGACCGGGTAATCGACATGCACCGGCGCCACTTCGCGTCGCGTGGGATGGAGGTCGAGGATCTGCTGGCCATCTGCGAGCGCGGCATGAAGCAGCGCCTGATGCTGGGCAGCCAGCGCGCCATGCAGTTCGGGGGCGATCCGATCCTGCGCAAGCATGCGCGCATCTACAACTGCACCACCTCCTACTGTGACCGTCCGCGCTTCTTCCAGGAGGCGCTCTGGCTGCTGCTTTGCGGCTGCGGTGTCGGTTTCTCGGTGCAGCGTCACCACGTTGCCAAGCTGCCGGGCATCGGGCGCCCGACCGGCGAGCAATCCACCTTTGTCGTGCCCGACACGATCGAGGGCTGGGCCGACGCCCTTGGCGCGCTGCTGTCGAGCTACTTCGTGGCCGACCAGCCCCTGCCGGAGTTCGCCGGCAAGGTTGTGGCATTCGACTACACCCTCGTCCGCCTCAAGGGAAGCCCCATCTCGTCCGGCATGGGACGCGCACCTGGCCCCGAGCCGCTCGCGCGCAGCCTCGAGATCATCCGCAAGCTGCTCGACCGCTGCCTCGACGCGGGGCAGACGCACCTGCGGTCGATAGATGCCTACGACATCCTGATGCACGCCTCCGATGCCGTGCTCTCCGGCGGTGTGCGGCGCAGTGCGACCATCTGCATGTTCTCGCCGGACGACCAGGAGATGGCCACGGCCAAGACCGGCAACTGGTTCCAGGAGAACCCGCAGCGCGCGCGCTCGAACAACTCGGCCATGCTGCTGCGCGACAAGACCCCGCGCGAGCAGTTCATGGCGCTGATGAAGTCGGTGCGCGAGTTCGGCGAGCCGGGCTTCATCTGGACCGACAACCTCGAGGCCACCTTCAATCCCTGCTGCGAGATCGGCCTGCTGCCGAAGATTGACGGTCGCTCGGGCTTCGCCTTCTGCAACCTCTGCGAGATCAACATGGGCGCCGTCACGGACGAGGCCACCTTTGCCGAGGCCTGCACCGCCGCCGCGATCCTGGGAACCCTTCAGGCCGACTACACCGACTTCGAGTACCTCGGCGAGACCAGCACGGCCATCGCGCGCCGCGAGGCGCTGCTGGGCGTCTCGATGACCGGCATGATGGAGAACCCCGATGTGGCCCTGGATCCCGCCATACAGCGCCGCATGGCCAGGCTGATCCTGGAGGTCAACGCGAAGGTCGCGGAGCGCATCGGCATCAACCCCGCCGCGCGCGCCACATGCGTCAAGCCCGCCGGCACGTCAAGCTGCATCCTGGGCACCAGCTCGGGCATCCACCCCCACCACTCGCGGCGCTACTTCCGCCGCACGCAGGCCAACGAGGATGAGCTGCTCGTCGATTTCTTCAGGGCTCAGAACCCGAAGGCTGTCGAGCACTCGGTCTGGAACCCCAACGGCACCGACGTGGTCCTGACCTTCTGCATCGAGGCGCCACCCGAGGCGCGCACCAAGCAGGATGTCACGGCCATCGACCTTCTCAAGGCCGTGCAGCTTACCAAGGAGAACTGGGTCGATTCCGGCCGCCGCCCGGAGCTCTGCGCGGAGCCCTGGCTGAGCCACAACGTCTCCAACACCATCTCCGTCAAGGATAACGAGTGGCAGGCCGTGGCCGACTACATCTACGACAACCGCCACGCCTTCGCCGGCATCTCGCTGCTGCCCGACGGCGGCGACCTCGACTATCCGCAGGCTCCCTTCTCGGAGGTGCTGGATGCCGAGTCGATCGTCCGCGCCTACGGTGCCGGCGCCCTGATGTCGTCGGGGCTCATCGTGGACGGCATGGTGGCCTTCGACGATAACCTCTGGGCCGCCTGCGACTGCGTGCTTAACCGCGGCGAGAATCTGGATGCCCCGATCCCCAACAACTATCCCAAGCGCGTTTACGAGGCCATGGTCGCCCTGCGCGACGCCAAGCGCGACTGGGTACGCCGGGCGCACAAGTTCGCCCATAACTACTTCGGCGGCGACACCCTCAAGATGACCCGCTGCCTCAAGCGGGTAAACAACTGCAAGCTCTGGGAGGATCTCACGCGCACCTATGCTCCGGTGGACTACACGCAGATGCTGGAGAACGAGGACAACACCGTGGTCACGCAGACGGTCGCCTGCAGCGGTGGCAAGTGCGATCTGATCTAGCGAGGGAGAGCGGCGGCATGGGCTGCACACTGGCAGTGGAGCGTTCCGTCGCGCCCGGCTCCTGGGCGCTCTACCGCGATGGCGCCTGCCTTGCCGCGCACGGCTTCGACGCCTCCACGCCGCGCGCACCGGCGTGGGTGGCGGAGCTCCGGAGGGCGCTCGCCGGGCTGGATGTCGCGCCTGATGCGCTGACCTCGCTAGTCGTCGGCACCGGCCCCGGTTCCTTCTCGGGCATCAGGGCGGCCATTGCCGCCCTGCAGGGGCTGGCCCTGCCGCGCGCGGTGCCGCTATACGGAGTGCCCAGCGCGGAAGCCCTGGCCCATGGCTATCTGCAGCGCACGGGAGAAACCTGCGCCGCGGTCATCGGCGACGCGCGGCGCAACCGGCTCTGGTGCGCTGCCTACCGCCGGGCACCGGATGGCAGGCTCCTGCTGGCGGCAACCGGCGACACGCCCGCGCATACAGGTGCGGATGTGGCGCTCGTGACGTGGGAGAGCCTGACTGCGGCGGTGCCTGCCGACGCCCGCGTCCTCACGCCCGATGGCGTGCGGCTGGCTGCCGGACTGGCCCGCGTGCGCCCTGGCAACGGTCTGCCGGCCGAGTCTCTGACACCCTCTGCCGCCGATCTCGGCGCGCTCTTCCTGACGCTTGGCGATACCGCCCCCCGCGACCCAGTACCCGTCTACCTGCATCCGGCGGTGGATGGTTGATGGTTGGTGGTTGGTGGTTGGTGGTTGGTGGGTGAACCGCCAAGACGCCAAGGGGGATTTGTGATTTGAGATTTTTGATTTGTGATTGGCGGGAGCTTCGCGCTGGCTCGTTCGCGATGCGGTGGCTGCGACAGGTTTTCCTGCTACGGATTTGCGCGGATTTGCGCGGAATGCTGCGCGCTGTATCATGTGCGATGCGGGTGCTGCTGCTGGTGTTTTTTTTTTTTTGACAGGATGACAGGATTTACAGGAGTTTCTGGCGGGGGGGGAATGCTGAGGATGGCGCTGGTTTTGGAGCGTGGCGGAGGTGGGAAAATGTGGGAGCTGCGTGCTGTATCATGTGCGGTGCGGGTGCTGCGACTGTTTTTTGAATCAGGAAGGCAGGAAGGCAGGAAGGTCTTTTTAACCGCCAAGGACGCCAAGTGGGTTTTTGGTTTTTGATTTGAGATTGGTGGTGCTTGAGCTCGACGGGAGCCGAGATGTGTCGATGCTGTCGATTACCAGCCCCGATGGGGGGTGACGGGGGTCGACGGGGGGCGATGGGGGTCGGGTGACAGGGCAGCTCCCGCGAAAGCGCGCCAGCGCAGGGCGTAGCCGTCCCGGCTTGCCGCAGTGATGGAGCGTGGCAGTGTGGGGCAGACATTCCTGTCTGCCCTCGTAGACGTGCGCAGACAGGAATGTCCGCGCCACATTGATTGGGACAGTTCCGGAAAAAGCGCGCCAGCACAGGTGGGGCGAAGCCGTCCCGGCTAGCCGCACGCGGGCGCTGTGCCGCCCAATCGCCTATTTCTGCCTCTATCTCGCCCACATGTTGATCAAACGACTCAGTCGTATGATCGAAGAGTGTAAAAGGTGTGGTGATAGACGCCGCGTCCCCCGCCGCGTGCGGGATGTGAACGCGGCGTGGACGCCGCATCTACACCCGCCGCCAGTGGCGGCGGGGCGGGAGGGACGAGCGTCTGCTCGTCCTCGGGCAAGCAGACGCTTGCCCCACCTGCTCCAGCCACCGGCAGTACCGGCAGTACCGGTAGTACCGGGTCTCGAGGACGAGGACGACGACGAGGACGAGGACGAGGTGTAGCAGCCCTTCCAGCCGCATTCTCCCTCGCATCACCACGAAAATAACCGGGCGCGCCGTGGCGCACCCGGGTCGTTTAGGTAAGTGTATGGCCCCTATGGGCCGTTTAGTGCCTACCAGCGGTCATCGCGGTCGCGCCCGCCGCCGCGCTCGCCGCGGAAGCCGCCGCGGTCACCACGGTTGCCGCCGCGGAAGCCGCGGTGGTCGCCGCCGCGACGCTCCTCGCGGGGCTTGGGCTGCGACTCGTTCACGCGCAGGGCGCGGCCCTGGAACTCGTTGCCGTTGATGGCGTCGATGGCCTTCTGGGCGGCCTCGCGGTCGGGCATTTCGACGAAGCCGAAGCCCTTGGACTGGCCGGAGATGCGGTCGGTCACGACGCGGGCGGAGGTCACTTCACCATGCGCCGCGAAGAGTTCGCGCAGATCGTCGTCCGTGGTCTTGTAGGAGAGGTTGCCGACGTAGATGTCCATGTCTCTGTTCCTGTTTGTATGCCGTGTAGTGTGCCGTTGTGTTGTGTGGGTTATGTTAATACTCGGAACCGCTCCTGGCACGGGAGCCTGGTTCCTGAGGCATGTTCAGACATGCCGTTGCGATGTGACCTGAGCCAGAACACGACATCCGGGGAGGGAGACATCGAAAATGTGCTGTTTGAAAATGGTGGGTTGCCCCGGTTGCAACCGGCATCCGGGGCTGAAGTTGCGTATCGCTCAAGCGATGCGGCTACCAGCGGTCGTCGCGATCGCGATCGCGCCCGCCGTGGTCGCTGCGGAAGCCGCCACGGTCGCCGCGGAAGCCGCCGCGGTCGCCACGGTGGTGATGGTTGCCACCACCACGACGCTCCTCGCGGGGCTTGGGCTGCGACTCGTTCACGCGGAGTTTGCGCCCCTGGAAATCATTGCCATTGATGGCATCGATGGCCTTCTGGGCGGCATCACGATCCGGCATCTCGACGAACCCGAAACCCTTCGACTGACCCGATACGCGGTCGGTTACGCCACGTGCGGACGTGACTTCACCGTGTTCGGAGAATAGCGCACGCAGATCATCATCCGTGGTCTTGTACGCGAGATTGCCGACATAGATGTCCATGCCTTGCTGTCCTCTGTTCTTTGCCGTGTTAGCGTGCCATAGTCTGTTCTGTGGTTGTTGTTGTAGGTCGGAACCCGGCTCTGGCACCAGCCGGATCCCTAGGCATTTCCTGCATGCCGTAACACTATCGTCCGGCCCGGACACACGACTTCCGGAGGGCGCGATAGTGAAATTGAGGCACAACCGGAGTGCGGTGTACCGTAAACGGGGGGGAAGGGGAGTAGCCGACAGAGGGCGGCGGACGATGGCAGAATGCGGGGCATGGGGAATCAGCGAAGAAGCGAAACCGAAACAGGGACGATAAGTTTTTCCAACCTAAACCGCATAAGTGCCAAAGGCAAGTCCAAGGCCAATCCAAAACCTGATGTGGCCCACAGATGAGACATTAGCGGATTCCGGGGGGCAATGCAAACGCTTTTTTGCGGGGGGATGATTTTTTTATTTTGGGGGGGAGGGGCGCAGGCCGATTGAACCGCCAAGACGCCAAGTTCGCCAAGGTGTGGGAGGGGGGGAGGGAGTGGGGAGTAGGGGGTAGTGAGTAGTGAGTAGTGAATGGAGGGTGATTTTAACGCAGAGACGCAAAGGCGCAAAGAAATGGGGGTGACAGTGCTGGCGCGTCAAGAGTGAACGGAAAAGCCGGAACGCTGGAGCCCGCCGTCCCCGGCGGTATCGTTCGCCAATCATGCGCCGCATCAGCACACCGCGGAGACCGCGGGCTCCATAGCGCATCTCAAGCGAACGGGAGGCCACTGCCAAATCAAAAGTCTCCAATCAGCAATTCCCCTTGGCGCTCTTGGCGTCTTGGCGGTTCATCAACTGTGCGCGGCACGCCGGTTACACCGCGTAGCGGCGTGACGGGGACGGCTCGCCCTACCTTTGGGTGGCTGTGCCGTGAGCTTGTGCAGGCTGGCTAGGCATTCTCGTCGTCGTCGGCATCCTCGTCCGTCTCGGCCTCTGTCCCGTCAGCCTCCTCAGAGGTGTCATCTGCCGTGTCTTCGGTCATATACTCGGTCGCGTCGCCGCCCCCGGCGTCCTCATCCGCTGCGTCGTTGCCGTTCTCGGCGGCTTCGGCGGCGGCCTGTGCCTCGGCGTTCTCGGGCGTCGGCTCGGAGGGCACCACGATGGCGTCGATGAGGGTGTCGCCCTCGTCGAGGTTGATCAGGCGCACACCCTGGGTGTTGCGCCCGATAACGCGGATTTCGGAGGCCGGCGTACGGACGATCAGGCCATTGGCCGTCATCAGCATGAGCGCCTCGTCCTCGCGGACGGCGCTGGCGGCGACCACCTCGCCGTTGCGCTCGGAGGTCTGGATGCCGATGATGCCCTTGCCGCCGCGGTTCTGGGGACGGAACTCGTCGAAGGAGGTGCGCTTGCCGTAGCCGTTGACCGTGGCGGTCATGAAGGTGGCGTCGGGGTTGACTACCGTCATGCTCACGACCCGGTCGTCCGGATCGAGCCGGATGCCGCGCACACCGGTGGTGTTGCGCCCGGTCGCGCGCACCTGCAGCACGTCGAAGCGGATCGTCTGTCCCTTGGCCGTTGTCAGCATGACGTGGTCGTCTATGAGTGTCTGGCAGACCTGGACGAGACGGTCGCCCTCCTCGATGTTGATGGCGATCAGCCCGTTGCGGCGGATGTTGCGGTAGAACGAGAGGAAGGTCTGCTTGACCGTGCCGCGCTCGGTGGCGAAGATGATGCAGCGGTCGTCGGCAAACTTGCGGATGCGCATCATCGCGGACACCTTCTCGCCCTCCTGGAGCTCGAGCAGGTTGACAATGGCCTTGCCGGTGGCCGTGCGGGCCGCCTCGGGCACCTCGAAGGCGCGCTTGGCGAAGACGCGCCCGAAGGAGGTGAAGAAGAGGAGCGTGTCGTGCGTCTTGGCCACGAAGATGGTGTTGATGAAGTCCTCGTCGCGCGTGGCGCCGCCAATGACGCCACGCCCGCCGCGCCGCTGCTCGCGGTAGACGCTGAGGGCGACGCGCTTGATGTAGCCCCTGTGGCTTAGTGTGATGATGCAGGGCTCGTCGGCAATCAGATCCTCGATATCAACCTCGCCCTCGATCGGGACGATGGCCGTGCGGCGCTCGTCGCCGTACTTCTGGCGCAGATCGAGCAGCTCCTGCGTGATGAGGCCGTAGATGAGTTCCGGATCGGCCAGCAGCGACTGCAGGTAGGTGATGCGCTCGCAGATGGCACGGTACTCGGCCTCGATACGGTCGCGCTCGAGTCCCGTGAGCTGGTAGAGACGCATGTCGAGGATGGCGTCGGCCTGCTTCTCGCTGAAGCCGAAGGCGTCGATGATCGCCACGCGGGCCTCGTCGCGCGAGCGCGAGGCGCGGATCATGCGCACCAGCTCGTCGAGGTGGTCGAGCGCCTTGAGCAGCCCCTCGAGGATGTGGCGGCGTGCCTCGGCCTTGCGCAGCTCGAAGGCCGTGCGGCGCGTGATGACCTCGAAGCGGTGGTCGACGTGGCAGCGGGTCAGCTCCTTCAGATCCATCACCTTGGGACGGTTGTCGTCAATGGCCAGCATGATGGCCCCGAAGGTGGTCTGTAGCTGGGTGTGCTTGTAGAGCGCGTTGAGCACGATCTGGCCGATGGCGCCGCGCTTGAGCTCGATGATCACGCGGATGCCCTTGCTCGAGCTTTCGTCGCGGATGTCGGAGATGCCCTCGAGCTCCTTGTTGTTGACCATGTTGGCGATGTAGGCGATCAGGTTCGCCTTGTTCACCATGTAGGGCAGCTCGCTGATCAGGATATACTCGCGGTTCCTCTCCTCCACGATCTCGGCGCGGCCGCGGACGGTGAGCTGGCCGCGTCCCAGCTTGTACATCGCCTCGATCTGCCGCGTGCCGCAGATCATGGCACCGGTGGGGAAGTCGGGGCCGCGGATGAACTGCATCAGGTCGTCCACCGTGCAGTCGCGGTGGTCGATGTAGTGGATGATGCCGTCCACGAGCTCGTTGAGGTTGTGCGGCGGGATGTTCGTCGCCATGCCGACCGCAATGCCGGACGAGCCGTTGAGCAGCAGGTTGGGAACCTTGGCGGGCAGCACGAGCGGCTCGCTGAGCGACTCGTCGTAGTTGGGCCCGAAGTCAACCGTCTCCTTGTCGAGATCCTCGAGCATCTCCTCGGCCAGCCTGTGCATGCGGACTTCGGTGTAGCGCATGGCCGCGGCTGGGTCGCCGTCGACCGAACCGAAGTTGCCGTGGCCGTCCACCAGCAGGTAGCGCAGCGAGAAGTCCTGGGCCATGCGGACGATCGTGTCGTAGACGGCCTGGTCGCTGTGCGGGTGGTACTTACCGATGACGTCACCGACCACGCGGGCCGACTTCTTGTGGGGCTTGTTGTAGGTGTTGCCCAGATCCTGCATGGCGTAGAGCACACGGCGGTGGACCGGCTTGAGTCCGTCGCGGGCATCCGGCAGGGCACGACCAATGATCACGCTCATCGAGTAGTCGATGTAGGACGTGGTCATCTCGTCCTCGATATTGATGCGGGTGACGCCGGGGGGCATCACGGTGGCGGGAGATGCCGACGGCTCGGAACTCTCGGCAGTCGGGGACATCTCGGGCTTGGAATCATTGGACATTTCAGAAAACCTTTGGCATTAAACGATAAGTGCTTATTATACCTATTATAGGGCGCCGATGCCAGCAAATATCGGGTAGAGCTTGAACTGGCATGGGGAAATACGGTAGTTTACACGGACATGAAAACCCAGCCCTTCCGCGCTCTGCGCCCCGACCCCGGCGTGGCCTCCCGCCTGGCCTCCGTACCGTACGACGTTGTCGATACCGACGAGGCGCGCGCCCTCGCCGCGGACAACCCCGACAGCTTCCTCCACGTGTCGCGTCCGGAGATCGATTTGCCAGACGGTACCGACCCCCACTCCGACCCCGTCTATGCGCAGGGTGCCGCCGCCTTGCGCGCGCTGATCGGGCGCGGCAGCCTGATTCGCGAGGCCGCCCCGCACTACTACGTCTACAGGCAGATCATGGGCAACCACAGCCAGACCGGCGTGGTCGCCTGCTGCCACATCGACGACTACGCCGCCGACATAATCCGCAAGCATGAGAAGACCCGCCAGGACAAGGAGGATGACCGCACGCGGCATGCGCTTACCCTCAACGTCAACTCCGGCCCCGTCTTCCTGACCTACCGCGACAAGCCCGAACTCGACGCCCTGGTGGCCGGCGTGACGCCCTCCGCCCCGCTCTACGACTTCACGGCGCCCGACAACGTCCGCCACACCGTCTGGCGTGTCGAGGGCGACTCCGCCCCGTGGCGCGCGGCCTTCGACAAGGTGCCGCTGGCCTACGTCGCCGACGGCCACCACCGCGCCAAGGCGGCCTACCGCGCCGGCGCCGAGCGCCGCGCCGCCAACCCCAACCACACCGGCCAGGAGGAGTACAACTGGTTTCTGGCGGTGCTCTTCCCGCAGTCCCAACTGCGCATCCTGCCCTACAACCGCTGTGTCGCCGACCTCAACGGCCTGACGCCCGATGAGTTCCTGAAGCGCGTCGGCGAGGTGTTCGAGGTCGCCCCGGCCACCGCTCCGGCGCCGGACGCGCCCCGCCGGACCCACCTCTACCTGGCCGGCCGCTGGTACCGCCTGTCCTGGCCCCCCTTCGAGGCCGATCCGGTCTCCGTGCTGGATGTCAGCGTCCTGCAGGATCGCCTGCTGCAGCCGATCCTCGGCATCGACGACCCGCGCACCTGCACGCGCATCTCCTTCGTGGGCGGCATCCGCGGCACGGACGAGCTGGTGCGGCTGGTTGATAGCGGGCGCGCGGCCGTGGCCTTCTCGATGTATCCATGCACCGTGCAGCAGATGATGGACATCGCCGACGCCGGCCAGATCATGCCCCCCAAGAGCACCTGGTTCGAGCCCAAGCTGCGCTCGGGTCTCCTCGTTCACGAGCTGGACTGAGGCATGGCGGGCGACTCCACAGCCGCAGTACCCACGTTGCCCGGCTACATCTGGCGCACGGCGGAGGCGCCGGAGGCCGTGGCGCGCGCGCTGGCCGCGGCCCTCGACCTGCCGCTACCGCTGGCCGCGCTGCTGGCCTCCCGCGGACACGACTCGGCCGACACCGCCGCCGCCTTTCTCGAACCCCTCAAGCAGAAGCTGGCCGATCCAATGGACGTCGCCGAGCTGCGCGAGGCGGCGCAGCGCGTGCAGCAGACGATCACCGCCGGGGGCGAGATCGTCGTCTTTGGCGACTTCGACGTCGATGGCGTGGTGGGCACGGCCCTGCTGACCGACATGATTGCCCACCTCGGCGGCCGCGTGCGCCACTTCCTGCCCGACCGCCACACGGAGGGCTACGGACTCACCCCCGCCGCGCTCGAACGCTGCCTTGCCGCCAGCGAACCAGCGCTCTTCATCACCGTGGACTGCGGCATGGGGGCCACCGAGCTGCTCGCCAACTTGCAGGCGCGCGGCATCCGGCTGCTGGTGACCGACCACCATACGCTGGCCGGCAGCTTCCCCGACGACTGCATCGTCGTCAACCCGCACCGCGAGACCATGCCCTCGCCGATGCGCTACCTCTGCGGTGCGGGGGTCGCCTTCCAGCTCGCCTGCGCCCTGGTCAGGCAGCGCGGCGACAAGCCCGGCGAGCGCCGCCGCCTCTCCGGCTGGCTCGAGGCCGTGGCGATCGCCACCGTGGCCGATGTCGTGCCGCTTCTGGGCGACAACCGCACGCTGGTGGCCCACGGATTGCGGGCGCTGAACCGCAGGCCGCGCGTCGGTCTCCGCGAGCTGATGCGCAAGAGCGGCATCTCCAACCGCACCATTGATAGCTACCATCTCGGCTTCGTTCTCGGTCCGTGCCTGAATGCCGCCGGGCGCATGGAGACGGCCGAGCCCGCCTACCGCCTGCTGACCACCGGCGATGTGGACGAGGCACGCAAGCTGTCCATGCAGCTCGACAACGCCAACGCCCAGCGCAAATCCACGGAGCAGGCACTGCTCGAGCAGGCCGCCGGGCAGCTTGAGGAATGGTTCGATGCCGGGCGCCACGGCGCGGTGGTGGTGGGCGGTACGGGCTGGCATGGCGGTACGGTGGGGATTGTGGCGGCCCGCCTGATGAACCTCCACCATCGCCCCGCCGCTGTTGTCGTGCTCGACGGGGAGGGCGGGGGACGCGGCTCGCTGCGGGCCGACCAGGCCTATAACGCCGTCGAGGCCCTGAAGGCTTGCGGGGAGCATCTGGAGCGCATGGGCGGACATGCCCGCGCGGCGGGCTTCACGCTCAAGCGCGGCGCCTTCGCGGCCTTCCGCGAGGCCTTTAGCGCCGCCTGCTTCGCGCAGGTGGGCGCACCCTCCTCGCGTCCCGAGCTGATGATCGACGGCTGGCTGCAACCGGGCGACATCAACCAGCGCCTGATCGAGGGCATCCGTCGGCTCGAACCCTTCGGCGAGGGGCATCCGCGCCCCTGCTGGGGTGTGCGCGGAGTCACCTTCGCCTCGCCGCCGCGGGCCATCGGCAGCAATGGCGACCACCTGCGGCTCAACCTGCTCCTGCCCGGCGGCCTGCCGCTGCAGGCCGTCTGGTTCCGCGCCGGCGCGTGGCTGCCGCAACTGGCCGCCCACCGCGGCCCCTTTGATGTCACCGGCGAAATCCAGGAGAACGACTACGGCGGCTCCAGCACGATCCAGTTGGTGGTGCAGGATGTGCGGCTGGGCTGAGGGTGCGATTCAACTTTGTTGAATCGCACCGAATTCAGGATTCAGAATTCAGTATCCAGAATATTGCACTTCAACAATTTAAGTGTTTTGCCGTCCATTCAGGATGTGTGTCTCAATTGCTTGGACACAAAAGGGAAGCAAAAGGAGGCGCTTTTTCATTCTAGTCTGAGACACCTTCATTGGTTCTTGGCATACTAGCTTGAATTCCAACGATTTAGCTCATTATACTCAATTCGTGTCTCTGACCCATTCCAACAGCCTACTGCTACTGCCGCCGCCCTGCAGGGCAGCGGCTCCGCTGACGCCCGCGCGTCAACCGCCGCGGGCGATCAGGTAGCCCCAGTTGAGCACCGCGAGTCCCAGCAGGAGTAGCGCCAGCCGGCACCATGCGCGCCGCGAGGCCTGCAGCACGGGGAGACGCCGGCGCCAAACCAGCGTCACGGCGGCGGTGACGGTATAGGCCGCCAATCCCAGCAGCAGCCCGGTGATCAGCGGCTGCGCGCGCCATGCCGCCGACAACTCGCCACGCAGCAGGTGGAGCAGCGCTCGCGTGCCGCCACAGGTGGGGCAGGGGATGCCCGTCAGCCACTTGAAGAGGCAGCGGTGGACTCCCGCCATATAAGCGCCGGCCATGGCCGCGGCCCATCCCGCACCGGGTAATGCCAGCCACAGCGGCGCGTCGGCCGGTTTGACGAGTTTGAGTTGCAATGGTCCTTTCCCGTCCGGCTGGTTTTGCCGGATATCGCTTGATCATACGACACAGTCGTATGATCGAGGAGTGAAAAAAGTGAGGTGATAGACGCGGCGGGGGGGCGCTGCATCTGGCCCCGCCGCCAGTGGCGGCGGGGCGGGCGGGACGAGCGTCTGCTCGTCCTCGGGCAAGTAGACGCTTGCCCAACCTGCTCCAGCCACCGGCAGTACCGGTAGTACCGGCAGTACCGGTAGTACCGGCAGGCACGGCAGTACCGGGGCTCGAGGACGAGGACGAGGACGAGGACGAAGACACAACGACCACCAGCTATCCTGTCTCTTTCGACAAAGTGTGGAGACAAGGTGTGGGGACGAAGCGTAAAGAGACAAGGTGTGAAGACAAGGTGTGGGGACAAGGTGTAGGCGCGGAGCACCCACTTAAACCACCCGCTTAATCTCACTCTTAATCGGCACGCTTAAGCTATCCGCTTACTCCCTGCCCGGCTTCACCCTAGGCTGGGATGGGGCGCGCCGTTGGCGCTTTTCTCCTTTTCTCCCTTTTGCGCATTTCGCGGTTTAACACAAAATTCCCCTTAGCGTCTTGGCGGTTCAACACCAGCGGGGAACTCGGTACAGGCAGGCAGTCGAACTTTAGAACTTTAGAACTTTAGAACTTCTTCGCGTCTCCGCGCCTCTGCGTTATAATCACTCCCGCCCCGCGCTGCTCTCCACCAGATCGGCCAGGCGCTCGGCGGCGTCTGGTACCGCCAGCGCCAGGGCGCTGGCGCGCATCGCCTCGCGCCGCGCCACATCTGTCGCGAACTTGTCAAGAAAGCCGCTCAGCCATGCGGGGGTGAAGTCGGCCTGCAGGCAGCATTCGGCAGCCCCGGCCTCGACGAGGTGCGCGGCGTTGGCGCGCTGGTGGTCGCGCACCGCCGTCGGCAGCGGCACCAGCAGCGACGGCACGCCGCAGAGGCAGAGCTCGGCGCAGGTGGCGGCACCGGCACGGCCGATGACCAGATCGGCCGCATTGAAGGCCCGGCCCATCTGGCCGAGGAAGGCGAAGACCTGCGCGTCTATCCCGGCCGCCTCATAGGCCGCCCGCACTGCGGCCTCGTCCGCCGCGCCGGTCTGGTGGATCACGCGCAGCGCCGCCCCGGGGTGCGCGCGGCCCCACTCCGCGAGCGCCGTGCTGCACACCCGGTTGAGCACATGTGCCCCCTGGCTGCCGCCGGTGATGAAGACGGTGAAGCCATGCGGTTGCCGGAAACCCCCGAGGGGTGGCTGTCCGCGCAGTTCCGTGCGTACCGGCAGTCCCGTCTGCACCACCCGCGCCCGCGGCAGCCAGCGCGCGCTCTCCGCGAAGCTGATCGCGGTCGCCCTGGCGAAGCGCGAGAGGGTGGCCACGGCCTTGCCGGGAATGGTGTTGGCCTCGTGCAGCACGATCGGCACGCGCGCAAGGCGCGCGGCCAGCACCGGCGGCAGGCTGGCGTAGCTGCCCATGGCCAGCAGCACGTCGCACGACTGCTGGCGCAGACCGCGCCGCGAGCGCATCAGGCTGCGCCACAGAGCCGTCATGGCCGCGGGGTTTTTTCGCAGTTGGCGGGCACCGGTTTTGAAAACGGGGCTCTCCCAGCCCTTGACGGTCTGCTCCTCGATGTCGCGTCCCGCCATCCAGAGCGTGACGTTGTGCCCGCGCGCGCGCAGCACCCGCGCGGTGGCCAGTCCGGGAAACGTGTGGCCGCCGGTGCCGCCGCACGCGACGGCGATGTTCAGCTTGCTTGCAGGACTCATCCTAGCCTCGTTTGCGGGTCTTGCGTTGACGGAAATCCTCAAGCAACTCGTCCAGGGCCTGGCGGCAGAAGAGCGCCATCAGCAGGCCGTAGGCCGCGGCACCCGCCGCCACGGTGATGCCGATGGCCAGGATCTGGGCCAGCTTGAGGTGTAACCGGGGTGTCAGGGCCGCCATAAGCGCATTGTTAAGATGGACCACCATCACGCCCATCAGCACGGCGGCCGCCAGCGCGGCGGCGAGCGTGCGGGTCAGTCCGCTCGCGCGCAGCGCGCCGGTGCGCTTGTGGAGGATGATGAGCAGCGTGGCGCAGTTCAGCAGGCTGGTCAGCACCGTCGAGCTCGCGATGCCCACATGCTTCCAGCCCTCCGGCAGCAGGATCACCGAGAGGATGTTGAGCAGCAGGTTGAAGACGATGGCGAAGATGCTCACCCGTACCGGCGTGCACGTGTCCTGCAGCGCGTAGAAGGCGGGGGTGATGGCCTTGTAGAGGCTGAACACCAGCAGGCCGGGGGCATAGCCCGCCAGCGCGCGTGCCGTCTGGAGCGCCGACTCATCCTGGAAGGCGCCGTCGCCGAGCTGGTAGACCAGGCTTGTGATCGGCAGCGCCAGCAGGGTCAGCCCCACCGCCACCGGTGCCATGATCACGATGATGTTGCGCAGGGCGCGCCCGAGCGTGGCACCGAGTCCGCTGTAGTCCCGCTGCGTGGCCTGCGACGAGAGCGTCGGCAGCAGGACGGTCGCGAAAGCGTTGCCCACCAGTCCCAGGGGCAGATAGACCAGCCGCTCGGCATACTCGAGGGCCGAGGGGGCCCACTTGGCCGACCACATGGCCAGGAAGCCGTCGATGCAGACGTTGATCTGGACGAGTCCCGCCCCCAGCGCCATCGGGCCCATCAGCATCAGAATCCTGCGGATGCGCGCGTCACCGCGCCATTGGAAGCGCGGGCGCAGCGGCACGCCGTAGCGCGCCAGCACCGGCAACTGCACCGCCACCTGGATCACGCCGGCAACCAGCACGGCCCAGGCCACCACCCGGATGCGGAGAAAGGGATCGGGCGGCATGAAGGGGCAGATGCCCGCCAGCGCCACGATCCAGACGAGGTTGAGGAAGACCGGTGCCAGCGCGGGGATGGTGAAGTGGCGCAGCGCGTTCAGGATGCCCATGGTCAGCGCCGCCAGACAGATCAGCGGCGCGTATGGCAGCATGATGCGCAAAAGCGGCAGGATGGCGCTCCAGCGGCTGCCGTCCGGCAAATACTGCTGCAGCACGAGCGCCGCCAGGATGCCGAGCGCCGTTATGAGGCTCAGCACGGCGATCAGCAGTCCCGCCACACGCTGCGCCAGCTCGTTGGCGACGGCTGGCCCCTCGCGCTCGCGCACCTCGGTATAGACGGGGATGAAGGCCGCCGAGAGCGCCCCCTCGCCGAAGAGGCGGCGGAAGAGGTTCGGGATGCGGAAGGCGACATCAAAGGCCGACTTCGCCAGCCCAGTGCCGAAGACGTAGGCCATCAACTGCTCGCGCACCAGTCCGGCCACGCGGCTGATGCCCGTCATGGCTCCGACGTGGGCGGCGCGGCGCAACACGCTGTTGCTCATGGCACCAGCACCTCGAGCAGGGCCTCCGCGACGCGTTCCGGCGCGATCGAGGCCAGCGCCCGTGTCGCTTCCGGAGAGTGGCGTGGAATCGCCCGCGAGACCTTGACCCCCGACGGCGCGATCACGCGCGCGCACCCCAGCGGGCCCGTGCGCGAGGGATCGGTAAGTCCGAAAACCGCGACCACCGGCACATTCACGGCGGTGGCCAGATGCATGCCGCCGCTGTCGTTGCTGCAGACCGCGGCGCACTGCGCGAGCAGCGCCGCCAGTCCCGGCAGCCGCGTCCGGCCGGCAAGGTTTGCCGCCGCCGGGCCGATCATGGCGGTCACCGCCGCGCATACCTCCGCCTCGGCCGGCGTGCCGCATACGAGGAACCGCAGTTCCGGCAGGCGCTCGGACACCATGCGCGCGGCGGCGGCGAACGACTCGGCCGGCCAGCGCTTCGAGTCGCCGCGCGCCGCGCCGGGCAGCAGCGCTACATAACGGCAGGTGGGATCAAGTTGTGCCAGTTCCGCGACCTCGCGCGCGGACTCCGCGGGAATGGTCAGGCGCGGCGCACCAGGGGGCGCATCGGGAAGCAGTCCGAAGAGATGGAATCCCTCATACTGCTGGTGCTGGTGCTGAAAGTCCGCCAGCGAGACGGGATCGTTGATCATCCAGCCGCGGCACTGGCCTGCTGTACCGCGCCGCACGGGCACCTTCGCGCGCCAGGCGATCCAGCCGGCGCGGAAGGAGTGGGGCATCAGCAGCGCCGCATCGCAATCCAGCGCGCGGAGCGTGCGCACCGCCTCCCGCTGGCCGTCGCGCCCCGGGCGCAGCACAACGATCCGCCCGGCCCCGTCAACCATGTCCCACAGGGCGGCGACCCCCGGCTTGGCCAGTACCGTCACCCGGCGGTCGGGATAGGCCGCGCGCCACTGCTGGAAGGATGGCAAAGCCATCACCACATCGCCCAGCCAGTTGGGCGAGAAGAGCAGCAGGTGTTGCGCGTTGGAGAAAGAGGCATCCATGGCGTAGAGTGCCCCCTATTATGCCCCAATCCCCCGCCGCCTGCAAGGCAAGCTCGTGTAATTGGCTAGTGACAGGGGTGCTACCGAATGGATCGGGCACTTTGTCCCAACACTTTGTCCCAACACTTTGTCCCTACGCTTTGTCGGCTACACCTCGTCTAAACACTTTGTCCCTACGCTTTGTCAGAATCACTTCAGCCTCTCAATTTTCGACAAAGTGTGGAGACAAAGTGCGGGGACGAAGCGTAAAGGGACAAAGTGCGGCGACAAAGTGTTGAGACAAAGTGTATTGTTGCGTCCCTGTCACTAACCGATTACATGCCCGTCGATTATGGGAGCGTTTGACAAAGACACCTTTGACAAATACCCGCAAATACGGTTACGATGCTTGTATGATCTGGGTCATATCCGGTTCCGGGATGATGGGGCGCTCTGCCGGCATGACGGCGTGGCGGCCGGAGAGCCGGAGCCGTCCTGATGGATTGCGGAACTTTTTCCGGAGGTGGCACATGTTGAAAAGCAAGCTTGTTGAAAAGCATCGCCCGGCGGCACACCCGTCGCTTATAGGCGGTTTCTGTTTTGCCATCTTGATCATAGCCACCAACGTGGTTGTGCGCGGCGCGACGGGCGATTTCAACGACGTGATCCTCGACGCGCAGCGCAAGTGCCGCGCCGTCACCCTTGCGCATACCAACGCTGTTCTCGCGGATCTCACCGTGAAACGCGGCTGGGGCGCCTCCTGCGGCTCGACAATGAGCGCGTGGGGAAACGCGGGCGGTTGCGTGCGCAATGAGGGTGGGGAAGTCCGCCACTGCCGCCTCACTGAGGGGAGCGGCTCCCGTCAGTGCGCGGGTGTGGGCATCGCGAACCTCGACGGGCGCGTGATCGGCTGCACGATCGACAACAATACCGCGGGCGGCAACATCTACGGCGGCCTCGGCATGCTGCAGACGGGCGATGCCGCCGTCACGGACCGCACGATCGTCACGAATAACTTGTACTCCTACTTCCACACGGGTGCCCTGCCTTACACATGTTCCGGTATCCTGATGCTCGGCGGCACCGTGCGCAACTCGCTGATTGCCGGCAACTCGCCGGGCGGCAAGACGGAGAGCGGCTCCAACGGTGCGGCCTCGGGTGTCCTGCTGACGGGCGGCACGCTCAAGAACTGTGCCGTGATCCGCAACAGGATCTACGCCGGGACCCAGGCTCCAACCGATCTCGGCCCGGTTGTCCGCCGCGGCGGCACGATCATCAACTGCCTGATCCGCGACAACATCGATCCTTCGGGACAGATCAACGACATTTTCACGGCAAATCCCCTTGCAAGGGAGGCCTCATACTGCTGTCTCACCGCGACCAACGGCATCTTCGGCGCGGGCAACATCGCACCCGCGTCCGCAGGCTACATCTACAACCCGCTCCAGAACCACGCCTTCCGCCTCACCCTCGATTCTCCGGCCAGGGATGCCGCGCTCGCGCGCGGCTGGATGACGGGCACGGCCGACCTGAACGGCAACCCGCGCCTCGGCGGCCTCTGGCCCGACATCGGCCCCGTGGAGATCGAAGCCCGCACACTCGACTGCGTCTTCACCTGCGACGATGCAACCGACGGCGAATCGCCCCTCAGCGTCACCTTCAAGCCCGCCATGGCCGGTGCCCCGGCCGGCAATTGCGATTACTACTGGCACTTCCACAACCGCATTAGCGGCGCCGTCACAACCATCGGCCCGCTGGCGGTGCTAGATACGCCGACCTATACGCGCCTCTTCGAGACCGGCGTCTATGACGTGACGCTCGAGGCCCGCGACCGCGCCTCCGGCAACTCCAGGAGCTACCTCGTTCCCGACCTCGTCTGCGCGCGTCCGCTTGTCTCCTACGTCGATCCGGCCTCCACGGCACCGGCCTTCCCCTACGACACCTGGGAGACGGCCTGCAGCACCTTCGACGCCGCAGTCGCCTCCGCCCGTTCCGGCGCGACGGTTCTCGTCGCGGACGGCGACTACCGCCTCTCGGTACAGTGTCCCGTCTCGCTGCCGATCACCATCAAGTCCGTGAACGGCCCCTACCGTACCGTCATCAGCGGCAACCGCGGCTTCCAGCTTATCCGCCTCGACCATGCCGGCGCGGTTCTCGGCGGCTTCCTGATGACCAACGGTCTGCGCGCTGTTTACAACAGCGGCGCCACCGTCCGCAACTGCCGCTTCACCGGCAACACGATCGGGCGCAACGTCGCCGCGCTGAGCCTCTACAACGACAACGGACGCGTCGAGAACTGCGAGTTCTTCGAGGCCCGCCGCGGACTCTCCTACGCCCATCAGTCCGACATCACCTACGGCAGCCTCTACCAGAAGGGCGCCGATGCCGTCACCGAGCGCTGCACCTTCCGCGACAACTACTTCGGCAACGTCCACCAGACCGACTACCACTGGGTCGGCGTAGGCATGCACATGGTCGGTGGCACGGTGCGCACATCGCTCTTCGTGGCCAACGGCATCTCCAACGGACGGGAAGGCGCGGGGTCGGCCAACCGCTCCGCCGCCGGTCTCTTCATGACCGCCGGCACCGCGGCGAACTGCACCTTTGTCGGCAACTACTCCCTCATCCCGCCCGAGTCCGAGACGGGCGTCGCCACCAACACGCTTGGTGTGCATGCCGTCGCCGGACTCAGCGCCAAGGGCATCACGACGCCCGGCGCGGTGAAGAACTGTCTCTTCATAGGCAATACCAACGATTTCGGCGCGGCGGGCGCGGAGCTTTTCGCCGCCGACGGCGTGGCGGTGAACTGCCGCGTGGACGTGCTCACCCCGGCTCTTGCCGCGCAGGGCTGCATCAATGCCGACCCGCTCTTCCGCGACTACGCCGCGCGCGACTTCCGTCTGCGCGCCGCCTCGCCCTGCGCCCGCAGCGGCCGGGCCGACGAGGCGTGGATGCAGGGCGCGCTCGACCTTGGCGGCGAGCCGATCATGTACCGCGACCGGATGCCGGTGGGCTGCTTCGCGGCGAAAGATGCCGCGACGATGCTGATTGTGCGGTAGCCGCCTGCCGCCATAGGCGGCAGACAGCGGGAGACAGGGGACAGGGGACAGGAGACAGTAGGCAGGGGACAGGGTTGCCCCACTTTGTCGCGAGCTTTGTCGAAAACTTTGTCGACTTTGTCGAAAGCATCAGGGGAAGCTCACGCGAAGGCGCTGGGAGGAGGGTGGAATAGAACCGTTTGCGACACAACTCAGTTGTATCGCAGAAGAGGGTAAAGGAATTTCTAAAGTTCGGGAGTTCTAAAGTTTGGGTGCCGCCTGTACCGAACCACCCGGGGGAGGGACGAGCGTCTGCTCGTCCGCAAGAAGCAACGCCTGCGCAAGCTCACGATACAGCAAACCGCAGGGTAGGGCGAGCCGTCCCCGTCACGCCGTTACGCGGCGTGACCGGCGAGCCGCAAAACACGCCCGTACCGTCATAGCCGTCCGTGCCCGCAACATCGAGTCACGGTACATAAGCAGGCGTAACCGTGGGGGTTGTGATATTACGATACGGATACGCTCGCGGGACAGGTCCCGCGATGGAAAGCGCGTCTAGGGCCGCGCAGTCAAAAAAATCGCGCCCCGACAACCAAACCATGCGCTACCCCGTTTGGAGAACGTTACCGCCGGCGAGCCGCAGTGAAATGGGCGCCGCGAATGGATGGACACGAAAATGGAGTAAGAGCGTGGATGAAGTGTGCCGTTAAGATGGAGATTGAGAGTGGGTTTAGAGTGGGTGCTCCGCGCTTACGCCTTGTCTCCACACTCTGTCTCCTACACCTTGTCTCCAGCACTTTGTCGGCTGAATCGAGGACGAGGACGAGCCATCCGTATTCAATCCACTCTTCATGTGCCCCACTGTCGCTAGCCGATTACATCTTGCACTCGATATCCGTCGCTATTCCTGCTTCGTTTTGGTATAATCGGAGAAGTGCCACCATCTTAGACTTAGACAAGACCCCCAGAGGAACAACAGTGAAAGTAGGCATGCTTGTAGCAACGTTCTGTGCATGTACAATCGGTGGCGTACTCATGGCCCAGCAAGGCATTGACAATAAAGGAGGATACGCAACGGCAAACGCGGAAGTGGCGGTATCTGGTCAAGGCGGCATGGTGGCGATCCCTGCCGGAAGCTTCATGATGGGAGACAGCTTCTTGGAGGGAGATGAACACGAACAGCCGGTTCACGCTGTTCTTGTAAGTACCTTTTGGATGGATTGTCGTGAGATCACCAAGGCTAAGTGGGACGAGGTACGCGCCTGGGGGCTGACCAACGGATATTCGGACCTTGCCACAGGGGAAGGCAAGGCGCCAGACCATCCGGTGCATACGGTGAATTGGTATGATTGCGTCAAGTGGTGCAACGCCCGCAGCCAGCAGAATGGATTGACGCCTTGTTACACAGTGAACGGGGCGACCTACACGACCGGCTTTGACACGCCGGAATGCAACTGGCTTGCCAATGGGTTCCGCTTGCCTACCGAAGCGGAGTGGGAGAAGGCTGCCCGCGGCGGAGCGAGCGGACGGCGCTTCCCATGGAACGATTCAGATGCGATACAGCACAGTCGGGCCAACTACAACAGTTGTCCGTCCTGTAGTTACGACACGAGCCAGACAACCAAGTTCCATCCGGCCCATGAAGCAGGGAATATCCCTTACACAAGCCCCGTCAGTTTGTTCGCGGCAAACGGGTACGGACTCTACGATATGGCGGGCAATGTCTTCGAGTGGTGTTGGGACTGGTATTCATCGAGCTATTACAACAGATCACCCCCGAGCGATCCGCGTGGGCCACCAACCGGGGAAATTCGCGTCTTCCGTGGCGGGTGTTGGAACAGCCCAGCCGAACAGTGCCGCGTATCACATCGTGCGGCATACGCAGCTCCCGGGAACAGCGGATTCGGCCTCGGATTCCGTACCGTGCGCATGATACCGCAGGCTGATATCCGCAAATAGATCGGATCACACATGATAATCAGGCACGCAGGTTCTTCGATAGAATCGTTAGAATCGATGGATTCGAATGATTCGATTCGCTCGGTTCTCTCTATTCTTTAGATTCGCTCGACGCCGCGCCTGTGCCGTCCACCACGCCATTGATATCCGTCAAAACGCCAAGTATTCCCCTTGCCGCAGCACCGCCTTCAGGGACTGGTGATTTATTCCCCGCGCGTATTAATAAGGAAACTGGGTATGCAGTTGACTCAACCTACCACAACATGTAGTATGCCCGTCCATGAACGACTATCCGACCAGCATGGCCGAATTGGATCGCCGGTTTGCGACGCAGGACGCCTGTCTGGCTTATTTG
>JAAYLN010000286.1 GCA_012521875.1 Lentisphaerota bacterium | reverse complement strand
GTCCATGCAATTGGGACACACATCCTGAATGGACGGCAAAACACTCAAATTGTTGCCTTGCAATATTCTGGATACCGGATTCTGGATTCTGGATTCTGTGCGATTCAACCAAGTTGAATCGCACCCCAGCGCTTTTCCGTGGGCTTTTCAACTGACCGCAAATGTACTATTATAGAGACTAATCCGCCATGCCCATTGGGAGCACCAGTCTCATTGGTGCGCTTGCATGTACTGTGGACTTTTCGGCAAACCGCTACTCTCAGGTGAAAGGACGCATCGAGTCATGAAGAAGTTGAAGCTTACCGCAGTGGCGCTTGTATGCGCCGCTCTCTCCGTCAATGCCGCTTGGCAGACGGGGTTGAAGACCGTCACCCTCACGGGCACGACGGATATCGACAAGACCTCGTATGCTGCCGCTGTCACCAACATCGTCCTTTCTCCGGTGCAGGCCGGGCCCGCACGCGCCGCGTGGGGAGCGAACACCACCTATGTCTACTGGGGGCAGATCTACCTCGATGGCTCCACCTACAACTTCGCGGAGTCGATCGATGATGACTGCTGGCTGAAGATCGACGGCACCGTCGTGCTGGACGACGGAAAATGGGACTTTACCAGTGTCGGTTCCATCTCCCGCGCGGCCGGCTGGTACGATTTCGAAGTCCGCTTCCAGAACGGCACCGGCGGTGCCGGGCCTGTGGACAAGGATAGCTGGGGCACTAACAGCTACGGCTTCGGCTACAACACCAGAGGCTACACCGGCAAGGTCGGCGCCCCAACTACACCTTCCCCGTCGATCCCGGCGACAGGACACTTTTCCGCCATGACGACGGCACAGGGTTCGATGATTACATTGCGATCATCGGCTATCCGTTTAACGTGCCGGTGCCGGGCGTATTCTATGGCGAGGAGAGCGGGCTCGCCACTGGCGACAAGCGCACCAACTCGGTTCCGTCGGGAGCCACGCCCTATGCGGAGGGTGCCCGCGCCACCTGCCTCGGCTGGAAACTCTATCAGGTCGATGTTGACACCGGCGCCGCAACCTTGTGGCTGGAAGACACCTCGAACGTCTGCGAATATGAGCATCCCGGTGTTCGGACAAGGCTGGTCTGGCAGTGGGCGCTGCAGGATCAGATAGCAACCTATGGGGCTCCCGGATCGGAGGTCGAGTGGGCGGACCGCAAATACTGGACGGCAGGTGGCGACGGCAGCGACTGGCATGATCCGGCCAACTGGTCGCCGGCCGGCGTACCGACTTTGGCCAACACAGCCTATATCGAATCCGGCACCGCCTACATTCCGTCGAACGCCGTCGCGGCGCGCATAGTGGTTGCCGAAGGATGCGGACTCTATCTCGGTTCTACCGGAACGGTGACCGCAGCCATCGGTGCCTTCCCGACAGCCGAGACCAACCGCTGCCTGAGCCTGGCGTTGACGGAAAACCTGCTCTGTAGCGGTGGCATGGCTCTCGGCGGACGGTGGCAGGTCGAGCGGGATGTCATCATCACCAATCTCACGGTGGATGTTGGCGGGGATTTTGTGCTTTCCGGCGCGGGGAACTGCGCCATCTATGCCAACACCATGACCAACGCCATCACCTGGACGAATCTCTACCGCACCGCCGCCATGGTGAACGTCGCCGGCGACCTGAAGGTGCTGGATAACGCCATTCTCTATCCGACGGCTGACCGGCTCACGGGCAATCCGGTGCGGTTCCGCTGCCAGAACTTCCAGCTCGATGTGGGTGCCACCGTCAACGCGCAGAACCGCGGCTGGGGCTGGATCACCTATACCAACGCGGCGCAGATCGATCCGCGGCGCTCCACCTACGGTACTTATGGAGCAAGCCGCTTCACCCTGGCACCCAACTCGCTGAGCATCGGAGACTGGGGTGCTGGTGCCGGGTACGCCTGTCCCTACAAGTATGCGCCTTTTGCACCGGGAACGCAGTCCGCCGCATACCACACACCTTCTGACGGCGGTGGTCAGTTCTGGCTGCGGGCGGCGGGTACCGCCACGGTTAACGGCATCATCCGCGCCAACGGCTACCATAATGCCTATTCAGGCAACTCCGGCGGCGGCATCTGGCTGGCGATGGAGACGCTTGCGGCGGGAGCTTCGGCACAGTTGATCTCTACCGGCGGGCGCAACACGCATGGTGGAGGAACCGGCGGCAAGGGTGGCAGTATCTCGATCGCCATCGGTCTCTCCGATGCCGAACTGGAACGCTTGGGCATAGGCGAGACACCTGCAGAGATCGGCTTGGCGTATGCGGACGAGATCAACGAGATTGCCCACACGGTGCAGGGGGGGGGAAATGGCTACAATGACGTGGACGGCAACCCCACCTATGCCGCCTCCGGTACCGCGACGGCAGTGTACGGGAGTGATGCCGGTCTTCCGGTGACGGTACGCTCGGCAACCGACGAGATGGGGGCACCCCAGCCGGGGTATGGTACCGTCGCCTACGCTCGGCAGTCAGTTCAGACCTTCGCCTGCGAGGGCTACGGCTACGATCCCGCCAACCCCGCCAATGTCCGCTTTACCTGCGTGGGGTATGTGGTCGCCAACAGCACCGAGGAGGTGACGCGCGGCACAACCGATAACTTCACCATCACCATCGGCAACCGCCCGCTCTACGTCTACTGGATCTGGGGCGACCGCCATGTCAGAATGCCGGTGTGCGTGCCGGAACATGCCACGGTCAAGGCGAACAACACCGAGTTCACGCAATCTGGTGCGCTATGGCTCACGGAGGAGACGGTTCCGGTACTCGAGACCATTGCGGAGACAGGCCATGAGTTCCTCTGCTGGGAGGGCGAGATCACCTACGGCAATGCCAAGTCGAATCCGCTGACGCTCCCCGCCGGCACGCCCCGGCAGGTGTGTCCGGTAGTCCGTGCAATCCAGCCGGCCACGGCGCGTGCCTGGAAGGGCGGCACGAAGGAGTGGACCGATGCCTCGAACTGGGAGCCGTCCGGCCTGCCCGGCCATCAGGATACCATTACTGTCGCCTCCGGCATCTGTCTGGTCTCCAACTACCTCGAGTGTGCCGCGCTGTCGCTCGGCGGATCGGCGGCATTGAGGGTCGCAAGCGCGGCCTCGCCGCTTCTGGAGGAGGCGGTGCTGGTGGTGAACGGCGACCTGACGATGACAAACACGGCTTCGCTGATTGTGGCGCCGCAGAACTACTATCGTCACGGACGGCTCACGGTCGGCGGAAGCCTGTCGCTTCTCGGCGACAACAAGCTCACCGTGAGCGCCGGACCGACCAACACGACGTTCTTCACCTACGCGCACGGCGCGGGCTTCGTCGATGTGGCGGGCGACTTCACGGTCCAGGGCAAATCGGTCGTCAATCCGAACTGCGAACCCTACACGGGCGGCACGGTCGTCTTCCGCGTCGGCGGAAAGTTCACGCTCGGTCGCGACGCCTCCTTCGATGTGACCGAGCGGGGCTTCGCCCGCGTAGCCGGACGTAGTCCGATCTGCCTCGCGCCCGGCGTCGGACTGAGTTACATCATCGGCGGTGGCTATGGCGGACGTGGCGGCGGTTATAACGGCACCTACGGACGGACGTACGGCTTCAAGAATGCGCCGGTCCATCCCGGATCCCCGAAGGGCGACTACTACTACGAACGTGCGGGCGCGGGACTGATCCGCATCCATGCCGGCGCGGTCGATCTGAACGGTCTGCTGAAGGCCAGTCCCGAGTCCAGTTGGGCGGGGAGCCCTTCGGGCGGCGGCATCTGGGTGACTTCCGAACGGAAACTCGTCGTCAGCACGAATGCCGTGCTGACCGTTCGCGGCGGCACGGGCAGCACCTACAACTCGTACGGTGGCGGCGGGCGCATCGCCCTCGGTGCCTTCCTCGGAAAGACCGACATCGAGGCGCTCGCGGAAACGGGCGAGGCCGTTTCCGTGCGGCCGTCGGGCTATCTGGGCTATGACGACTTCACCAACCGCTACGGGGCGGTCTCGATCAATTTCGCGTACGGCGGCGGTGCGACCACGGGTGTGAATGCCGGCACCTTCACGTTTCTGGACGGATCCCGCCACGGCACGTGCATTATATTACGGTAGTGCCGCATACGCCACCTGGGGTGCGATTCAACCTCGTTGAATCGCACTGAATCCAGAATCCAGAATCCAGAATCCAGAATTCTGGGTGCGCATCCACTATTGTGGATCGCACCCCACCACCAGTTTCCCCGTCTTTCGCCTTTGACAAAGCGTAGGGACAAAGCGTGGAGACAAGGTGTGGGGACAAGGTGTGGGGACAAGGTGTAAGCGCGAAGCACACACTTAAACCACGCACTTAAACTCACTCTTAATCGGCACGCTTACTCCACTCGCTTAATCTGTTTTCGCATGCATTCGTGCATTCGCGTCTCCTCTTTCGCGTTTTTTGCGTTTTTCGCGGTTAAAAAACACGATCCATTCGCGTGCATACTCGTCCATTCGCGGTTCCGATTCTTCGCGCTTTCGCGTGAGCTTTACCTGTAGCTTACCGACAAGGCTCGCGACAAAGTTTACGGTTTTCCTGTCCCCTATCCCCTGTCCCCTGTCCCCTTCTACGGGAACAGCGCCGGCAGCAGGGTGCCGATGAGTTCGTCATCGAGCGCGAAGAAGGCGAAGCCAGCAAGGCCGCGGCGGCGGACTTCGCTGATCTGCTCTGCGGTGGCGGCGGCATCGAGCTGGCTCTCGTCGGCACCGCTGCCGATGCCGATCACGAGCTTCTCCGCCGGTGCGACGGCGAGGCACTCGGTTAGCCAGACGCTGAAGTCGGACGGGTTCTCGGTATAGATCATGGGGCAGGCGAAGTCGATCAGACCCTCGCGCAGCCACAGGGGCCACTCCTGACCGCGTTCGGCAGCGGCGGCGGGCGTGGGGAAGACGGCGGCTGAGAGCGCGACCCCGGGGGTAACGTCGCGCAGGGCGGCGCGGAGTTCACGGACGAAGGCGGTCAGGGTGGCGCGGCGGAATTCAGCGAAGGGCGCGGCGAGCGCGCCGCCGGGCAGGACATCGGCGGGCCAGGCGGCGACGGGCTGGCCGCGCGCGGTTTCAAAGGCCTTGCGTGTGGCGGGCGCGTAGCAACCGGTGGTTTCGGGATAGCGCACGTAATCAAGGTGGATGCCGGCCACACCACGGCGGGCGAGGGTGCGCAGGCTGTCGATCAGCAGGGCGCGGTTTTCGGGCAGCGAGGGGCAGAGCCAGGGCAGCGTGTTGCCGGCGGCGTCGCGCATCAGGCGGTCTTCGCGGGTGAGGCGCGTGATCAGGGCGGGTGCGGCACCTTCGAGCCTCCAGCAGGTGCCCCAGGCGTGAAGGGCGGTCTGGTGGCGGCCGGCGGCGGCGAGGGCTTCCTCCAGCGTATCGACAGAGGCGCGGCGACCGGGGTGCGTATAGAGCGGGGTGGCGGCGCTTTGCCAGTGGATGAAGAGGGTGTTGACGCGGCGCGCGGCAAGCTGGTCGAGCAGGCCTCGCCAGCCGCGCGGATGGCGGGCGGTCGGCAGCGGATTCCAGACGGCACGTATTTCGTTGGCAACGGTGGCTTCAGGGAGCGGGGGCGGGACGGTCGGCGGCGGCAGGGGCGCCAGCCCGAGGTCGGGGCAGAGGCTGCGGGCAAGGGTGTTCATCAGGGCGGCGGCGGAGGGGTAGGCCAGCGGCGGGACGTGGGCGAACCAAGCGCCGCGCGGGGTGAGCACGCAGGCCGGGATGTCGGTGTTGCGGCCGGTATCATCGGCCCAGGTGGCCACGACGCGGGCATCGGTGCCGGGACGGGCGAAGGGGGGGATGATGCTGGTGGTGACGTGGGGGACGCGCGCCGGGGTACCGGGCAGGCGCGAGGGAGAAGCTGCTGCGCTTCGTCAAGGCCGGCTTGGCGGTCGCGATGATGCGCGGCAAATCCTACCTCGCCGTGGGCACCTCGTCGATGGGTATCGCGGGCTCGTTCATCGATCCGGATCTCTTCCAGGACTACCTCGGCATCCGCGTCGAGAATGTTGACATGTGCGAGCTGGACCGGCGCGCCGTGGAGGGCATCTACGACAAGGCCGAGTACGAGAAAGCACTGGCGTGGGCCAAGAAGTTCTGCAAAGAGGGCAAGGACATCAACAAGAAGCGGCTCCAGAAATCGCGCGCCGCCAAGGACGCCGACTGGGAGTATGTCATCAAGATGACGCTGGCCCTGCGCGACCTGATGGTCGGCAATCCTGTACTGGCGGAGATGGGGCTCGGCGAAGAGGCGGTGGGGCGTAATGCCATCGCGGCGGGCTTCCAGGGACAGCGCCAGTGGACTGACTACAAACCCAACGGCGACTTCTCCGAGGCGATCCTCAACAGCTCGTTCGACTGGAACGGCATCCGTGCGCCGTACATCGTGGCGACGGAAAACGACGCGCTCAACGGCATCTGCATGTTGCTGATGTGTCTGTTGACCAACCGTGCCCAGATTTTCGCCGATGTACGTACCTTTTGGAGCGCGGACGCGGTCAAGCGTGTGACCGGCAAGCGCATGACCGGCCTTAACGCCAACGGGTTCATCCATCTGCTGAGCTCTGGCGCGGCCTGTCTGGATGCCACCGGCAAGCAGCGTTTCAAGGGCAAGCCCACGATGAAGCCGTTCTGGGAGATCACAGCGAAAGAGGCGGAAGCGTGTCTCAAGGCGACGCGCTGGATGCCGGCCAATGCCGAGTACTTCCGCGGCGGCGGCTTCTCATCCAGCTTCCTCTCCGAGGGCGGCATGCCGATGACCATGACGCGCATCAGCCGCGTCAAGGGGCTCGGTCCGGTACTGCAGATCGCCGAGGGGTGGTCGACCACACTGCCAGCGGGTGTATCCGATACGCTCATGGCGCGTACCGATCCGACCTGGCCCTGCACATGGTTCGTGCCGCGTCTGACCGGCAAGGGTGCTTTCCGTGATGTTTACAGCGTGATGAACAACTGGAGCGCCAACCACGGTGCGATCAGCTACGGTCACATCGGCGCGGATCTGACCACGCTCGCGGCCATGTTGCGCATTCCGGTCGCGATGTCCAACGTGCCTACGGAGCAGGTCTTCCGCCCGCATGCCTGGGGCCTGTTCGGCGTGGACGATCCGATCGGCGCGGATTATCGCGCCTGCAAAAACTTCGGCCCGATCTACGGCTGACTCCGCGCGCAGCGCGGAGTCAGCCGATTTAGGAGTTAGGATTTTTTTATTTGAGCGTCCTTGTGCCTCTACGCGGTCTTGAGGATCGACGCCAGATCCTCGTCTGCCGTCTTAATCGGGGTGAGGCCGAATTTTTCGACCAGTACGTTGAGCACGGCGGGCGAGATGAAGGCGGGTAGCGTCGGCCCGATGCGGATATTCTTGATGCCGAGCGCCAGCAGGGTAAGCAGGATGCAGACCGCCTTTTGCTCATACCAGGAGAGGATCAGCGAGAGCGGCAGGTCGTTGACGCCGCAGTCGAAGACTTTCGCGAGCGCCACCGCAACCTTGATTGCGGAGTAGGCGTCGTTGCATTGGCCCATGTCCAGCAGGCGCGGGATACCGCTGATATCGCCCAACTGGCTCTGCAGGTGGTTGAAGCGGTACTTGCCGCACGCCAGTGTCAGGATCAGCGTGTCCTGCGGTGCTTTCTCGACGAACTCGGTGTAGTAGTCGCGTCCGAGCCTGGCACCGTCGCAGCCGCCCACCAAAAAGATGTGCTTGATCGTGCCGTCCTTGACCGCCTCGACCACCCTGTCGGCCACGGAGAGTACCGCATTGTGCGCGAAACCGGTCATCAGCGGTACGCCTCGGGTCTCGTCTTGCCAGCCGCCGAGGCGGATGGCGTGCTCGATCATGGCTGAGAAGTCCTTGTGGCCGCTGGCGTCCGCCGCGACATGCGTGACGCCCGGCCAGCCGACTTCGGCGGTGGTGAAAAGGTTCCCGGCGTAGGAGGGCTTGGGCGGCATCAGGCAGTTGGTGGTGTAGAGCACCACGCCCGGAAGGTCGGCGAACTCCTTCTGCTGATTCTGCCAGGCGGTGCCGAAATTGCCCTTGAGCTGCGGATGCTTCTTGAGTTCGGGATAGGCGTGCGCCGGCAGCATCTCGCCGTGGGTGTAAACGTTGACGCCCTTGCCGTCGGTCTGCTCCAGCAACATCTTGAGGTCGCGTAGGTCGTGGCCGGTGACAACGATGAACGGCCCCTTGTACTGTCCGGTCTCGACTTGGGTCGGCACCGGATTGCCGTACGCGCCGGTGTTGGCCGCGTCGAGCAGCTCCATACAGGCGAGGTTGATGGTGCCGAACTCCATAATCAGGCTGAGCCACTCTCCGACGCTGTGGTCGTCGCCGAGCGCCTTCATGCCCTTCTGGAACCAGGCGGAGACGGTCGGGTCGGTCTTGCCGAGCACGCGGGCGTGGGCGGCATAGGCGGCCATGCCGCGCAGGCCGAAGAGCAGTGTGGCGCGCAGCGAGACGACGTCAGGGTCGCCGTGGAAGAGGTTCTCCGGTGTGAAGGCTGCCGCGCCGCCCGCTATGGCGATCGCCGCGCAGATGCGGTCGCGCATGGCCGTCAGGGCGGCAGGGTCGAAGTTCACGTTGGTGACGGTCATGAAGAGCGCATCCATAAAGAGCGCCTCGCATGCCGGGCAGGCGGGCTTGCCGTCCAAGGCACGCGCCAGAGTCACGAGCCCGGCCGTGATCTCATCCTGCAGGTTGGCGGCTTCGGGGTTTTTGCCGCAGACGCCCATGCGGGTACAGCCCTTGCCGCCCGCGGTTTGCTCGCATTGGAAACAGAACATATCGTTCATGGTGTACTCCTTGAGGGGGTGTAAGATTGTTGTTGGTTGCGCTTCACCGAGCGCACGACGCTCTCCAGCGTGGCGGATTTCAGCAGGGCGATCAGCCGCTCGTTCTCCTTGGCCATCAACTTGCCCAAGACGCAGCCTTCTCCGTTACAGATTTCCCGCTTCAGCAGACAGCCGGTGTATGCGGGGGAACCCCCCGCCGCCACGTAGATATCCAGCAGCGTGATCTCATCGGCCGGACGCGCCAGTTGTGCGCCACCGGCCGGACCGCGCTCGGTCTCCAAGATGTTGGCCCGCACCAGTTGTTGCGCCACCTTTGCAAAGTGGTGCGCGGAAAAACCGAGACGTTTTGAAATTTCCCGCGCCGATAGCTTCTGGCCGGGTTGGTCCGCCAAAATCACGCGGGTGTGC
>JAAYLN010000285.1 GCA_012521875.1 Lentisphaerota bacterium | reverse complement strand
CGCTCCATAACCACCACCAGTTCCGCCTCCCGCACCAGTTGGGGCGTTACGAGTCGGCTGCGGTGGCCCGCAAGCATGATGCCCTCTTCCGCCAGTGCCTGACGCGCCAGTGACGAGGCTGACAGACCGTCAGCGGCCATTGTGCCGGCCGAGCCGACTCTCCAGCGGCTTCCTGACGGCAGACGGGCGCGCATCAGGGCCTCGGCCATGGGACTGCGGCAGGTGTTGCCGCTGCAGACGAAGAGCAGCAGCGGGCTGCTGTTGCGCGAAGCCCATTTGCCGTGCGGTGGTGTCGCGGTGGAGTTATCCTGTGCCGCTGTGGCGAGTGCCGCGGCGGAAATGGCACCCTCGCGCAGAATGTGCCAGCCGCCAGGGGTATCGCGCACCACGGTACTGGCCGTGCCGCCTTTGACGGGACCGCCGTCGATCACGAGATCCGCCAGTGTGCCCACGTCATGCAGCGCCGCCTCCGCCGTCAGCGCGGGCGGCTCGCCCGCGCGGTTGGCACTGGTGACGCGCAGGAGTCCGCCGCACGCCGCGATGATGGCACGTGCGAGCTCGTGATCAGGAATACGCACACCCTCGGAACATCCCTCGCAATCAACCACCAGCGTCAGGGCTCCCGGCCAGAAGCGGGTCGCCATCCGGCGGGCGGCTGCCGAGAGTTTGCCGCCGAGTTTTGTGATGGCATCCGTGTCCGAAGCCAGCAGTGCCACCGGTTTCCCGTCGGCGCGTCCCTTGATCTCGTATAGGCGCGCCACGGCCCCGGGATGCGCGGGATGTGCCGCCAGGCCATAGACGGTATCGGTCGGCAGCACCACGACACCCCCATGCAGGAGGATGCCCGCCGCCTCTGCGACGATGGCCGCGCGTGTGGCTGGCGTATCGGTGCGTACGATCATTGCGCTTAGGCGCCGGTTTCCTGCTGCAGTGCGGCGGCCACCTTAGCGTTGCCCGCCTCTACCTTGCGCTGCAACTCCTTCTTGTAGTCGTGCAGCCGCTGCCGCAGGGCGTCATCGGACGTGGCTAGAATCTGGACCGCCAGTATGGCGGCATTGACCGGCCCCGCCGAACCGAGGGTCAGTGTGCCCACGGGGATGCCGGCCGGCATCTGGACGGTGGCCAGCAGGGCGTCCAGACCGTTGAGTGCGCCGCCGGCAATGGGAATGCCCAGTACAGGCAGCACGGTATGGGCCGCCAGTACGCCGCCGAGATGCGCCGCGCCGCCGGCCGCGGCAAGGATCACGCGCAGACCGCGCGACTCCGCCTCGGTGGCATAGCGGGATGCCGGCTCCGGCGTGCGGTGGGCCGAGATGACGCGCACCTCGAAGGCGATGCCGAAGTTGCGCAGAATCTCCGTGGCCTTGCTGACAATCGGCCAGTCGGAGTCGCTGCCCATTACAATGCCGACAACAGGGTTATTAGTGTGTTCCATGGAATTCCTCGTAAATACTTAAGCTTAGCACTTTCCGGCCATGATTCAAAGGCGGCATTGCAAGCGGTTGATACCGGTTATGCGCAGACGGCGCAAGGAATGTGGAGGAACAGGATGCTGCAGAAATCTCTTACGAAGGGATGGAGCGCGGTGACTTTGGATTTCTGATTTGTGTTTGTGATTTGGGGCTGCGCGCGTGTTCATGCGCGATGCTGGAACTGCGACTGGTTTTTAGCTACGGATGACGCGGATGTCCTGCTTCGCAGGCGCATGTGTTGCGGGTTTTCTGGTTGGAGGGGGTGCGGGGGAGGACGCTGGTTTGTGGAACTGGGCTGCGAAGGTGGGGGGCAGCTTGTGACAAGTCAAATGAGAGCCCTGGAGGGGCGGGATATAGTTTAGGGAAGAAGGTATGTTTGCCGGATTATAGGACGGGCTTTCAGCCCTCGTTTTCTCAAATTGCCGGCTGTTAGGGCTTCACCCCTTGGCTGGGATAGGGCGCGCCGTTGGCGCTGGTAAATTCTGTATGACGAGTCTGACTAGACCGACAGGTCTGACGGTTCCATACATCATCGCTTGACACTACCGCCCCATGTGCTGGCGCGCTTTTGCGGAAACTTCACCGGCACTCGCCCCCCCCCGTCCCCCCCGTCGACGACCATCGAGGCTGGTGAGCGACAGCATCGCCACTAGTCTGAGACACCATCAGCCGCCCTTGTCTTTCGCTTTCGACAAAGCGTAAGGACGAAGTGTGGAGACGAAGCGTAGCCGACAAAGCGTAGAGACAAAGTGCGGGGACAAAGTGTAAGTGCGAAGCGCCACTTAATCCCACTCTTAAACTCACTCTTAATCGGCACGCTTACTCCACCCCGCTTACTCTTTCGCTTTCGACAAAGTTTCAGACAAAGCGACAAAGTGGCTTCTTGCGCCTGTTCCAACCGCCCCGTAGGGGCGGCGCGTTACTGGTCTGAGACACCTCATTCAAATCTGCGCAAATCTGCGACATCTGCGGTTAAAACTCCCCGCGGCTTCGCGCCTTCGCGTGGGCTTTCCCTGTTACCTTCGACGAAGGCGACAAAGTTACCGACAAAGCTCGCGACAAAGTGGCGTCTCTGCCCCATTCCAACTGCCTACTGCCAACTGCCTACTGCTACTGCCGCCGCCCCGTAGGGACGGCGGCTCCTCGCTCACTTCCTTTCCGCCGGCAGCAGGCCGCGGCCGGCGCACTTCTGGCATTTCTTCTTTACAATTCGATTGCGGGTGCGGAACAGATCGTCCTTCTCCGGCAAGCAACCCATGCCGCCGCAGTGATCGCACAGGCGCCAGTCGGCGGTTAAATAGCGCCGGGTGCGGCTACCTTTGCCGGCGCAAACGGGACACGTGTAGCTGCCTTTTCCCGGTGCTTCAAAGGGGAGCCGGCCGCGGGCCTTGCAGGCGGGGCAGTCGATCTTGGCTGTTGTCAGTTTGTCGGACGCGCTGGGGCGGGAGTGCGGGGCGCTCGTCGCGCGGCTCGTTGCCGACTGGACCGGCGGTTGTTGCGGCGAGG
>JAAYLN010000284.1 GCA_012521875.1 Lentisphaerota bacterium | reverse complement strand
CTGAGACACCGCATTCCAACCTGCGAACATCCGCGAAATCCGCGCAATCCGTAGCTTCTCCAACCGCGCAGCGGCCATCCAAAACAATCCTGTTAATCCTGTAATCCTGTCAAAAAAAAACAGCGGGGCAGCCCCGGGAAATCCTGAAAATCGTGTCTCTCGCCTGTTCCAACCGCCCCGCAGGGGCGGTCGGCGTTACTGAACCCTGAACACCTGAATCCTGCAACACAGTTCCGTCTCGCCATAACCAAGGGGACGGATTATACTATATCCTTTTAATTGGCAGGCTCCGGGCCTGCCGGGAACAACGCTCAAACCATGAATCTGCTCAAGGCTATTTTCGGCACCAAGACTGAACGCGAGCTCAAGCGGCTGCGGCCGCTTGTCGCCCGCATCAACGAGATCGAGGAGGGCTACCAGTCGCTCAGCGACGAGGAGCTCAAGGCCAAGACGCCGGAGTTCCGCCGGCGGCTCGCCGAGGGCGCCACGCTCGACGACCTCCTCTGCGAGGCCTTCGCCGCGGTCAAGAACGCCTGCCGCCGCCTCTGCGGCACCACGCGCGAGGTATGCGGGCACGAACTGAAGTGGGAGATGATCCCCTTCGACGTCCAGCTCATCGGCGGCATCGTACTGCACCAGGGCAAGATCGCCGAGATGCAGACCGGCGAGGGCAAGACGCTGGTGGCCACCCTACCCCTCTACCTGAACGCATTGGCGGGCGAGAATGTCCACCTCGTCACGGTCAACGACTACCTCGCCCGCCGCGACAGCCAGTGGATGGGCGCGGTCTTCGAGTTTCTCGGGCTGACCGTCGGCTGCATCCAGAACGACATGAACCCCGCCCAGCGGCGCGAGCAGTACGCCTGCGACATCACCTACGGCACCAACAGCGAATTCGGCTTCGACTACCTGCGCGACAACGGCATGGCCGTCGATCCCGACCAGCTCGTCCAGCGCGGCTACCACTACGCCATCGTCGACGAGGTCGACAGCATCCTGATCGACGAGGCCCGCACGCCGCTGATCATCTCCGGCCCGGCCGCCGTCTCCACCCACCAGTTCGACGAGCTCAAGCCGCGCATCGAGCGGCTCGTGCGCCTGCAGCGCGACCTCTGTAACGACCTGATGCGCGATGCCAGGACAGCCTACGACGCCGGCGATCACGACCGCACCATGGAACTGCTCTACCAGGTCTACCACGGCATGCCGAAACACAAGCAGTTCCTGCACATGATCGAGGATCCGGCCATCCGCAAGCTGCACGAGCAGGTCGAGAGCATGATGCTCACCGAGATGCGCAAGGAATATGCACGCTCCCTCACCGAAAAGCTCTACTTCACGATCGACGAGCGCAGCCGCGAGGTAGCCCTCACCGACAGCGGCTGCGAGCGGCTCAACCCCGGCGACCCCGAGATGTTCGTGCTGCCGGACATCGTCACCGCCATGTCGGCAGTCGACGGCGACACCACGCTGACACCCCCCGAGCGCGCCGAGCGCCGCCGCCAGATCCAGTCCGACTTCATGACCCGCAACGAGCGCGTCCACAACTGCACCCAGTTGCTGCGTGCCTACTGTCTCTACGAGCGCGATGTGGAGTATGTCGTACAGGATAACCGTGTCCTGATCGTCGACGAGTTCACCGGACGCATCCTGCCGGGCCGCCGCTGGAGCGACGGCCTCCACCAGGCCGTCGAGGCCAAGGAGGGCGTGCAGATCGAGCGCGAGACGCAGACTCTGGCGACGATCACCATCCAGAACTACTTCCGCCTCTACAAGAAGCTGGCCGGCATGACCGGCACGGCCGAGACCGAGGCCGCCGAGTTCAACGACATCTACAAGCTGGACGTCATCTCGATCCCCACCAACCGCCCCATCCGCCGCGTTGACGAGAACGACCTGATCTTCAAGACCCAACGCGAGAAATACAAGGCGGTGATCGAGGACATCACGGAGCGCCACGCCCGCGGCCAGCCGGTACTGCTCGGTACCGCCAACGTCGACACATCGGAGATCCTCAGCCGCATGCTGCGCATGGCGCGCATTCCCCACAACGTGCTCAACGCCAAGAACCACGCGCGCGAGGCCGAGATCGTCGCCCAGGCCGGCCAGCCCGGCAGCGTGACCATCGCCACCAACATGGCCGGCCGCGGTACCGACATCAAGCTCGGCCCCGGCGTCGTGTGGGTCGACGAGGCGGCCATCAAGTCGGACCAGACACTCGACCAGCCCTACGGCGGCGGGCCCAAGACCCTGCGCCAACTGCTGATCGAGCGCCCCTGCGGTCTCCACGTGCTCGGCTCGGAGCGCCACGAGTCGCGGCGTATCGACCGCCAGTTGCGCGGCCGCTGCGCCCGCCAGGGCGACCCCGGCTCGTCGCGCTTCTACATCTCGCTCGAGGACGATCTGATGCGCCTCTTCGGCTCGGAAAGCATCGCCGGCGTCATGAGCCGTCTCGGAATGCAGGAGGGCGAGGCGCTCGAGCACCGCTGGCTCAACCGCTCGGTCGAGACTGCCCAGCGCAAGGTCGAGGAACAGAATTTCTCGATCCGCAAGCGCACGCTGGAATACGACGACGTGATGAACAAGCAGCGCGAGGTGATCT
>JAAYLN010000283.1 GCA_012521875.1 Lentisphaerota bacterium | reverse complement strand
CCTTGATGCGCGCGTACACGAGGGCAGACAGGAATGTCTGCCACACATTATCACACTCCAGCGCTTCGGCTAGCCGGCACGGTGTCGCCCCACCTGCGCTTGCGCGCTTTTGCGAGAGCTTCCCCGGTACTCGACGAGTTTAAGAGAGGGTTTGGAGTGGGTGCTTCGCGCCTACACCTTGTCTCCCACACCTTGTCTCCCACACCTTGTCACCACACTTTGTCTCTTTACGCTTCGTCCCCACACTTCGCCCCTACGCTTTGTCAAGAGCTGTTCCAGTCGCCGGACACGGAGGTCCGGCCCAACGAGAATGCCTTGGGCGGGGCGTATGATCAGGATTCGATTCGCCCGATTCTATCGAATCATTCGATTCCATCGGTCTCTTCGCTGGCTGGTGCCACGGTGTTGTCCACGACCTTCTGCTCGATTACGCGGCCATTTTCAATCTTGATGAAGAGATCCTTCTCGAATCGCGATGCGTAACCGCCATGCACGTATTGCAGCATTTTTCCCTGGGTGACGCGCAGGTTTCCAGAGTACCATGCAGCCTTGATCGGAGCCTTCTGCTTCGGGAAGATTCGTTCAAGTTCCAGGGGAGTGCCACCCCATTGCTCAAGAGAGAGCAGCCACAGGAAGCCGTCCTTGATTTCCCACGTTCCGACATAGCCGCGCCAGCAGGCGGAGCATACAAGACGATTGGTTCCGTCAAACAAATCATCCGGGCTAGTATTAGTATTAGTGAAGTAGGGCGACAAAGGCTCCGTGCAAAGACGGTTTGTTACTCCCCCGATAATCAGCCGCTCCGCGACCTGAGCCGTCGCATAAGCCTTGCCTGTGCCGCACATTAGCGCCACAGCGATAAACAGAACGCGTATGTTCATGTGCTTCTTCTCCATTCCGGCAAGCCACCGTCGGCAGTTATTGTACATGCAAGAGCAAGGCTTTCAACCGGCTCTTACACAAAATCCGTGACGTCACCGGCAGCCTTGTGGTACGCTCCAAGCCATCTATGAATGGGGCTCAAAAGATTTTGTGCCTGGGAGCGGGCGGCTTCATAGGCTCGCATCTGGTCGAACGGCTGTTGCGCGGCGGACACGAGGTCACCGGTCTCGACACGCACGACGACAAGCTGGCCGATGTCCGGACGCATCCCCGCTTCCACTGGATCCATACCGACATCTCCGGCCACGCCTTCGACCTCGATGCCGCCGTGGCGGCCGCCGATCTGGTCATCGACCTGATCGCCTACGCCAACCCCGGACTCTACGTCCGCATGCCGCTCGAGATCTTCCGGCTCAACTTCTCCGAGAACCTGCGCATCGCCGAGTCCTGCGTGCGGCACGGCCGGCGCCTGATCCAGTTCTCCTCGTGCGAGGTCTACGGCAAGAGTATCGCCGGTGTGGCCGGCGATGCGCTCAAGGATCCCGAGGATCCGCGCCACGCCACCTTCAGCGAGGATACCAGCCCGATGATCATGGGGCCCGTCGGCAAGCACCGCTGGATCTACGCCTCGGCCAAGGCGCTGCTCGAGCGCGTGCTGCACGCCTACGGGCTGGAAGACCGGCTGGACTACTCCATTATTCGGCCCTTCAACTTCATCGGCCCGCGCATCGACTACCTCCCCTCCGAGCAGGAGGGCGGCCTGCCGCGCGTCTTCTCGTACTTCATGGAGGCGCTCCTGACCGGCGGCACGATGCAGCTTGTCGATGGTGGCCACCAGCGCCGCACCTACACCTATATCGACGATGCCATCGACTGCATCGCGCGCATCGTCGAGCAGCCCGCAGCCGCGCGCCGCCAGATCTTCAACGTCGGTGCATACGGCAACGAGATCAGCATCCGCGGCCTGGCGGAACTTATGCGCGAAATCTACGATGAGCGCTTCCGCCTGCCCGGCCAGCCGCGCGCCTCCATCGCCACAATCTCCGGACGCGACTTCTACGGCGAGGGCTACGACGACTCAGACCGCCGT
>JAAYLN010000038.1 GCA_012521875.1 Lentisphaerota bacterium | reverse complement strand
TCGATCCAGTCGCGCCAGAGGGGCCAGGGCTCGAAGCCGAGTTTTGTGTCGAGTTCGCGCAGCGGCAGCATCGCGCAAATCTCGCGCGACGGTGTCTTGAGTTCCACCTTGCGGCGGCGGGCCAGCATGCCGAAGGCCCAGAAGACACCCAGCGAGTAGCCGTAGGTGCCGCCGTAGTAGTAGCAGCCGTGGATATCGAGCGGGGCGTTGTGCGGCGTCAGCCCCTTCATGCCGGGGTGGCCCACGCGCGCCGCCTGCCACTGTGCCGCGCCGGGGTAGGATTCGCCGTTGGTGACCAGATTGCCGTTGAACCAGGGCTGTTCCGCGAGCCAGTGGAAGAAATCCTCGGCATCGTCGCGCTCCTGGCGCCACAGGTCGGCCTCGCCCTCCGAGAGTCCCGTACCGCGGCAGTCCTGGATGACCATGCCCAGGCCCTGGCGGGCAAACTCCAGCGCATCCTCGGAACGCGTGGCGCAGCCGCCATAGGGGGAGCGGATGACGATGACCGGATGACGTCCTGCTGGGGATGGCAGGTAGACGTCCGTGGCGAGGCGCACGCCATCGCGCAACGGCATCATGATGCGGCAGACGCAGGCGACGCCATCGGGTGCTTGATTTTCCACGGCTTTGGACATGGCGGTATGATGGGAAATCCGGCGGTAACAATCAATGGTAAAGGCGGAGCGGCAGTTGGAATGGGTCAGGGACTTCACTTTGTCGCGAGCTTTGTCGGCAACTTTGGCGCCTATGTCGAAAGCGCTGTTATTTTTTTTCTCACAGAGGCACGGAGGCACAGAGGCGCGGGGAATCGGAACCGCGAATTCACGCGAATTCACACGAAAAAGGAGTAAGCGGGTGAGCGTGCCGTTTAAGAGTGAGTTTAAGAGAGGGTTTAAGTGGGAGCTCCGCGCTTACACCTTGTCTCCACACCTTGTCCCCACACTTTGTCTCCACACCTTGTCTCCACACCTTGTCCCCCCCTTGTCGAATGCGAAAGAGGGAGTGGCAGAGGAGGTGCGGCATCATGGCATTTGCACTCCTCTGCGCGGTCTGGCATACTCATCGGCATGAGAACGACGCTCGACATAGATGATCAGCTCCTGAAGCGGGCCGCGGAACTCACGGGCATCGGGGAGACGGCGGTTCTTGTACACTTGGGGCTCAGGGCGCTTGTTACGCAGGCGAGCGCGAAACGTCTGGCCCGCCTTGGCGGGACGGAACCTGGACTTCGTGTGATTCCGCGCCGGCGCAGGTGCTTCTAGCACGAGCGTTCTGGACTTTGACGCCGAAAGCGAGTAAATTACCCCGCGTTTGACACCAACCACACCAAGCGCTTGACACCAACCACACCAGTTTTATTCGAGCCGGTCACGCTTCAGAACCAGGATGAGTTCAAGGCGGCGGCATCCATCCTGAACCGCGCCAGTTGCGAGTGCAGTTTCGTCAACATCTATGTCTGGCGGGATGTGTACGACAACGTCTTCTCGCGCGTCGCCGGACGCATCATCATCCTGGCGCGGAGCGTCCGCAGTCTGCACTTCCCCATGGGCGAGTGGTTCGCGCCGGCGGAGTTGGAGCGCGTCCGCCGGGCTGTGGCCGAGGCTGCCGGTATGCCGCTAGTCTGGGCCGACGTGCCGCCGGACTATGTCGAGTCGTACGCCGATGAATTGGCGGCGCTCTACGAGGTCAGCACTCTCGAGGCCGAGGACGACTATCTTTACCGCACGGATAAGCTGGCCGTCATCGAGGGCAACTGCCACCAGAACACGCGGCGCCTGCTGCGCCACTTCGAGCGCGAGGTGAGCGGCAGCCGTTTCGAGCCGCTGGATACCGCTGCGGCACCGGCGCTTATGGAGCTGGCGCAAAGCCTGCAGGCGGAGCATCCCGTGGAGGGGGCCGCGCAGGAGCAGATGGCGCTGGCCTGTGCCCTGCAGAACTTTGAGGAATTGGGGCTGGAGGGGCGTCAGTTGCTGGACGCGCATGGCGGGGTGATGGCCTTCTCGATCTGGAGCTTTCTCACCCCTTCGGTGGTCGATGTGCATTTTGAAAAGGCTGTGCGCCACCAGGCCGGCACGGCGCAGCGCATCCGCATCGGAGTGGCCCGCTCGCTGCACGGACGTGCCGAGTGGATCAACCTCGAGCAGGATGTCGGCTCGCCCGGCCTGCGCCAGGCCAAACGCTCCTACTGTCCCGACCTGATGCTCAAGCGCTATATCCTGACCCCGCGCCGCGAGGAGACCGCCTGATGTCCGCCTACCGTGACTGGCTGGACTTCCATATCGATGCCCAGCTCGGTATGTTCATTGACGAGGTCATCCCCGCGCCGGGGCGTGCCGGCAAGCTGATCTTCTCGATGCAGGAGGCGGAGCCGATGTGGAACCTCCTCTTCGTGGATGTTCCGTCCGAGGCCTTGCGCCATGAGAAGTGGATTGCGGAGGCCTTTGCCGCGCGTGGCCGTCGGCCGGTATGGTACTTGGCCGACTCGCCCGACCAGGGGCGCCCAGCCTTGCCGTCCCCCTGGCAGCCCAGAGGGCAGAACACCTGGATGGCGCGCGGCATGGACGGCATCAGCAACATCGCGCTGCCGGAGGGCATGACGCTGCGCCGCGTGCTGACACCCGCGCAGGCGGAGCACTTCAACCAGCTCTACCTCAATATCTTCTGGGAAGGGGAGATGTCGCCTAACGTCGCGCTGCCGATTCCCGAGCCGGAGGCCTGGGCGGGTGTATCCGGCGGAAGCTTCAAGACGCACCACTGGCTGCTCTATCGAGGGGAGCAGCCTGCGGTCATGCTCACCACGCTGTGCCGCGGTGAACGCGCCGGACTCTACAATGTCGGTACCGAGCCGAAGCTGACCCGCCGCGGCTACGCCACCCTGGCCATCCGCGCTGTTCTGGCCGCGGAGCGGCGCGAGGGGCTGCAGGAGACCTTCCTGCTTACCGAGTGCGATCCCGGACTGGAGCACTTCTATGCGCGCCTCGGCTTCAGAACCGTGGCGACAGGCCGGTTCTACTGCCGGCGGGAAGCGGGGTGAGCCGATGTTTGCCGCTGTCATATCCTCGCTGCTTCCGGTAATGCTGATGATCCTGCTGGGCACGGCCCTGCGGGCTGCCAGATTCCTGCCGGAATCCTGCTTCAACGGGCTAAACAAGCTGGCCTTCTGGGTCGGGCTGCCCTGCATGCTCTATCTCGACATCACCGGCGCGCCGGCCTCCGGTCTGGAACCCCTGCGCATCTCGGCGGCGGTTCTCGGTGGTTCGCTGATGGCGGGCCTCTGCGCCTGGCTGGTGGCGATTCCGCAGCGTCTGCCGCTGCCGACGCTGCGCGCCTTCGTGCAGGGCGCCTTCCGCGGCAATCTGGCCTACGTCGGGATTCCCGTGGTCTATTTTGTGCTCGAGGGCCGGCCCGAGGCGCGGGCGGTGGCCGTGCTCTCGCTGGCGCCAACTATCCCCGTCTTCAACGTGGCCTGCGTGCTGCTGCTGCTTGATGCGGGAGGGGGACACTGGACGCGGCGCCTGGGCAGGACGCTACTGGAGATCGCCCGCAATCCGCTGATCGTTGCCTGTCTGCTGGGGCTGCTGGCGCGTCACCTTTCCTTTGAACTGCCCGATGCGCTGCAGCGCACGGTGAAGGGACTGTCGGGGCTGGGACTGCCGGCGGCGCTGCTGGCCCTGGGTGCCTCGCTTACACCATCGCGCGTGAAGGGGCAGGGCAGCCTCGCCTGCCGCGCGGCCTTCTTCAAGGTCGCTATTTCGCCGCTGATCGGCTATACTATTGGACGTGCCTTGGGACTGGAGGGCGACTACCTGCTGATCGCGGTGCTCCTGTCGGCAACCCCCACGGCCGTGGCCTCGTTTGTCATGGCCGACCAGATGGGGGCGGATCGCGACCTCGCAGCGGCGATCGTTGTCGTCAGCACACTGCTCGCCTTTCCTGCCCTGGCCACTGTAATGCTGCTGATGCACTAGACCGAAGGAAACCAACATGAAATTTTCCGACCTCATGCTCGTGCGGCGCTCCGTGCGCCTCTATTCCGACCGTGCCGTATCGCGCGAGGATCTGCTCGCGGTACTCGAGGCCGCCCGCGTGGCCCCATCGGCCTGCAACAACCAGCCGACCAAGCTTTTCGTCATCACCGAGCGTGATGAGCTGGACGAGCTTGCCGCCGCCTACCCGCGCGACTGGTTCCGCAGCGCTCCGGTAGTCATCGTCGTCTGCGCCGACCACCAAAAGTCGTGGCACCGTGCCGACGGCAAGGATCATGCCGATATCGATGCCGCCATTGTGACCGACCACATGACCCTGGCTGCCGCCGCGCGCGGTCTCGGCACCTGCTGGATCTGCGCCTTCGATGCCGACCGCGTACGGCACCAGCTTGCGCTGCCCGACCATCTCGAACCCGTGGTGCTGCTGCCGCTGGGCCACCCCGAGGAGCCGTTGTCGATTGCCGCGCACCAGTCCCCGCGCAAATCGCTGGACAACCTCGTCCAGTGGGGCGCAAAGGGTAACTCCTAGTTTCCGCAAGCCTTCTCCGGCGCTCCTGCCCAAACTGCCATGGCAGCCCATCCCCACCCGATGCTCACGCTGACCGTGACCCGGTCGGAAGCGGGGCAGACTCTGCAGAATTTCCTGGCGGAGCGCCTGAAAATCTCCAAGCGCCAGGCCAAGGATCGCATCGACGCCCGCCAGGTCTTCGTCAACCGGCAGTGCATCTGGATGGCACGCCACATCCTGCAGAGCGGCGACACCGTCGACACGCGCCGGAGTGAGGTCGTACAACCGACGGAGCCGCGCCGCATCCGCGTGCTCAACGAGACGGAGCACTACCTCTTTGTGGACAAGCCGTGCGGTATGCTCTCGATCGGGCCGGGCGGTGTGGAGGATCTTCTGCGCGCCCAGCGCAACGAGCCCGCGCTGCGCTGCGTCCACCGCCTCGACCGCGATACATCGGGCTGCCTGCTCGTCGCGCGCAGCGCGACGGCCTTCGACCAGGCCGTCGCGATTTTCAAGACGCGGCGTGTGCGCAAGTTCTACGACGTTCTGGTCGTGGGGCGGCTGGAGCGTGCCTCCACGACGATCACCACGCCGCTGGACAACGAGCCCGCGCGTACCCACGTGCGGCGCATTGCCGCCACCGAGGACGTCTCCCTCGCTCGTGTGCGCATCGAGACCGGACGCACGCACCAGATACGCCTCCATCTGGCCTCGATCCGCCATCCGGTCGTCGGCGACCGGCTGCACGGACTCAAGACCAGCCGCGATCCGCGCTTCCTGCGCGTGCCGCGGCAGATGCTGCACGCCTCCGGGCTGGAACTCGTCAATCCCATGGGGCAGGGGCCTTTGAAAGCTCATAGTCCGCTACCGGCCGACTTCCGCCGCTGCCTCGAACTCTTCGGACTTGGAAAGCGGTAGGCCATGCCATGCCGGAAGCCGGTTTCCGTTTTCTGCCCCCCGCGCTGGCCGAGTCCGTCCACCGGCTCGGTATCCGGGTACGGCGACCGGTGCGCGGCCGGGGCGAAGGACTGCACCGCTCGCCGGAATACGGGGCCTCGGTGGAATTCGCCGAGTACCGTCCCTATACGCCCGGCGATCCTCCCAACCGCATCGACTGGCCCGTCTATGCACGCTCCGACCGCTACCTGATCCGCCAGAGCCTTGAGGAGACCAGCCTCGTGGCGACCGTGATGCTCGATACCTCCGGCAGCATGGCCTACCGCGACGCCGGTCCGTGTACTAAGCTCGAATACGGCTCCTTTCTGGCCGCGGGGCTCATGTATGCGCTCGTGGCGCAGGGCGATGCCGCCAGCCTCTTCTCCTTCGGCGCCGGGCTCGACCGCATACTGCCGCCGACCGGCACGCTCGCCGGCCTGCGCCCCATGCTGGAGGCGCTGGAGACCTTCACGCCCGATGGCGTGAGCGACATCGGCGCCTCGTTGCAGCAGGCCGCCGACCGCATCCCGTCGCGTAGTCTGGTGGTCTGCATCTCCGACTTCCTGCAGCCGCCCGCCGCGATCATCAAGGGACTGCGTCGGCTCGGACACGACGGGCACAATGTCATTCTGCTGCACGTGCTCGACGGTGGGGAGCGGCGGCTTACCCTGGGGGGCGTCTCCGAACTGCGCGACCTCGAGACCAACCGCCGCCTGACCATCGAGCTCGACGAGATACGCCAGGGCTACGAGCGGGCGGTGGAGGCCCACATCGAACAGCTTGGCCGGGCCTGTGCCGAAGCCCTGGGCGCCTACCATGTCTTCGACACGCGCGAGGCGGTCGAGTCGGCCATGCTCCGTCTGCGTGGAGGTACGCAGTGACCTTCCTCGCGCCCACCATGCTCTGGCTGCTGCCCCTTGGGCTGCTGCCGCTCGTATTCCATCTCTTCTTCCGCGTACGGCGCCAGCCCAGGCCCTTCTCCTCGCTGATGTTCTTCATGGCCGCCGATCCGCGGCTGAGCGCGCGGCGCCGCATCCGCGAATGGCTGCTGCTCCTGCTGCGCACAATTCTGCTCCTCTCGCTGCTGCTGGCACTTGCACGCCCAGTGCGGCGCGGACGAGGCAGCGATGGCGCGGTCATCGCCGTGGTCATCGACAACTCGGCCTCCATGCAGTCCGCTGGACCGGCGGGCGACAGCCGGCTGGCGCGCGCCATCGCCGCCGCAACGCTGCTCTGCGAGGATGAAGCCGTGGCCTCGGCGGATCTCTTCACCACGGTACAGGATGCTCCCGCCTCGATGCCGGCTGGCATGTCGTCCGATCGCGCACGCTTGCGCACTGCCCTAAACTCCATCCGCACGACACATGCCGCCGGCGAGCCAACGCGCGCCATGCAGGCGGCCATCAGTTCCGTGCGGGGCGCGCTCCGCACCTTTGGCGAGGTGCATCTCTTCACGGATCTCCAGACCTCCGAATGGGGTGCCGCCCCCGGCGCCTTGTCGCTGCCGCTGGGCATCGCGCTGCTGATCCACGATGTCGGCGACGACGATGACCTTGCGGGCAGCGTGAGCCTGGTCGCGCCCGCGCCGCCGGCGCGCCCGCTGCTGGCCGGACGCCCCTGGCGGACACGCTTTCTGCTGCGGAATGAGGGCGATGCCGATGCCGAGGTCATCCTGAATGTGCAGTCCAAGGCATCCGGAACACCGCACCGCGAGGCCGTCGCGGTTCCGGCGCGCGGGACGCGTGAAGTCCCGGTAGCTCTGCCGGCACCGACGGCTGGGGAGGAGCAGGTGAAGGCCTGGATCGAGGGGCGCTCGGCAAGTGCGGCGGCCGTGGCCTGGCTGGCGGTTGCTGTTTCGGAGGGCGAGGAGGTGGTTCTCGTCGGCGGCGAGGCGCCGCACGGCCTGCTGGCGGCGGCGCTCGCGCCGGGCGATGGGGTCGCGCTCACGGGCTTCCGCGTCGCTTCGGTACCGCCCGACGCCCTGGCCGGGCGCCTGGCCGAGACGCCGCGTCCGGCACTAGTGGCGGTGACGGCCGAGCATCTGGTGCAGGATGTTGTCGCGCGTCCGCTCCACGCCTATCTGATGGCGGGCGGCCACGCGCTGGTGGCACCGATGGCTGGTGCCGCAGCGGCACCGCCACCCCTGCCTGAGTGGTGCGGGATGGAGTGGGAGCAGGAGTTCCGCGACGATGAGGGGGGCGAGTGGAGGATACTGGATGCCGACGATGCCCTCTGGGATGAGTTGCGGGGGGCTGACGGTACGCCGCTCTGGCGTGAAATCCATGCCTTCCGCGCCTTTCCCCTGCGTGTGGCGGAGGAGACGGTGGCGCTGGCCGGCCTTGATGCGCGCCGGGTACTGCTGGCAAGGCGGGACGTGGGACAGGGGCGCGTGACGGTCGCGGGAGTGGCCTGGGAGCCGCGCTGGAGCAGCCTGCCGCACAAGGCCTCCTTTGTGGCCCTGGTGCAGGGCGTGGCCCTGGCGGGTGTTGAAGGTTTCGCCGGCGAGCAGGGGGTGGCCGGACATCCGCTGACACGTGTCTCCGGCACGGCAACGGATGTGCCGCCGGAACCGGAAGCCGTGATCGAGGTCATTGCGCGCGAGGGCGATCAGGGAAGCTGGCAGTTGCCGCTGGCGGAGGCGCGTCTGCCCGCGCGTGCCGGACTCTACCAGTTTACGCAGGGACAGGTGGTGCGCCAGATCGCCGTGAGCGGCGAACCCCGCGAGGCCGTGGCGCAGCGCGTGCGCGGCGAGCAGGTGCCGGTTCTCTCCGGTGTGCCGCACCAGATCATCCGCGCGCGCAGTGCCGCCGCCCGCCGGCAGACGGTACAGCGCCTGCGCCGCGGCCGCAGTCTCTATGCGCCGCTGCTGGTGATTGCTGTCGCCGCCATGATCGGCGAACTCTGGATCGAGGGCTGGCGCCGCAAGCCTTCAGGTAGCCAACAGTAAGCGGCATGCCCCACTTTGTCGCTTTGTCGAAAGCGAAAGAGTAAGCGGGTGGTTTAAGCGTACCGTTTAAGAGTGGGATTAAGAGTGGGATTAAGTGGGCGCTTCGCGCTTACACCTTGTCTTCACACTTAGTCGCTGCACTTAGTCGCTTTACACTTAGTCGCTGCACTTAGTTTTCCCGCCTTTGCGGGATCTGCCCCACACTACCACGCTCCATCGCTGCGGCTAGCCCTGCACGTGCCCCCGCATTTAGTTCGGAACTTCCGCCGCGCCTTTTGCTACAACATGGTGCATGACAACCACATGCACGATTCAGGAACGCCTGGAGATGGACGACGCCGTGGCGCTGGTCAGGGAGTGGTTGCGGAACAAC
>JAAYLN010000037.1 GCA_012521875.1 Lentisphaerota bacterium | reverse complement strand
TTGTCTCCACACTTTGTCTCCACACTTTGTCGGCTACACTTCGTCTCCACGCTTTGTCCCTACGCTTTGTCGGCTTAGGCAAACTGTCAGGCAAATTTTCCGTCATCCTGTTCGCTTCCGATGCACCTTGGAGCCCGCGGTCTCCGCGGTGTATTGATGCGGCGCATGGATGGAGAACGGCACCGCCGGGGACGGCGGGCTCCAGCGTTCCGGCTTTTCCGTTCACACTACTGCGACCGTACCGTCAGCCGCAGCGGCAAGCGCCCGCATAGGCTCACAGTACAGCATGCTCTCGTCCTCGTCCTCGTCCTTGTCCTCGAGCGCGCCAGTACTACCGGAACTGCCGACAGGTATCGACAGGTATCGACAGGTGACGACAGGATCGATGGCCATTTACGAATGGGGCCCCAAAGTGGCGCGGACATTCCTGTCTGCGCGGGCAGGCGCGGGCAGGCAGGAATGCCTGCCCCACACTGCCACGCTCCATCGCTGCGGCTAGCCGGGACGGCTTCGCCCTGTGCTTGCGCGCCTTTGCGGGAACTTGCCCTGCACCCGACCCCCATCGACCCCGGTCGACCCCCATCGACCCCCATCGAAGCTGATTGCCGACGGCATCGACCCCATCATCATCCCGCCTGTGCCACCCGTTCAAATCTGCGGACATCTGCGTTGACATATGCGCCTGCGAAGCAGGACATCTGCGGTTGAACCAATTCCCCCTCTTGGCGCCCTTGGCGTCTTGGCGGTTCATAATCCTTCCTGATTCAAAAAAACCAGCAGTATTCGCGCCCATTCGCGGCCATTCGCGGCTCTACTTACACTCTCCTTTTCGCGCTTTTCGCGTCTTTCGCGGTTAAAAAAACTTCCTGATTTCCTGCCTTCCTGATTCAAAAACCAGCAGCACTCGTGCCCACTCGCGTCCATTCGCGGCTTCGCTCCTTCGCATTAGCCCTGCATGCGGCTCGCCCTACCTTTTTCGATTTAGGGCTTATCGCCCTTCCCCTTGGCGTCTTGGCGGTTTTCCCCGCTGCGAGGTGTCTTGGTTTTGGTTTTCGCCTCGCGTGTTTTAGTCTTGGCCTCGCCCTTAGCTTTTGCTTCGCTCTTGGCCTCGCGCGGCTTGCGGGCCTTCTTTTCCTTCTTGCCCTTCTTTTCCGGTTCCTCGTCGTGAACCAGCACGAAGTCGGCATGGCGCGGGGTGAAGTCCACCTTCACCACCTGCACGCGCACCCGGTCGCCCAGCTTGTAGCGGCGGCCATCCGCCTCGAGGCACTCGCAGGCGCGGTCGTAGCGCACAAACGACTCGGAGATGGTCGCGATATGCACCAGACCGCTTAACTGCAGATCGGTTATATCAACGAAGAGCCCGTAGTTGGTGACGCGCGAGATGACCGCGCCGTAGACGACCGGCCGCCCCTCGTCGAGCTGCTGCTGCAGGAAGCGGAACTTCTTGATCTCGATCAGGGCGCGCGTGGCATCGTCGGCCAGTTGCTCGCGCTCGGTGCAGGTGGCGGCGACGCCCTTCAGGTAGAGCGTGTCGGCCCCGCCGCGGCGCGTCTTGCGTGACAGGTGGTCGGCCAACTGGCGGTGCAGCACGAGGTCGGAATAGCGGCGGATCGGCGAGGTAAAGTGCGAATAGTAGCGCTTGGCCAAACCGAAGTGCCCGGCCTCGTCAACCGAGTAGATCGCGCGCTTCATGCTGCGTAGCACCAGCGTGTGGGCGCTGTCGCGGAGCGGATGATCGATGGTCGAGGAGAGGAAGCGCGTAAGCATGCGCGGATCGGTCAGGTCGCCGGGGCGGAAACCGAGCTGTGCCAGCGCGGCCGTGAGCTCCTCGATCTTAAGCGGATCGGGCGGCTCGTGCAGGCGCGAGATGATCGGGATGCCGCAGGACTTGAGCTCGGTGGCGACGGCCTCGTTGGCGGCCACCATGCACTCCTCAATCATCTGGTGGGAAACGTCGTACTCGCGTACCCTGACGCCGGTCATGCGGGCCTCGGCATCCAGCAGGATCTCGCACTCGGGCACCTCGAGGTCGAGCGCGCCGGCCTGCATGCGGCGGCGGCGCAGTTGCTGGGCCAGCGCGTGGGTGTCGCGGATCAGCGCGACGGCCTCGGATCCCGGCCTGGCACCAGTCACCGGACGCTTTTCAATGACCTCGAGTGCCTGCCCGTAGGTCAGGCGCAGGCGCGAGCGGATCAGCGTCCTGGCAAAGCGCCGACCGCTCATGCGCCCGTCCTCCTCGAAGGTCAGGAAGGCCGAGAAGCAGAGCCTATCCTCCCCCGGGCGCAGGCTGCAGACGCCGTTGGAGAGCTGCTCGGGCAGCATGGGGATCACCTTGTCGACCAGATAGACGCTGTTGCCGCGTTCGGCGGCCTCCTTGTCTATAGCCGAACCGGGACGCACGAAGTGGCTGACGTCGGCGATATGCACGCCGAGCACGCGGCGCCCCTGCCCGTCGCGCTCGAGCGAGAGGGCGTCGTCGAAGTCCCGCGCCGTGGCCGGATCAATGGTCAGGATATAGGTGCTCTCCCGCAGATCCAGGCGTTCGCCGGGGTGGCTCAGCCGCCGCGAGACGGTCTCGGCATCGCGCATCACCTCGGTTGGGAAATCGCGCGGCAGGTTGTACTGGCGGATGACGACCTCGGTATCGAGCGAGGGCTTGTCGGCGGGGCCGATCACGTCGATGATCTCGCCCTCGGGTGCCACGTGCTGGTTCTCCCACTTGTGGAAGCGCACCACCACGCGGTCGCCAACCGCGGCGCCGCACGCCTCCGGCACCACGATGTTGCGCCGGTAGACCGGATCGAAGGGGATGACGTAGAGGAAGCGGCCGGTGGAGGCCAGGGTGCCGACGATGTCGACATCCGCGCGCGCGACAATGCGGATGATGCGTCCGGTCGCGGGCTTGTCGCGCCCTACCCTCTTGCGCACGGTGACGGTATCGCCCGGCAGGGCGGTACGGATGTCGTCGCTCTCGACACGCACGCTCTCGCCCGTCGTGATGTCCGTGACGAAGCCCACGCCGCTGCGCACCAGCACCAGCTTGCCGGTGATGAGGTCGGCGGTCTGGCCGAGGGTGAAGACGCCGGGGCGGATTTCGACGATGGCGCCCTTGCGGGTCAGCCTTTCGAGAGCCTGGCGCAGCCGCTGCGCGCGGCGCCCGCTAAAGTTCAGAGTGCCGGCAATCTCACGCAGGCGCCACGAGCGCTCGGGCTCGGATTCAAAGAGCTGGTGCAGAAGGAGCAGATCCTGTTCGAGGTTTTTACTCATGATAATTTCAACGTTATTGTATGCCTTGCGGCAGTAATCACTTGTGCAGGTTAGATATTCCCGCCTCACTTGTCAATGTCATGTTGCGCCAGATTGACGCAAGCCGGGCAGCATGTTATGCTCTTTAACACAATTGACGGGAAGAGATAACCATGAATCTCCCAATGGAACAAGGCCATTACGGCAGCGCACCCCAGCAGTGGCTGGCCGATTTTCAGGTAGACCGCCCCCTGCAGATGGAGATTTACGCCATCGCGCGGATTCTGGACGGCCTCGAGATCGGCAAGATGACCTGCCTGGACATCGGGATGCCCAATCCCGTGGGCAGCCTCTATCTGCGCCGCCTCGGCGGCTACTGGTCGTCGGTCTGCCCGACGCCGGAGCAGTGCCGCAGCGCGTCCGCCATCCTTGAGGAGGATGTGCTGCAGGCCGGCCCGGGCGGCGAGCTACCCTTCGACGACAAGCAGTTCGATGTGGTGGTTATCGCGCGCGGCTGCCTGACGGGCGACCCGGATCGCGATATTGCCCTGGTCCAGGAGTGCCATCGCGTGCTCAAGACACCGGGCTCCCTGCTGGTCTCCTGCGACTACCGCAAACGCCTCAACCTGGCGGGCCTGCTGGTGCGCCGCACCGGTCAGATCCAGAATCCGGGCTACAACGAGCGGCAGCTCTTCGACCTGCTGAAGACCGGTTTTGATGTGCTGGGTGTCCGGACCTACTGCCGCTTCTGGGTGCAGTTGGTACGTCTGATACTGGACGCGCCGGGTCGCGGGAAGGGGCGCGCGGCGTCCGTTCTCTACTGGATCGCCAGCCAGCTCGATGCCCTGCTCTTCCTTACCAAGGGCTACCAGGCGATCGCCCACGGCAGCCGCAAGGGCTGGCGCGTGCGCCAGCCGCTGGGTGCCCGCCACGGCATGCACATCAGCGAATCGGTACTGCACCGCTCGCGGCGCTAACCGGCTATATTTGATTTGCGCAGAGCATAGTGTTATGCCACAATAACTCAAACCCCCGTCCAATCCGCGGACAGGGCATACCCGAAGGAATACCCATGAACACGTTGCGTCTATCTTCTATCGCCGGTGCGGTTTTGACCGCCGCCGTCATGTGCAGTGTCTGTCACGCGGAGGAGGCGGCTCCCGCACCCGCACCCGCACCCGCGCCAGGAGCCCAGCCCAAGGCACCACCACCGGCCCTGGTCAGCACCAATGCCATGGCGGAACGGCAGGCTCTATACCAGGAGATGCGGGAACTGTCGCTCAAGCTGGGCCCGGCCAGGGCCAGGATTGATGCGGATCCGGAGATAATTGCAGCCAGGGAGGACGTCAAGAAGGCGCAGGATAGGCTGAACCAGTTGCGCGAGGCCAAGCTGCGCGCCGACCCGGAAACTGCCAAGTTGCAGGATCGCATGGACGCCATCCGCAAGGAGATGTCGCTCAAGCGCCCCCAGCGGGCACCGCATCCGGCACGGCCCGGAGCCATCAAGCCGATGGATCGGAGACCGGTGGTGCGGCCGGCTGCGACACCGCCCCCTGCTGCCCCTGCGCAAGCCCCCGCGGCGGCACCGGCGCCGGCTCCCGCCGCACCTTGAACCGCTTTCACACCGGAACCGTAACGCGTAACACGCACGAGCACCAGAACGGCAGATGCCGCCGGCAGGGCACTGCAAAAACCTACGGCAAAAACCTACGGCTTGCCAGCAGGGCAGGTTCCGGCGATAATGAACCATTTGCGAAAGTAGTCTAGAGACAACGGAGACTCTGATGGGAACAGGACGAACACTACACAAGAAGCCGCGCACGCGGCCGGTGAAGAGCACAGGCGAGCGCCGTCGCCGCGAGAAGACGCAGCTCAAGCGTCTGGTCGCGCTGGGCGTGGATGCCGACGAGGCAGCGAAGATGAGCGCGGGCGCGGTACGCACGGCACTCAAGCGGCCGGAGAAGGTCAAGGCCGCGGTAGCCAAGGCAGCCGAAACGGCCTGAACCGGCAACGGGCAACCCGGCGACGCACATCGCGGCACGGCCGGGATGTGCTTTTTCATGGTGGCGGGTAAGCGATGCGGAAGCTTGTCGTATTGATGACCCTCCTGCTGGCAACGGCTGCCGTCCGCGGCCAGTTGCGGATTTGCGGCAGTTGCGGGCGTGAGGATAGCGCCGGCGGGGAGTTTTGTACCGCCTGCCAGGCGCGCCTGCCCGACATTCCGCCACCACCAGCACCTGCTGACAACGCGGCGGAGGGGCAGGAGCCCTCCCCGGCGGCCACTCTGGCCGCCGGGGCCTTCGAGCAGGCGCGGCTGGATGTACTGGCCGCCCGCGGGGAGGAGTCGCGCCGTCCTGAAGTCGCGCTGGCGCTCTATGGAAATGCCCGCGCCCTGCTGGCGGTGATCGACCCCACCAACCTGCCTCCCGCGACGGGCCAATCGGTACTCGAGGGCCTGCAGCGCTGCCGTGTCGCACTGGCCGTCACAGGACAGGCCTGCCCCGCCTGCAGTGGCTCCGGACGCCGGCAGGTCGTCTTCCAGCAACTGGCAGGCGGCAGCGCCGAAGCCACCACACGGTCGACGAGTGCCGCCTGCGCCACCTGCGGCGGCAGGGGAACCATCTCCGGCACGCGGGACGTCGAGGCTGCGCGGCTGCTGATTCTGCAGGGACGCCGCGAGGCGGGGCTGCTACTGCAGGCCGCGGGACGTGTCGCCGCCGGATCGGCCTGGATTCCGAAGGCGTGGGCGCAGGAGCTGATGCCGCGCCAACTGGCCGCCATCCGCCGCATCGCCGCCGCCGACTGCCAGGCCTGCGCCGGCATCGGCCTCGAGCGCTGCAAGGCATGCGCCGGCACGGGACGCAAGCCATGCACCAACCGCAAGTGCCGCGACGGATGGGTCGAGGAGAAGCCCGGCAACACGCTCACCCCCCAGACCGCCCTGGCACGGCGTGTCAAGTGCCCCGTATGCCAGGGCACGGGAGCGGTGAACTGCCAGCCGTGCCGCGGCAAGGGGGCCGTGGCCTGCGCCCGATGCAAGGGCGCGGGGCTCGCAGCCCCGTGCCGCACCTGCGGCGGCGAGGGCGTGAGCGAGTGCCGGACCTGCCGCACGCGCCGCCACGCGGCGGATGACACAAGCCTTTGTCCCAAATGCCGGAACTCCGGCTGGATGCTGTGCGAGCGCTGCAAGGGCGACGGGGTGGTGGCGCGATGACAACCCCGGTTCCTCCACAGTTGAGCGGCTTCACCATCGGTGCCTTCCTGGGCAAGGGCGGCATGTCCACCGTCTGGGCCGCACGGCAGCACTCGCTGGACCGCGAGGTGGCCCTCAAGGTGCTCGACCCCTCACTCTCCAGCGATCCGGAGGACGTCAAGCGCTTCGTCGTCGAGGCCCGCATGGCGGCGCAGCTCTCGCACCCCAACCTGGTGCGCGTCTTCGACGTGGCCAACCAGGGCGGACAACATTTCTACATCATGGAGTACGCCCGCGGATACGATGCCGAGAAATGGCTGCGGCGCAAGGGACGCATCGATCCATCCGAGACCCTGGCGGTGGCGGAATCGATCGCCGTGGCGCTCGAGTACGCCTGGGCGCAGGTCGGGCTGATCCATTGCGACATCAAGCCGGCCAACATCATGGTGGATGCCGATGGCACCGTCAAGCTGACCGACTTGGGCGTGGCGCGCTGCCTGCGCGGACGTCACCGCGCCGGCGATGCGGATGCCACCGAAATCACCGGCACGCCGGCCTACATGGCACCCGAGCAGGTCACTGGCGCCACGCCCCTCGACTGCCGTACCGACATGTACTCGCTGGGAGCCACGCTCTACCACATGGTGACCGGGCGACGGCTCTTCCCGGGCATGCCGGACGAGGAGGTCATGGAGATGCAATGCACGGGGCAGGCGCCGGACGCCCGCGAGTTCGCGCCCGAACTCTCCGAGGCCTACGCCGCCCTGCTGGAGAAGCTGCTCGCCAAGAACCCCGGCTACCGTCCGCGCACCTGGTATGCCGCCCTGCAGGATATGCGGCAGGTCGGTCGCAACCAGTTCCCGTCCGGCGAGGCGCCGCCACCGGGCGGCAGCACCATGTACCGCCGCAAGCCCGAGGCGCGGCTGATTGACGACTCCCCTCCAGCACCCGCCGCCGCGCCGCGCCGTGCCAGACGCAAGCGTCGGCGGCTAAGCATCAGGGATCTGGCCACCCTGCCCCGCTGGGCCATTCTGCTGCTGGCTATCGCCGCCTTCCTGGCGGGTTTCGCCATCGTGCTGGCAATACTGCACTTCGCCCGCTGACGCCCCCCCGCTTGACCGCACTGCGGCGCGCAATCGGTTGGTCGCAGGGGTGCGCGGGGAGAGCAGGCGGAAAGTGGATGGATCGTCCTCGTCCTCGTCCTCG
>JAAYLN010000282.1 GCA_012521875.1 Lentisphaerota bacterium | reverse complement strand
TGGTCTTCGGTGCCGTGGTGGCCATGATCCTGACGCTGCTGCGCCAGTACTTCTCGGGCTTCTGGTTCCATCCGATCGGTTTTGTGGTCGGCAGCACGCACGTCTTCGACTGCGCCAACTGGGGCAATCTGGCGGTGGCCTGGGCCATCCGCCTGATCGTGCTCAAGATCGGCGGCGCCACGGCCGTGCGCCACAAGCTCCAGCCATTCTTCGTCGGCGTCTTCCTCGCCGCGCTCATAACACTGCTTGTCTTCTTCGCCATCAACAGCATTAGCGTGGCCAAGGGAGCCTCCAAGATATTCACGGAAATTCCATAACCATGAAGCCCACCGCAAACCGACCTGTCCTGCGCCAGATCCTTTGGACCGCGATCTACACCGCGGTCACGGCTGTGGTCGTAGTCGCTTTTCTCGAGATCTTCAAACCCACGCCCTACGAGGCGCCGGTGCCGTTTGCACGCACCTACGACCGTGGCGTCATGCAGGCGGCGCTCGCCCCCGAAGCCGTCCGCGAGACGCTTGACGAGATCGGGGCGCACGGCTCGCGCGCCCCGGGGCAGCCGGGGCTGGCGGCAACCCGCGACATGCTCAGGCAGCGTTTCCGCGAGGGCGGGCTCGAGTGCCTCGAGCACGAGATCGACGTGGCCTACCCGCTGGCGGAGACTCTCCGGCTGGAGGCCGACGGCGAGCCCCTCGGCGTCGGCATCTGGCCCGCGCAGCCCAACTTCATCCAGCCGGGCGTCACGCCGGCGGGCGGGGTGGTCGGCGAACTGATGCTGGTCAACGAGAAGAACGTCCGCAGCGCCACGGATTTCACCAGCAAGATCGCGGTCGTGGATCTGGCGCAACCGCTCTTCAAGGAGCTGGGCCTCAACCCGGCGCAGTACTGCGACCTCGGCTTCCAGGCCATGATCGTGACCCACGCCGGGGGACTCGACCAGATAGCCTGGGACCAGTTGCAGTCGCTGCGCCTGTCGATCCCCCTGAACTACGTGCGTCTCGTGGCCGAGCCCGTGATTCTCGCCCACGCCGGCCGTCAGGTCTGTCTGGAGGTGCGCTCCACCTATCGCAACCAGCGGGTACACAACCTGCTGGGCGTCATGCGCGCGCCGGGTGGCAAATCGCGCCGCGCGGTGGTGATCGGGGCCTCCTACGATGCAGCCTCGATGCTGCCGGATCTGGCCCACGGCTCCGTCTATGCACTGCAGACCGCCCTGCAGCTCCGGCTGCTGGAGGGGCTCCAGCCGCACCGTGAACAGCTCCAGCGCGACGTCCTCTTCCTGACGACCGCCGGCGACTCGATGGCGCATACGTGACTCGACTCGCTGCTGGCGGCGGTGGGCATGATAGATGAGTCGGGCGGGATGCGCACGCGGCTCGAGACGGAACAGCAGCGCCACATAACCACGCTCGGAACACTCGACCGCATCAACGCGCTGCTTGAGGATCCGCGCTTTGCGTCAGAACCCGCCGCCAGCGGGGCGGCCCTGGCCGCCGCGGACGGGGACACGCGCGAAATCTTCACCGAGCAGTTGCGCTATGTGCTGCGGCGGCGCGTCTTCTTCGCGGCCGAGGATCTGCTGCAGGCGCAGATCGCCTTCGAGCGCCATCCCGAGCGGCTCGACTCGCCCGAGTACCACGCCTTCCGCGAGGCCAAGAAGCGCCACGACCGCCTCAACAACCACTCCGCACTGCCGCTCACCC
>JAAYLN010000281.1 GCA_012521875.1 Lentisphaerota bacterium | reverse complement strand
TCAGACATGCCGCGGTCGCCGACTGCGGAGTTGGTAAAGGCCGGCAGGCTCCGTCGGTTCCATGATGGCGCGCGACTCCATTGCACCCGAAAAAGAGTGCAAGCGCAACCAGCGGCAGCAGTATCGCTAATGTGAGCCATCTGCGATTCATATCTTAACTTTAACACGGCGCCCGTATCGGGTCAACATGTCCGTTAATCAGGAGTATTGACGATGACAGAATAAAGCGCTATTTTATTTTGTCATGTATAAACGAATCGCCAGTTTAGAAATCTGCCGCAGGCATACCTGTTTTCTCTGGGGTGCGAGGCAGACGGGCAAGAGCACACTGCTTCGCGAGCGCTTCCCGGATGCGGTGACGTTCGATCTGCTTCTGTCGGATGAATACCGCCGCTGCCTGCAGAATCCCTCCATCATCCGGCAGGAACTCTCGGCTCGTGGTCTGACAGGAGACAATCAGACCGCACCCGTGATCATTGACGAGATTCAGAAAGTCCCCGATCTGCTCGACGAGGTTCACTGGATGATCGAGCGGATGGGCCTGCGCTTCGTCTTGTGCGGGTCAAGTGCCCGCAAGGTCAGGCGTAGCCAGGCGAATCTGCTGGGCGGGCGCGCCCCATCCCTAAACCTGCACCCGCTGACTTTCGCCGAGATTCCGGATTTCGACCTCACACGGGCACTTAACCGCGGACTGCTCCCGCCGCACTACGACGCCGAGGATCACGACATCCTGCGAAATGCGTATGTCGGCACCTATTTGCGAGAGGAAGTAGCCGCCGAAGCCGTTGTCCGCAACCTGCCGGCCTTTGGGCGTTTTCTGGAGATCGCGGCACTCTCCAACGGGGAAATGATCGTTTATCAGAACATCGCCCGTGACTGCGGTGTCAGTTCACCCTCTGTCAAGGCCTACTTCGAATTGCTTGCGGAGACGCTGCTGGGACGTTGGCTGCCCGCATACACGCGCCGTGCCCGCCGCCGCGTGATCCTGGCGCCCCGTTTCTACCTTTTCGATGTCGGTATCGCCGCAGCTTTGGCCCGGCGCGCCCGGATCGAACCGGGCTCGGAACTCTGGGGGCGGGCACTCGAGCACTTCATATTCATGGAGCTCTCCGCCTACCGTGACTACAAGGCACCTAATCTGTCGTTGGCGTACTGGCGCACGACCTCGCAGCTCGGGGTGGATTTCATACTCGCCGACGGCGCCGTGGCGGTCGAGGTCAAGTCCACGCGCATGGCTGGCGATCATGATCTGCGCGGACTGCGGGCGTTCAAGGAGGAGCACAAGCCCAGGCGCACCATTCTCGTCTCGATGGACGCCAAGCCGCGCCGTACCGACGACGGTGTGGACATTCTCCCCTGGCGGGTCTTCCTTGAGGAACTCTGGTCGGAAAACATCGTGGCGGCAACGTAACCGCCAACCCCTTACGCCGCCGACCGTTTCCGATTGCCCCTTTTGGCTTGCCTTATCGGCGAGGGAGGCGCATAATCCAATCCCAAGTTGCTTCAGCTTCAGGGGCTTGCCGGATACCGGCTTACGGAGGGTTTCGCTTGCGCGGTCGTATCGGGCAGAGACCTTCTGGCGGCAACATTGGTGGATTGCATTATGACTATCAGCATGTGGCTTTTTGTGGCCATCGGTCTGGGTGTTGTCTCTCTGGGGTATGCTCTGGCGCTCTATGCCTGGGTAAGCCGCCAGAATGCCGGTGGTGAACGCGAGCAGGCGATTGCCGGCTACATCCAGGAGGGCGCGCGCGCCTACCTCACCAAGCTCTATACGGCGCTGGGTGTGCTGGTGGCTGTGCTGGGCGTGATCATCGCCCTGATCTTCAGCCTCGACATGACCCGCTCGGTGGCGGAACGCGCCTTCGTCCTCGCCGACAATCCGTGGGCGGGTATCTGGACGGCGCTGGCCTTTGTCCTCGGGGCCCTCTGCTCGGGCCTGGCCGGTTTTCTCGGCATGAGCATCGCCGTGCGCGCCAACCTGCGCTCGGCCGTGGCGGCCAAGCTGGGGCTCAACCCGGCCTTCCGCGTGGCCTTCTACGCGGGTGCCGTGCTGGGCCTGGCCATGGTCGGTACCGCCGTGATCGGCATCTCGCTCATATACATTTTTACAGGCAACCCCGAGACGATTCTCGGCTTCTCGCTGGGCGCCTCGGCCATGGCGCTGCTGGCCAAGGCCGGCGGCGGCATCTTCACCAAGACGGCCGACATCGCCGCCGACCTGGTCGGCAAGGTCGAGGTCGGCATTCCCGAGGATGATCCGCGCAACCCCGCCGTGATCGCGGACAACGTCGGCGACAACGTCGGCGACGTGGCCGGCATGGGCGCCGACATCTTCGACTCCTACGTCGCCTCGGTCGTGGCGGCCATGATTCTCGGCGTCGGCGTGGGCCAGACGGCGGCGGCGGGGGATGGTGATCCGCGCTTCTACGTCGTCTTTCCGCTGGTGCTCTGCACTGTCGGCATGCTGGCGAGTTTCATCGGCATCCAGTTCGTGCGCGTCGGCCGCGACGGCAAGCCCGGCGCAGCCCTCAACAACGGCACCGTGATCACCTGCGTGATCTTCGCCGTGCTGGCCACGCTGCTCAACTATGCCGGCGGCTTCAACACCGGTGTGCTGATCTCCACCTTGGCCGGGCTGGTCATCGCCGTGCTGATCGGCTTCTGCACCGACTACTTCACCAACGACGAGCGCCGCCCCGTGCAGCAGGTGGCCGCCATGTCCAAGTCGGGCTCCGCCATCACGATCATCACCGGCCTCAGCTACGGCCTGATCTCGATCCTGCCGAGCATTCTCGGCATCGCCGGCGCCACGCTGGCGGCCTACTTCGCCGCCGAGGCCTACGGTGTCAGCGGCATCTACGGCATCGGCATCGCCGCCGTCGGCATGCTCTCGATCACCGGCGTGATCGTCTCGGCCGACGCCTACGGGCCGATCGTCGACAACGCCAAGGGCATCGCCGAGATGTCGGAGATGGGGCACGAGGTGGTCGAGCGCTGCGACACGCTCGACTCCGCCGGCAACACGGCCAAGGCGATTACCAAGGGCTTCGCCATCAGCGCCGCGGCCCTCACGGTGCTGGCGCTCTTCGCCGCCTACGGCGAGGTGCTGGAGGGGCTGGGCGTGTCACTGGATATCGACCTGCAAAAGCCCATCGTGCTGGCCGGCGTGCTGCTCGGGGCGACCTGCCCGCCGGTCTTCTCGGCCCTGCTGATGCTGGCGGTCACCAAGAATGCCTTTGTGATGATCGAGGAGATCCGCTCCCAGTTCCGCGCCCGCCCGGGCATCCTCAAGGGCACCGAGCTGCCCGACTACGCCCGCTGCGTCTCGATCGCCTCCTCCGGCGCGCTCACCTCGCTGATCCTGCCGGCCGTCATCGCCGTGATCGTCCCGCTGGCCGTCGGTTTCCTGATGGGTACCGATGCGCTGGGCGGCTTCCTCGGCGGCTCGATCTTCACGGGGGTCATCTTCGCGCTCTTCATGTCCAACTCCGGCGGACTCTGGGACAACGGCAAGAAGTACATCGAGGCCGGACACCACGGTGGCCCCGGCTCCGAGGCCCACAAGGCGGCGGTGGTCGGCGATACCGTCGGCGATCCCTTCAAGGACACGGCCGGCCCCTCGATCAACACCTTGATCACGGTCATGTCGCTGATCAGCTCGCTCTTCGCGCCGGTCATCGCCGCGCTGACGCTCGTCAAGTAGTCGAAAGGAGAACACGCCATCTGGTGGCGCTCGACGCAGATGTAGCGGCAATGTACAACGAACTAATCCTCGCACTCGACCAGGGCACGACCAGCTCGCGCGCCCTGCTGCTCAACCGGAATCTGGAAGTCGTCAATACGGCGCAGCAGGAGCTGCCGCAGATCTATCCGCGGCCGGGCTGGGTGGAGCATGACCCCGAAATCATCTGGCGCACGCAGCGTACCGTGCTGCGCGATGCGGTACAGGAAGCCGGTGCGCGCTTCGGGGATGTCGCCGCCCTTGCCATCGCCAACCAGCGCGAGACCGTCGTGGTCTGGAACCGCCATACCGGCAAGCCCGTCCACAACGCCATCGTCTGGCAGTGCCGCCGCACCGCCGCCTTTTGCGAGGCGCTGAAGCAGCAGGGCGACGAGGCCACGCTCCGCGCCCGTACCGGCCTCGTGGCCGATGCCTACTTCTCGGCGTCGAAGATCCGCTGGATACTGGATCATGTGGAGGGCGCCCGCGAGGCCGCCCGGCGCGGCGATCTGCTGTGCGGCACGGTCGATACCTGGCTGATCTGGAAGCTCTCCGGGGGGCGCGCGCACGTCACCGACTACACCAATGCCTCGCGGACGCAGCTCTTCAACATCCACACGCTGCACTGGGACGAGGAACTCCTTGCCCTGTTCGACATCCCCGACAACATGCTGCCGCAGGTGATTCCCTCCTCCGGCTGCGCCGCGCGCGTCCGCCTGCCGGAGTTCGGCGAGCGCGAGGTGCCGGTCATGGGCGTGGCCGGCGACCAGCAGGCCGCGCTCTTCGGCCAGGGCTGCTTCAAGCCCGGCGACGTGAAGAACACCTACGGCACCGGATGCTTCCTGCTGATGAACACCGGCTCCGAGGCCGTCTCCTCGCAACAGGGGCTCCTGACCACACTCACGGCACAGAGCGTTCCCGGTGCTCCGGGCTATGCGCTGGAGGGCAGCGTCTTCATCGGGGGCGCGGTGATGCAGTGGCTGCGCGACGAGCTGCGCATCCTGGAGCGCTCCTCCGATGCCGG
>JAAYLN010000036.1 GCA_012521875.1 Lentisphaerota bacterium | reverse complement strand
TCGGTGCCGCAGGCTCCGGCGCCACCTTCTTGCAGGGCGGCTATAAATCTAGAATTCCACTAGGCACGTTCAACCCCAATCTGGGTGCCGAACTCGCCGGCAAGTTTGCCTGGAGCGGCAGCAGCGCCAACGGCGGCCAGTTCACGGAGGTAGTCGTGGTGCTGGACGCTGCGGTCTACGGCGGCGCCGCGCTGCGCGCACGCTGGCGGCTGAGCACGGACAACAGAACGGCCAGTCCGGGCTGGTATGTCGACAGCGTGCGCATCACCGGCTACGGCACGGCCAATGCCGCGTCGCCGGCCCAGGGCACGATCTTTGTGGTGAAGTAGGGAAGGCTGGCTGCCGCCGGAGGCGGCCATTAGTAGTAGCAGTAGGCAGTGGCAGTGGGCAAGGTGTGGGGAACAAGGTGTCCCCCGCGCTGAGCGGAACTCAGCGCGGGGGTGGGATAGGTTCGAGGCGGTAGGGGGCGCGCCAGCGCGTGAAGAAGCTGTGGTTGGGGAGCATGGGATAGCTGGTGCCGAGATAGCGGTTGAAGACCAGGCGGAGGAGGTTGACGGGCGAGAGGTCGTCGGGAACGGCCGCGTAATCGCCGTCGGGGAATCGGAGGGCGCAGAGGATGCCGAGGCGTTCCTCGACATCGCTGGCCTCTCGCGACTCCCAGCGCAGGCCGGAGCCGGGGCCGTGGTCGCCCTGGAGCAGGATCACCAGGGGGCGGGAGGAGGTGGCCGGCAGTTGACGCACCGTGGTGGCGGTCGAGGAGGCGATATAGCGCAGTTGCGCCAGATAGGCGGCGCGGTAGGCGGCCTGGTCGGCCACGTCCGGGCCGACGCGGTGGCTGCCGTCCATCAGGTCGAAGGCCACCGGCTCGCGGCGCGGACCGTGCTCGTCGAAGAGAAAGGGAGGGTGGGGAGCCACGACGTGGGCGAAGATGTACCGCGGGCGAGCCGTCGGGCGGGCGCAGAGGCCGGGGAGTTCACGGAAGACGGTCATGATGCGGCGCACATGGTTGGCACCCTCGCCGCGGCCGCCGCCGGCCAGCGTGCCGATCCATGAGCGTTCCCACTGGTTGGCGGCGAGCTCGTTGAAGATGCGCGGCGCGATGCATATATCGGCACCGATCTTGTCGGTGAAGTCGTAGCCCGAGGGGAAGTTGACGATCTCGTAGCCTGCCGCCCGCAGCCACTCTACCGCCCGGCTGGACTGGATATGCTTGAGCAGCGGTGTGCGGTCGTAGGTATCGAGGAGGTGTGGCGGGATGGTCGCGTAGTCGAGGTTGAGGGTCGAGGAGAGCGAGAGGGCCGTCTGCATGTAGTTGCTGCGCGCCTTGGGAACGATGTGGAAGCCGAGTTCCTTGAGGGGGCCGCTCAGGGGCGCGGTATCGGTACCGTAGCGGGTGGCGAGGATCTCGTCGCTGGCGAAGCCGTCGAGTACAAGGTGTACGATAGTCGGCAGGGAGGACGACGGCGGGGTGGGGGAGGATGGCGCGGCGAGGGGTGCGAAGAGGGTGTCGGCCCGCGGACGCTGCCACTCCAGCACGGCGAGGCGCGCCGCGGCAAAGAGCAGGTTGGCGGCCAGAAAGAGGCAAAGCGGACGCAGCAGGGCGTTGCACCAGACCGGACGGCGCCGGCCGAGCCGGAAACTCCACACCAGGAGGGCCACGCCGGGCAGCGAGGCGAGCAGCACGGGCAGCAGGCGGCAGTCATTTAACGGCGCCGGCCAGTGCACGCCGTATTGCAGCCAGCCGAAGAGGAGGGGATGGAGGGCGTGGTTGAAGAGCAGCAGCAGCACGGAGAGCACGCCCGCCACGGCCGGCGAGCGGGTCAGCGCCACGAGCAGGCACCAGAAGCCCAGCGCCACCGCCAATGCAAGGCCGAGGGGCTGCCAGAGGGCGGAGGGCGGCATGAAGTGGAAGCTCTGGGTGTAGGCCATCAGCACCAGCAGCGCGCCCGTCATGAGCGCCGCGGCCAGGCTCGCGATCCATGGCCGCCGCGCGGAAACGGGAGACAGGGGACAGGAGACAGGGAACGGGGAAGTAGCAGTAGGCTGTGGCAGTAGGCAGTGGCTGCCGCCGGAGGCGGCAGGGGCGGGAGAGGTGCTCATGAGGGGTAAAGTATCGGGCATGGGGGCGGGGGTGTCAATGGCCGCTGCGGAACAGGGGACAGGGGACAGGAGACAGGGGAAGTAGCAGTAGGCAGTAGACAGGGGCTGCCGTCAGAGGCGGCAGAGGCGGCAGAGGCGGGAGATCAGGCATGGGGGGCAGGGGCTCAATAGACACACGGCATGCCGTGTGTACAGAGGAGGCGAAGGGAAAGGTGCGGGAGACACGGAGGCACGGGAAGGGAGGCGCGCTACCCGCCGTCAACGGCGGGCACAGGACTTGGCTGTTGCAAGAATGCTTGCGCGGGGAGGGGGAATCCGGTAATATGCGGGCTGTTTTGCGGTTTTCTGCATGGGGCGGTAGCTCAGTTGGTAGAGCATTACGTTCGCAACGTAGGGGTCCGGGGTTCGAATCCCCGTCGCTCCACCATGTCTTAAGCAAATTGAAAATAGGGAGACTTGCGATTGGGTCGTGGGTTCTACATACTGCGGTGACCGCTCCTCGGCACTTTTCTGACGTGCCTTTTTCTCCTCTTTTCGCTGTCTGGCGTGAGCTGGGCGGCGCCACCAACGGATGAGGCGGCGGTCTGGCTGCGGGCGGGCGATATCCGCGAGCCGGAAAACCGCGCCGCCGTGGTGCGGGAGCTGCGGGAAATCAACCAGGCTCATCGTCGGCGGGCCATCGAGCAGGCGCATCGGCTCAATCTGCCGGTCCGCGTCAACAACATGGACGGTGCGACCGCAGACTCCCATGCCACGCACGTCGGTGGCACCATCGCCGCCAGCGGCGTGAACACCAGCGCCCGCGGCATGGCCGTCGCCGCGACCATAGACAGCTACGACTGGAACGACGACGGTAGCGAGATGTCCGCCCGCGGTGCCTCGTACGGCGGCGAGCCGGGCAAGATTGCGCTCTCGAACCACAGCTACGGCATGCTCTCGGGCTGGAACAAGACCGGCTCCTCCTCACCGGCCTGGGAATGGTGGGGCACCACGGGTACCACGGCAGCGGACTGCGATGAGGAGTTCGGCAAGTACAACTGGTACTCCCGCGATGTTGACACGCGCGCCTACAACCTGCCCTACTACCTTATCTTCTGGGCTGCGGGAAACGACCGCTCCGATAATCCCCCCACCGGTGCCCAGGTGGCACTCGACCCCGCCAACCCCTCCGCAATGGTGGCCTACGATCCGACGCTGCATCCGGCGGGCGACGGCAAGTACCGCGGAGGCTACGAGAACATCGGCTTCTGCGCCGTGGCCAAGAACGTGGTAACCATCGGCGCGGTCAACGACGCCGTCACCAGCGGCGTGCGCGATCCCGCCAAGGCCACCATAACCACCTTCTCAAGCTGGGGGCCGACGGACGACGGACGCATCAAGCCCGATCTGGTCGCCAACGGCTATGGGCTCTATTCCAGCACTGCGTCGGGCGACGCCACCTACGCCACCTGGAACGGTACCAGCATGGCCTCGCCCAACGCCACCGGCACCGCCGTGCTACTGCTGGATCTCCACGGCAGGCTCTTCCCGGGGCAGCACATGCGGGCCAGCACGCTCAAGGGGCTGCTGATCCACACCGCCGACGATCTCGGCAGACCGGGACCGGACTACTGCTACGGCTGGGGGCTGATCAACAGCGTGGCGGCGGCCGAGCTGCTGACCGCCATGCAGACCAGCCCCGCCGTGCCGCGCATGATCGAACAGCAGCTCACCACCCTCGTCACGACGCGCACGCATGCCTTCACCTGGGACGGCGTCTCGCCCATCCGCGTCACGCTCTGCTGGACCGATCCCGCCGGCGCAATGACGACGGCCGCCGACAACCGCACCCCGCGACTGGTGAACGACCTGAATCTGCGCGTAACCGGGCCGTCGGGTTCGGTACACCTTCCCTGGGTCATGCCCTTTGTCGGCACCTGGACGACGGAGTCGATGTCGGCTCCCGCCACCACCGGCACC
>JAAYLN010000280.1 GCA_012521875.1 Lentisphaerota bacterium | reverse complement strand
GTCGGGGGCGACGAGGAAGAGTTCGCGCACGTCGGTGTAGGCGCATTCGTGGAGGACGCCGGGCATGACCCAGAGGCGGCTTCCGGGGTAGAGCATGCGGCGCCCGAGGCAGACGGAGTGCCAGGCGTTGGAGTCGCCGAGGCGTCCCTGGATGGCGCGGTTCGCGATTTCATGGGTGCGCTTCTGCCGTCTGCCGTTCATGTAATAGGGCTGGTAGATGCCGGTGTAACTCGCGGCGGGGTCGAGGGGGACGGAGGCCGCCGTGCGGACCGTCGCGAAGGCGTACCACTGCGCCGCCTCGCCGGCGGGCAGCGTGAATCCGATCTCGGCGAGGCCGGGGTTCATCCAGATCTTGTCGCCGTATGCCGCGAGCGAGACGGAGAAGCGGGCGAACTCCGTGCCGTCCGGATCGGTTGCGCGGGTCAGCGTGCGGCCGCCGGTGAGGGCCGGCGCCTTGATGACGACGGTCGCGTTGGTGCGGGGCCAGGTGACGGCGCCGAGGGCGTTCGTCGGGTTGAGGAAGGGGCGGTACCACTGGTCGCGCATCGTCGAGAAGACGGGGCCCTCGCCGAGCTCCATGTAGTGGCCGGCGTAGGATTCGGCGGAGCCGGCCATGTTCCACTCGTCGAAGAACCAGGCGTAGGAGGGGAGCTTGTACTTCATGGAGGGCGCGGCCGCCGCCATGTCGCCGTAGCGGGAGAGGGCGAGGGCGAGGGTGGCGAAGCGCGCGCGGCGCGCGAGGCGGTGGCGGGGTTCGTCGCCCCGGGTGGCCTGCACGGCCTTCGTCAGGAGGTCGTAGAGCTTGATGCAGTCCGCGCCCGTGAGGTAGTGGGCCGTATCGCGGACGTAGCAGCCGTACCACGTCCAGCGCTGGCGGAGGCGCGCGTGCTCCAGGCGGTCGACGTACTCCTTCACGAAGGGGGCGCCCTTGCCGTAGGCGGCGTCGCACCACTTGGCGATGAGGGCGTCCACGTCCTGGTCGGGGTTCCAGAGGAGCTTCGCGTAGAGCCACATCTTGAGCTCGGCCATCTCGCCGACGAGCGGGAAGGCGTGCTGCGCGCGGACGCCGCGCACGCCGAGGTCGCGGTAGTAGCGGGCCGTCTGCGCGAAGATGCGGTGCTGGGGGAAGGGGATGGTGTAGTCGCCGAAGTTGGCGAGGTAGTCCCAGACGTAGGGGCCCGTGCCGGGGGCGGACATTGCGGCGGCCGCGCCGAGGAGGGAGTAGGAGCGCTCGTTGCAGTCGTCGGGGAGGCCGTGGTTGCGCCAGAGCTCCGCGACGCCGGCGCCGACGTTGGGGCCGCACTTCAGGTTCGGCGACATCGGCAGGCGGTTGTCGTAGCCGAGGTAGTTGAAGCGCACCTGCGGATACTTCTTGGCGAAGTGTTCGCCGACGATGTTCGCCAGGAGGACGAACTGCGCCGAGGGGGCGAGCGTGCCGTCGGGGTCGCGGCAGGTCTCGGAAAGGGCGCGGCACTTTTCGCACTCGCAGTAGCGGTAGCCGTCGTCGACGCCGACGGAGATTTCGCGGGTTCCGGGGTTGGCGGCGAGCTGCTCGTCGATTTCGCGGAAGAGCTCCTCCAGCATTTCGCGGTTGGAAATGCAGACCCAGTGGGGCGAGCGGTTCGTCGGGGACGCGCCGACCTGCGCGTACCAGTCGGGATGGTCCTTGAGGAACTTCTTGCGCGGGACGTACTTCGTGCAGACCGTCTGGTTGATGCAGGGGCGGGCGACGAGACCGAACATCCTGGCCTCGCGCGACTTCTCCTCCGGCCACAGGCGCAGCTTCAGCATGTGGAGCGGATGGTGCCGCTGGAGCTCCGTCCAGCTGTCGCGCCAGGTGATGGCGGGGGCGTCGGCGAAGTCGAAGTCGCCCGGAAGCGAAAGGTCCGGCATGCGCGGCACGTAGTCGAAGTCGTGGGCGCAGAAGACGACGCCGAAATGCTCGAGCAACTCGTCGACGGCGTGCATGGCGCCCTGCGCGCCGTCGCCGGTCACGACGAGCGTGTCGCGGTCCTTGACGCGGATACGGAGCTCCTCCTGGCGTTCCGGCGAGTACGGCGCGCCGACGAGGATTGTGCGGAGGCCGCGCACGGGCTTGTCCGCGACCATGAAGCGGGCGCCGGAGAGCTTGCCGAGGTAGTCGGCGAGGAAGGTCGAGGCGTAGCGCAGGGCGTTCGTGTCGCCGCCGTAGGGGACGACCGCCGCGCGGGCACATCCGTTCTCCGCGATGACGAAGGGCTTGGGTGCCGCGCCTGCGGCGAGCGCCGTGATCGCGACGCAAAAGCCAATGCGGAAAGCATTCTTCATAGTGTTTCTCCTTGTATGAATGTGGGTCCGACGATGACGTCTTCGGGGAAGACGCCCGTGCGAAGATAGTTAAGGACGCAGTCCGCGAGGGTGGCGCCGATGGCGGCGTTGTCCATCTCCATGCGCGTGAGGGGCTTCAGGAAGGAGGGGCCGTAGTCGCGGTTCGCCCAGGTGGCGACGCGCACGTCCTCCGGGATGCGGACGCCGGCGGCGGTCAGCGCCAGCAGCGCGCTGGTGGCGATGTGGTCGTCGTTGAAGAAGAGGAGGTCTGGCAGCCAGTCGCGCCCTTCCTGCGCGAAACGCCGCCTGAAGGCCTCCAGCGTCCAGTCGGAGAGGGGGCGCACGTCATCGCACTCCTTCCAGCGCGGATAGCGCATCGTCTCGACGTGGATGCCGGCCTCGCCGAGAGGGGCGGAGAGGTCCGCGCAGGGGAAGCCCATGACTTGGATTACGCGCTGGACGCCCGTTTCGCGGCAGCGGGCGAGGAAGGGCGCCATGGCCGCGTAGTCGTCGCGGCGGACAAGCCCACGGCAATGCGGCGGGCTGAAGGTGCCCAGGGTGAAGCGGACAAAGTCCGTTCCGCGACGGGAGAGCCAGCGCGCGATGTTGTCCTGGTTGTGGAGGAGGACGACGAGGTCGGTCTGCTGGCGCAAGACCGCGTCCAGGAGCGAGAAGTCGTTGAAAAGCCGGGCCCGCGTCTCCGCGACCGTCACGGGCGTCGTCAGATACCCCTCGGCCGTGAGAGTGTCGCGGAGGCGGCTGTGGACCGTGTTGTCGGATCGGTTCCCGGGACCGGGCGGCACGACGATGACGACATGGCCCTTCCAGAGCGGCTGGTCCTTCGCGCACACGACGCTTCCGACGCAGGGCCTGGGGTTGATGAGCCCCTCGTCGCGGACAATGGAGAGCGCCCGCGCGGCAATGCCGGCGCTCACCCCGAGAAGGCGTGCCAGTTCGCGCACGGGCGGCAGGATGTCGCCGGCCTTGTAGTAGCCGGTCTCGATCGCGGTGCGAAGTGACGACGCCAGTTGCGCGGCAAGGTCTCCGTACCGTGTGCGGTCAAGTGAAAAAGGAGGCTTCTTGTAGT
>JAAYLN010000035.1 GCA_012521875.1 Lentisphaerota bacterium | reverse complement strand
GAACGGAGCGGTCTGAAAGTGGAGCCCGACGTCCCCGGCGGTACCGTTCGCCACCCCATGCGCACCCACAGTACACCGCGGAGACCGCAGGCTCCAAGGTGCATCAGAAGCGAACGGGTAGCCGGGACAAAAGCATGGCATCTAAGCGACAAAGCGTAGGGACAAAGTGTGGGGACGAAGCGTATCCGACAAAGTGTGGAGACAAAGTGTGGAGACAAGGTGTAAGTGCGAAGCACCCACTTAAACCCACTCTTAAACTCGCGGGAACTTCGAGGGTACTCGGCGACAAGCGACGACCATCGAGGCTGTGGCCACAGTGTGGCGCGGACATTCCTGTCTGCGCGGAGTGGCTCATTTGGCTCATGGCTCATGGAATTCTTCGCTCCTTGACAAATACATCGGATTATTGGACATTGGCAAGCCAATGCCAAAATGGCATCAAAGGATAAACAGAGCATAGGAGAAACTGCATGCGACGTGGCTTGACACTCGGTAAGTTCGCCCCTTTTCATCGTGGGCACCAGTTGCTTGTTGAGACCGCTTTGGCGGAAGTGGATGAGCTGGTAGTCCTGTTCTACGCCACAGACGTGATCGAGGTGCCCATGCAGGTTCGCGCCGGCTGGATAAAGAAGCTTTATCCCGGTGTCCGGGTCATCGAGGGTTGGGACAGTCCGACAGGATGCGGAAATACCCCGGAAATACGTGGCAAACATGAGACATACATTCTGAAGAGGCTGGACGGGCTCAAAATCACCCATTTCTATTCAAGCGAGTTCTATGGCGACCATGTCAGCCGGGCGCTAGGAGCCGTTGACCGGAGAGTGGATGAGGCACGCTCACGCGTGCCAATCAGCGGAACGGCTCTACGGGCGGACTACTTTGCCGGCCGACAGTACCTTGACCCGGTTGTGTATGCCGACCTGATCACAAAGGTGTGCTTCATGGGAGCCCCCTCGACAGGCAAGACCACCCTCGCCCGTACAATGGCTGAACGGCACAACACAGCCTGGATGCCGGAGTACGGCGCCGAGTACTGGCTTGAGCACCGTATTGAACGGCGCATTACTCTTGAACAGTTCGAAGAAATCCCGCCAGAGCACAATCGCAGGGAAGATGCCCTGACGCTGGAATCCCGCAAGTACCTCTTTTGCGACACCAACCCGATCACGACCTACGTCTTCGCCAAGGACTATCATGGTACTGCCGGCCCGGTACTGACAAGATTGGCGAAAGAGGCGGAGAAGCGGTACGACTTGATTTTCCTCTGCGACACCGACATCCCATACGATGACACATGGGATCGCAGTGGCGATCAAAAGAGGCAGTGGTTCCAAAAGCAGATAGTCGGCGACCTTGCGGAACGCCGGGTTCCCTTCTTCCGCGTGAGCGGCTCACTGGAGCAGCGAGTCGCTCAGGTTGACGCTGTTCTCAAACAACACCGCAAATTCTGCAACGTGCTCGATATCCGGCCCTACTTAACCACTGACAACCACACCCATGGGATGGCGAAGCCCGGGGCAGTAGGGGATGAGAGACCGTGACCGCTTGTCTGACTTTATGTCACGCACTTTCAAGGCTAGTCATAATCTTTGGTCGATTCCCCAGTGCTATGTAGCAAAAGAATTCCTGATTTCCTGAGTTCCTGATTAAAAATAGTTGCGAGCCCGCGGTTCTATTTCGCGCCGCGCACGCGTGCCACGAAGCGCGCCATGCGCTCCATGGCCTCGCGGATCTTGTCGATGTGCGTGGCGTAGGAACAGCGTATGAAACCCTCGCCGCAGGCGCCGAAGGCCGAGCCGGGCACGCAGGCCACGGACTCCTCGTTGAGAAAACGCATGGCGAAATCGTAGGAGGAGAGGCCGGTACTGCGGATGGAAGGGAAGGTGTAGAAGGCACCCTGGGGCTTGTAGCAGTCAAGCCCCATCTCGGCGAAGGAGGCGCACATCAGGTTGCGGCGGTCGCGGTACGCATCGCGCATTGCGGCGATGTCGTCCCAGCCGTTGTCAAGCGCCTCGACGCCGGCCTTCTGGCTGAGGGTGGGCGCGCACATCATGCCGAACTGGTGTACCTTCATCATGGCCTCGATCAGATCCGCCGGGGCACAGACGAACCCCAGCCGGAAACCGGTCATGGCCCAGGCCTTGGAGAATCCGCCCAGGAAGATGATGCGGTCGCGCAGGCCGGGAACCTGGGCCACCGAGACGCGCGCGGCCTCGTAGGTCAGCTCGGAGTAGACCTCGTCGGTAATCAGCAGCAGATCGTGGCGCGTGACGAAGTCGGCCAGCATCTGCACGTCCGCCGCATCAAGCACGGCGCCGGTGGGATTGCAGGGGAAGTTGATCAGCAGGGCGCGCGTGCGCGGCGTGACCGCGGCCTCCAGCGCCTCGGGCGTGAGCCGGAAGTCCTCCTCGGCATGCGTCTCGACCGGCACCGGCACACCATGCGCCATGCGGACGAGCGGGGCGTAGGCCACGAAGCAGGGCTCGTGGTAGAGCACCTCGTCGCCGGGCGAGATGGTGGCGCGGATGGCCAGATCGAGCCCCTCGCTCACGCCGACGGTGATCAGGGTCTCGGACTGCCAGTCGTAGGCCAGGCCGTCGTAGGATTGCCGGAGATAGCGGCAGACGGACTTGCGCAGCTCGCCGAGCCCCAGATTGGCCGTGTAGCGCGTGGCGCCGTGCTCGATGGCCGTGATGGCCGCCTCGCGGATGTGCCAGGGCGTGACAAAATCGGGCTCGCCGATGCCGAGGCTGATGATGTCGCTGCGCGTGGCGACAATGTCGAAGAAGTCGCGGATGCCGGAGCGCGGCAGGCGGCGCACATGCTCCGCGACGAAATCAGGGCGAGATACGGAGTCGTTCATCGTGATCCCATTGCTCCATCATGACGCCATGATCCTTGTAGGTCTTGAGCATGAAATGCGTCGCCGTGGAGAGCACGCCCTCCATGTTGGCCAGCTTCGAGCTGACGAAGCGCCCCACCTCCCGGAGATTGCGCCCCTTGACGAAGAGGAGCAGGTCGTAGCTGCCCGACATCAGGTACATTGACTCGACTTCGTCGAAGCGGCCGATGCGGTTGGCGATGCGGTCGAAGCCGCCGTCCTGCGTGGGACGGATGCGCAGCTCGATCACCGCGCGCACGCTGTCGTCTTCCAGCAGATCGGTGTTGATCACGGCCTGGTAGCCGCGGATGATGCCGCGCATCTCGTAGTCGCGCAGACGTGCCTCGACATCCGCCTCCGGCTCGCCGAGCTGCTTGGCCAGAGTCTCGATGGAGGTGCGTGCGTTGGTTTTCAGCAATTCAAGCAGTCGATCCATATCTCTCTACTCCCCGTACTGCGGGATTAACCCCGGTTCAATTCACGGCTGCGCCGTGCCGCAGCCTTGAGGGTGCGCTCCAGGGCGCGGGCGACGGTTGACTTCTCCAGCACCGCCATGCCGGCGGCGGTCGTGCCCTTGGGCGAGCAGACCGTCTGGATGAAGGCATCCGGCTCCTGACCACCCTCGCGCAGCGTCTTGGCCGTGCCCAGCATGGTCTGGTTGGCCAGCAGGCGGGCGGCCTCGGCGGGCAGTCCCAGCGCCTCGGCCCCGCGGGCCATGGCCTGCATGACATAGGCAAAGAAGGCTGGGCCGGAACCGCTGAGCGCCGTCACGGCATCGAAATGCTGCTCGTCGAGCTCCAGCGCTTCGCCGCAGCTCGAGAGCAGCTTGGCGACCAGACGGCGGTCGGCGGCACGCGCCGTGGCGCCCGGCGTGAAGACGCACATGCCGGCACCGACGGCGACGTTCAGGTTCGGCATGACCCGCACCAGGCGCGGGCGTCCGCCGGAGAGCTCCTGCAGGCGCGCAAGGCTCTTGCCGGCGACAATCGACACCAGCAGATGCTTGCGGGTCAGCGCCGGTGCCAGCGATTCCAGCACCTGGTCGAGATCCTGCGGCTTGATCGCGAGGAAGATCGTGCCGCAGGCCTCCGGCAGCGCGTCCGCATCGTCAACGACCTTGACCTTGTAGCGGCGGCGGATCAGCGCCAGGCGCCCGGCATTCGTGTCGCAGGCGATGAACTGCGAGGGTGGCATGCCGGCGGTGCGGATGAGCGAGCCGAGGATCGCCTCGCCCATCTTGCCGACACCCAGAAAACCAATTTTGTCCATGTTGTGCTCCGGTCCGGGCTCAATAGCCGCCGCTGGCGAGCTTGTCCTGCAGTGCCATCTGGAAGACCCGGACATCCTCGGGCGAGGGGCGGTAGCCGGCCTGGCTGACGTTCGAGAGGCCGAGGCTGCCCATCCGGTCGAGCATCCAATTGGCGCTCACGCCATCCGGGAAGGTCACGGTACCGCTGGCAAGGGCACCGGCCTGCACCACGCGGTCGATGGTCACGCTGACGCCGCCCGCGGACGCGTCCCCTGCCCCGTCGTCGTCAAAACCGTCGTCCGCCGCATCGGGCGCCTCGTCGGCCGGCTTGGGTTCGGGCTTGTCCTGCACGGTGGCGCCGAGCTCGAGCACCATCAGGCGCACTTCCATATAGGTCATCGAGACCTGATGCTCCTCGAGGAGCCGCTTCTGTACATCCGCGAGACTGGCACCCTCGGCCAGCCACTGCCGGACATCCTGCTGTTGTTGTTCAGTAAGAACCATGACTTCCCTTTCAAAATTAGTAAGTATAATCCCACAGCCATCCGCCAGCGTCAAGAACGGGGTGAACGGGTGGGAGTGGGCGGGAGTGGGGTTCAGTCCGGCCGCAGCCCCTGCGGGGCGGCGGCAGTAGCAGTAGGCAGCGGCAGTAGGCTGTTGGAATGGGTGAGAGACGCCACTTTGTTGCAAGAGCTTTGTCGGTAACTTTGTCGCCTTCGTCGCCTGATGCCGGTTTTCTCTCACAGAGACACGGAGGCACTGGCAATTTGTGATTATAGATTTGTGATTTGGCAGTGGCCTCCCGTTCGCTTCAGATGCGCTATGGAGCCCGCGGTCTCCGCGGTGTATTGGGGAGCGCATGAAAGGTGAACGACACCGCCGAGGACGGCGGGCTCCAGCGTTCCGGCTTTTCCGTTCGCCCACTCCCCTCTGTACCGTCACCCCTCGGCAGCCGCAACAGCACAAGCTCACGGTACAGCCACCAAAAGGTAGGGCGAGCCGTCCCCGTCACGCCGCTACGCGGTGTGACCCTGGAGAGCCGCAGACAGGGCTCACACGCAGCCGCGAAGATAGAACCGCGAATGGACGAATGAGCAAGAATGGAGTAAGCGGGGTGGAGTAAGCGTGCCGATCAAGTGTGGGTTTAAGTGTGGGTTTAAGTGTGGGTTTAAGTGTGTGCTCCGAGCCTACACTTTGTCCCCACACTTTGTCCCCACACTTTGTCCCCACGCTTTGTCGGCTACGCTTCGTCCCCACACTTCGTCCCCACACTTCGTCCCTACGCATATTCCATAACTATATCACACCCTAGCAGTGGCACTACTGCAGAAGCAGCATGGTGCCGGGCGGAATCCACGGGGCCTCGTAGCGCCGATATCGATCTGGTTGGCGGAGAGACGCGGCGCACCGTCCAGATCCAGCGGGGCGAGGTCAACAACATCGGCCGTGCCGCCATCGATGCAGATCGAGCCGCACTGCGGACGCCAGTCACCGCGCTCCGGATCGGCGAAGTTGAAGAGGCCGGTGACGCACGTCTCGTTGATCGCCGCCACGTCCGAGGCGCAGTTCGTGAAGCATTCCGGTTTCCCGCCGCCGTAAACGGCCGCGATGCCGCCGGCCACGGTGGAGCGGTTGCCGTAGATCACGCAGTTGACGACCGCGCCGCCCGTACACTGCACACCGGCGACCTGGCGGGAGGCATTGTTGACGATGGTGCAGTTGATCATCTCGCCGCCGCTGATATAGACGGCCCCGTTGTGCGTTCGCGGAGCCTGATCCTCGTTGTCGTAGTTGCCGGTGATCAGGCAGTTCTCGACACGGCCGTCGGCGATGGTCACGCCAAAACCGTCTTTCGAGTTTACGTTGTTGGCGACGTTGTTGGAGATTACACAGCCGGTGAGAAGCGCGGCGGTAGAGCCGAGGTAAACCGCGCCGTGCCCGAACCAATCGACCTGGCAGTTGCAGATCACGCAGTTCGAGACCGTGCCGCCGCCGGATGAGAAGAGGATGTTGCCGCCATTAGTATTGGCAAGGTGCCCCCCGCTGGATGTCAGGTTCTCGATCCGCGCCATGGGATGGTTTAGCTCGAAGATACGCTGGCCGTTCGAGGGGGGCGGGAACCTCACCACGACCTCCAGCGGACTGCGGCCCACACCGCGGATGGTAACGGGCTTGTCAAGGGTTATCTGGGATGCCACCGTGTAGGTGCCGTTCGAGACGTTGATCAGGCTGGCAATCGCAACCGCATCCGCGATGGTCTTTTTGGCATCTTCCCATGACGTGCCGCCGTTGCTGTCGGATCCCGCAGGCGACACAAAGATCTCGTTGCCGAAATGCGCCGTTACTGTTCTAGCCTGGTCAGCGGTGATGGTGATGGTGCGGCTTGTCCGCTGTGCCTCGTCTATATCACCCAGCCAGCAGAGG
>JAAYLN010000279.1 GCA_012521875.1 Lentisphaerota bacterium | reverse complement strand
TTTTTCGCGGTTAAAAAAACACCATCCATTCGCGCCCATTCGTCCATTCGCGTGAATTGGCGGATAATCTTGGCGACCTTGGCGTCTTGGCGGTTCAACAACGGCAGGGCTGCTCGGTACAGGCGCCCGCCAAACTTTAGAACTTTAGAACTCCCGATCTTTAGAACTTGCCTTGCTTCTAACACATTTAAACATTAAAATGGCGGCTTCCAAGAACCTGGAGCACCGATTATGTCCAACCTTCTCGACACCCTCCGCGCCCGCCATCTGTTCGACGACATGACCAGTCCCGCCCTCGAGGCGGCGCTGGATCATCCCATGACCGTCTACGCCGGCTTCGACCCCACCTCGGACAGCCTGCAGGCCGGCAACTACGTCACGATCATGACCCTCGCGCACTTCCAGCGCGCCGGGCACCGCGTCATCGCCCTCGTCGGCGGCGCGACCGGCCTGATCGGCGATCCCTCCGGCAAGAGCACCGAGCGCCAGCTCCTCACGGCCGAGACGGTCGAGCGCAACCTCGTCGGCATCCGCGAGAACCTCTCCCGCTTCCTGGACTTCGACCCCAATAGCTCCAACCCCGCCATCATGGTCAACAACCACGACTGGTTCGGCGAGATGACCTTCATCGGCTTCCTGCGCGACGTGGGCCGCTACTTCCGCATGGGCACCATGCTCGGCAAGGAGAGTGTGCGCAAGCGCCTCGAGGCCGAGGACGGCATGAGCTTCACCGAGTTCTGCTACCAGATCATGCAGGGCTACGACTTCCTGCACCTCCACCGCACCTACGGCTGCACGCTGCAGCTCGGCGGCTCGGACCAGTGGGGCAACATCACCGCCGGTACCGAGCTGGTGCGGCGCGTGCTGGGTAACGAGGTCTTCGGCATGACCTTCCCCCTCGTCTGCGACAGCACCGGACGCAAGTTCGGCAAGAGCGAGGGCAACGCCATCTACCTCGACCACCGCAAGACCTCCTACTACGACTTCTACCAGTTCTTCCTGCGCTCGGCCGATGCCGATGTCATCCGCTACCTCAAGATCTTCACCTTCCTGCCCATGGAGCGCATCGCCGAGCTCGAGGCCGCGCTGGCCGCGGCGCCCGAGCGCCGCGAGGCGCAGCAGGTGCTGGCCGAGGAGGTCACGCGCGCCGTCCACGGCGAGCGCGGCCTGATGATCGCCAAACGCGCGACCGACGTCCTCTTCGGCGGCAGCATCGAGGGACTGGGCGCCGAGGATCTCGAGGGCATCTTCGCCCACGTCCCCTCCGCCACGCTCGAGGCCGCGCAGGTGGTGGGCAAGCCCCTCTTCGAGGTCGCCGCCCTTGCCGGCATGTGCGCCAGCAAGGGCGAGGCCCGCCGCCTTGTGCAGCAGGGCGGCCTCAGCCTCAACAGCCGCCGCGTCGAGGGCCTCGACACCACCCTCGCCGCCGCCGACCTCATCGAGGGCCGCCTGGCGGTACTCCGCAGCGGCAAGAAGAACTTCTTCCTGCTGCGGGTGAAGGGCTGAGGAGAAAGCCACGCGGCGGGGATGCCGCGTATGCCGGACAAAGGCCTGATGCTGATGCAAAACGGCCCGTTCGGCCACCCCGCGTGGCGCACTACGTGCGCAAGCGGTTTTGAGTGCGTGGACCTGGACGCGCTTTCTACCGCGGGACCCGGCTCGCGCAGATGAGGAAACTGCCAAGGCGCAAGAGCCGCCAAGGCAATTTTAGATTTGTGATTTTAGATTTGTGATTGGTTGTGCTTCGCTTTTCCTCATTTGCTCATCGCCGACAAGCCCGATGTCGTCGCCTGTCGTCGAGCACCAGGGGCGCATCTGCATAAGCGCGGCAGCACAGGTGGGGCGACGCCGTCCCGGCTAGCCGCAAACATGGCGCTGCACTGCTCCGGCCAGTAATACGGCATGGTGGTGGGTAAGGGGCGCCAGCCACCGGCAGTTCCGGCAGTCCCGGCAGTCCCGGCAATACCGGGCTCGAGGACGAGGACGTGGACTAGAACGAGAACGAAGAAGTGCCCCGCTCCCCGCCCGGTTCCGCCGGGCGCATGCTCGTAGCACAGGACCTCCGTGTCCGGTGACTGGAGCAGCTTGCGACAAGGCTTATGCAAGCCTGAAGGGGCGCAATATACCAGCGCGGAGCACCCACTTAAACACCCGCTTAAACCCACACTAAATCCCACTCTTAAACGGCACGCTGTCTTACTCCACCCGCTTACTCCATATT
>JAAYLN010000278.1 GCA_012521875.1 Lentisphaerota bacterium | reverse complement strand
TGAGCGGGTCAAGCCCATGGAGATATTCCCAGCCGTCGGGCATGCCGTCCCAGTCAGTGTCAAAACAAGTGGGTGAAGTGCCGGCATGGTATTCCAGATAGTTCGGAAGCGAATCCCAGTCAGGGTCGTCGTCGGCATCGGCGGCATCGAGCGGGTCGAGCCCATGCTGGTGTTCCCAGCCGTCGGGCATGCCGTCGCCGTCGGTGTCGGGGTTCAAGGGCGAGGTGCCCAGGGCGATCTCCGCGCCGTCGCCAAGACCGTCGCCGTCGGTGTCGGCGAGGCCGGGATTCGTCCCGTGCGTCCAGATCTCGGCGGCGTCGGTGAGCCCGTCGCTATCGCTGTCGGCGAGGTCGGCAAGACGGAAGAAGCCCGTGACCGCCGGACGGACGGCGTTGGTGCAGACGATGTTGGTGTAGATGACACCGGGATCGTAGGCCGAGGGCGCGATGTTCGTGAAGCATGCAGGAGCCGGTGCATCCGGAACCGGTGGCAAGTCGGATTGTGGAATGGTGATGGCCACCCCGCCCGCCGCGGGCTCGACTGCGGCCCACCACCGGTTCGTCCACGCCTGCGGGAGCAGGCTGCGGCTGAAGAAGATATCCAGCGCCTCGCCGGATATGACCGTGTTTGTCGGCCACGCGGCGGAGAGCGTGACGCCGTTGGTGCCGCAGGCGATGCCAGTCAGCGACAGCCCGGCCAGCGCGGCGGGGGACCGTTGTGGCGGGGTGGTGGCCTGTGCCCGTGCCGCCGCTGCGGCGGAACGATATTCGGCAAGGTCGTCCTGCAGGATGAAGGTGAACGTCATCTCCACGCGCGAGGGCCGGAAATATTGACGCGTGTCAAACCACGCCGAACGGCGGAGCACCTTGTCCGGCACCTCTGCGCGCGAGGGACGCGCCCGTAGTTCCTGATACCTCTGTTCGGTACTGAAGAAGTCCGTTACCCTGCCATCGGGGGTGTGGAGTCTGGCGATCCAGTCCGCCGACCATGTGCCGGCACTGGCGGAGACCGTCCAGAAATGCTCGCCGGAGGCATTATAGAACAGCATGTCGCCACTGGCGTCGTCCGCATGCAGAACCGCGCGCCACACGCCGACGCCGTTACGGATCTCGGGCACGAGACCGCCCAGAAAGGCGGTTGGGAAGCCGCTGCGGCTGCCATCCAGAGGAATGATACCCCCGTCCAGCCTGACCGGTTTCTCCGGATCCGGCATAAGCATGCCCGCGCCCCATGCCAGCTCGCGCTCCAGCCGCAGCGCCATCTCCAGCGGCGTGGCGGGTGCCGGGCGCGGCGCACGGGCGGGGCGCGCGACTGCCGCGCTCCCCTGCGCCCATGCATGGCTTGAGGCGAGGATGATACCAGCGCCTACGCACGCCGCCGCGAGAAGCAGCAAGATGCCGCGCGTGATGTTCCTTGTGCCGTCGCGTTCCATAACAGTCCTTTTCAGCATGCAAAGCGGAAGCCAGACTTCCGCCCTGTCACATGCCTTGTTTCAATCAGTAAAACCGATGCGGCTGTCGTTATATGTTCAAAATATACCATCACAGCTATCGTCGCAACCGGAATTTGCATGTGAAGAGTAATCGGGTGCGCTCCGCAATAGTGGATGCGCACCCAGAATTCAGAAGCCAGAATTCAGAATTCAGAATGAAAAAGCGCCTCCTTTTGCTTCCCTTTTCATGTCCAAGCAATTGGGACACACATCCTGAATGGATGGCAAAACACTCAAATTGTTGCCTTGCAATATTCTGGATTCTGGATTCTGGATTCTGTGCGATTCAACCCAGTTGAATCGCACCCAGAGTAATCGGTTGGTGACAGGGGTGCGCATGAAGAGTGGACTGAATGCGGATGGCTCGTCCTCGTGGATCGGCTCAACAAAGTATGCGGGAGAGCGCACGCGAAGGCGCGAAGCTCCGAGCCCCGCTACCGCATGAGCATCAGCGTGGCAGCGTCGGTCTGGCTCTCGGTGCAGCCGATGTCGGGCCCCTTGCCGTAGATGCGCGGCTTGCCGTACAGATCCCTGTCATCGGTCATCCAGGCGCTAAACTCCGCGGCATCGCGGCAGGGCGATGTATAGAAGAGCCCGTAGCGTCCACCGCCGAGCCGGCGGTAGCTGCGGCCCTCGTCGGGCACGCAGGAGGCGGGGAAGCCGTTCGTTGGTCGGTGCAGAGTCTAGCCGTCTGGCGTAGAACTCTCGTTGAGCAAAGCCAATGCCGCGCCGAGGGCGCCGATCTGGTCGCGGGCGATAAGCGGCACCTCGCCGCCGCGCCAGGCGGCCAGATCGCCGGCGGTGGCGTGCAGCCAGACGCCCAGCCGTGCCGCCGCCCAGGCGTCGAGGCCCTGCCCCCAGAGCGCGCCGATAACCCCGGCGAGGACATCGCCGCTGCCGCCGGAGGCCATGCCGGGATTGCCGCACAGGTTCATCTGCGGCCGCCGCCCGGGGGCGCAGACCAGTGTGGCACAGCCTTTCAGGACAACCACCGCGCCGGTGGCGTCGGCTAGTTGACGCACCGCCGCCGGACGGTCGGCCTGGACAGCGGCGGCCGTGGTGCCGAGGAGGCGCGCGGCCTCGCCGGGGTGCGGCGTGATGATAATGCGCGCGCCGTCGGCAAAAGGCTTGAGCGGGCCTTCCCGGGCGAGAAGGTTGAGGGCATCGGCATCCAGCAGCAGGCGTGCCGGCGGCGCGGCCAGCAGATCTGCAAGCAGACTACGGGCACCCGCGCCGGTGCCGAGGCCGGGGCCTAACACCAACACGCCGAAGGTGTCGAGACTGGAGCGCCACTGACGGAAGGTCTGGCTGTCGAGCTCGCCGCGCTGGCACGGCAATGCATGGGCCATGGCCTCGGGTGCGAGAGCCGCGATCGGGCCGGTGGTCCCGGCGGGCAGCACGGCGCTGACAAGGCCGGCACCGGCGCGCAGGGCGGCCAGCGCCGTCAATGCGGGCGCGCCGGCAAAGCCGGGCGAGCCCCCCACGACCAGCACGTGGCCGTAGTGGCCCTTGTGGCTGTCGCGCGGGCGCCTAGGCAGACGGAGATCGGGATCGGAGGCGGAAAGGAAATCGCAGAGTTCATCGTCGGAAGCGGGCGGAGGCGGCGGCAGACCGATATCCACGGTCTCGACGCGGCCGAGCAGCGGCCAGACAGTGGGGTACTGGAAACCGAGCTTGGGGGTGTCGAAGGTGACAGTCAGATCGGCGACCACGGCGGCATCCGTACTGCGGCCGGTATCGGCCTCCAGCCCCGAGGGGAGGTCGGTGGCGACGATGGCGGCGTGCCTGGCGGCGCGGCGGATCCAGAGGATCGCCTCACGGACGGTACCCGCGGGCTCGCCGCGCGTGCCGGTGCCGAGCAGACCGTCGATCACCACCGCCCGCGGCGGCAGGCACTCTTCGGGAGAGACGGCGCGCCAGGAGGCCTCGTCCGCCAGCACCTCCACGCGGTCACGGGGAATGACGGCCGCACAGCTTTCCCAGGCGTCGCGCGCCGCTCCCCGCAGGTTTTCCGGTGGGCACGTCAGCAGCAGGGAACACCGCACACCCCACGACTCCAGCAGACGCACGGCCACGAAAACGTCGCCGCCGTTGTTGCCCTTGCCGGCCACGGCCACGACGTGTGTGCCGCTGCGGGCTGCCAGCAGGCGCGCGACGGCCCGCACCAGTCCGTTGCCCGCCCGTTCCATGAGCACCCCGGCCGGTGTGCCGAGGGCAATCGCCCCGGCCTCCCGGCGGCGGATCTCATGGACGGGGAGAAACCTCATAGCGGGGGCAGCTTACAGGCGACGGCGATCGCGTCGAGCATGGCGCGTGTCGCGGTCTCGAGGCCGACAAAGATGGCGTGGCTGACGATGCTATGGCCGATGTTGAGCGTGTGCAGGCCGGCGATGCGGCAGATGGGGGCTACATTATCAAGGGTCAGCCCGTGGCCGGCGTTGACCACGAGCCCGGCCGCCTGCGCCTGCCGGGCAGCCGCCACCAGGCGTGCCAGCTCGGCTTCCGCCGCGGTGCCCGCCGCCCGGCTATAGACGCCGGTATGCAGCTCGATGTGCGTGGCACCCAGCGCTGCGGCAGCCTCGACCTGATGGGGCTCGGGATCAATGAAGAGGCTGACCTCGGAACCGACATCCTGCAGGGCGCGGATCATCGGCGCGAGCGCCTTGCCCTGCCCGACGGCGTCGAGCCCGCCCTCGGTGGTCAGTTCCTCGCGGCGCTCGGGCACAAGGCACACCTCGTGCGGCCGGAGCTTGAGGGCCAGGGCCAGAATGTCGGGCGCGTTGGCCATTTCGAGGTTTAGGCGCGTGGCGATGCCCGCGCGCAGCCGGATGACGTCATCGTCCTGAATGTGACGGCGATCCTCGCGCAGATGTACCGTGATACCGGCGGCACCGGCGCGCTCGCATGCCAGCGCGGCCTGCATGATGTCGGGATAGCTGGCACCCCGCGCCTGGCGCAGGGTAGCGACATGGTCGATGTTGACGCCAAGTCTCAGATTTGATTTCACTGGGCTTCTTGCTCCTTAGAATGCGTTAGGGTGTTCATCTCCTCCAGAAAGTTCTGGAAGTGGGGTAGGCGAAGGCGAAGGGTCAGCTTGAACGGCAGGTGCCCCAGCAGGGGACGAAGCGTCTCCATCATCTGTTCGGAGGCAACCTCGATCTCGCGCGGCCGGCTGCCCGCGTGCAGGCAGAGATTGAGGAACCGGTCGGGCACGGAGCGCCACATGGTGGCCAGTCCATCGATGGGCATGATGACATCGGCACCGATGCACCTGCCGTTCCTGCTGTCGAAGGCGGCCATCAGGTAGGTCGTGCGAAGGGGCTGCCCGGCCTGGCCGACGGTGGCCCGGGAGAGGGCCAGATCGAACTGGATGCGCGCGTTGCCGGGCGGCAGGGCGGCCACCTGTGCCACCTTTACGGCATCAATCTGGACGGGACTATCGAACTCCGAGGCGGGAGGCACGGGTTGCCACTCCCCCCGCCAGTGCCCGGCTGCATCGGTACCGAACACCGGTATCTGTTCCGGGCCGGGGGACGTAAGAAGTTCCGGCTCGTTCTCGGCACGCATGACAACCCCGGCCACCTGGCGCAGGATCGTGCGCAGCGTGCGCACCTCATCGGCATTAAGCAGCCAGGGGAGATAGCCGGTGCGGTGGATACGGAAGAGAGGCACTATTTCCGGCAGCGGATTGCCCATGCCACCGCACTCCAGAATGGCCCTATCACTGTCGCCGGCATCCTCCGCGTCCACGAAGGTCACTTGCAGCGCCGGTGTCTCGATAAGATCACGGATGGTGAGGTTTTTGTCCGCCATCCGTCGCCGGATATGCGTGAAGGCCTCCCACCCGAGGAAGGCAAAGACCGCGCGGTTCTGGTTCTCTCCCCCGCCCATGATGCTGATAAAGACGATCTGATCGGAATCGGAAAGGCTGAGGCCGAACATGCGGGAAGGTTCCATCCATTTCCATGGCGCCAGATGCTGCAGCAGCCTGGCGCTGTCGCAGAGCGAACGCCATTCGGTGGCCGGGACACCGTGGCACTCGGCCACCGTGCCGGAGCAAACGGCATCTGGAGGTGAACCTTTCATGACAAAAATTAGTATAGGGGACGCGGCGGCATCACGTCAAGGAAGCGCCAAGGCAGGAAGCGCCAAGGCTGCCAATTACCATTTTCACGCCCGCTAAAATCCTATACACTTCGCGCAATGAATCCATCTCCTCTTGATGTCCTGATCGTGGCAGATCCGCACTACACCGCGCTGGCCCGGCAAGCCGGCGAGGATTCCGCCCGCCAGACGACACTGGCGCTCATGCTGATCCAGAAGGCCCTCTGGCGCCTGCGTAACCAGGGCATCACGCCCGGCCTGATCCTGCTGCTGGGCGATCTGGTCGACGATGGCGATGCCCCGCGGAGTGTGAACGACCTTATGCATCTTGCCGGCGCGTTGCTCAAGACCGGCATCCGCGTCCTGGCTGTGCCAGGCAACCACGACGGCGATCCCGCACGGGTGGCGCAGTTCTTCGGTTCAGAGCCCGGACTGCACCTCGTCAACGGCTACGGCTTCCTGCTGTTTGCCGATCAGCACGTTGGAAACGAGCACTACGCCCGGACGGCCGAGGGTCTGGCGCTGCCGGCACAAGCTGCCGCGCAGCACCCCGGAGTACCCCTGATCGCGGTGCAGCACCATCCCATCCACCCTACGATCAGCGCCCCTTACCCCTACATGCTGGACAACAGCGGCGAGGTGGCCGCAGGTTACCGGGAGGCCGGCGTGAAGCTCTCGCTGAGCGGCCACTACCATCCGGGACAGGCGGCAACCGTACACGAGGGGGTGACATATGTCACGACACCTGCGCTGGCCGAGGCGCCCTTCACATTCCAGCACCTGCGGCTGGATGGCGAGAAATTCGAGATCACGACGCACACCCTGCAAATCGAGGTGCCGGGGCTTTGCGATGTACACTGCCACTCGGAGTTCGCCTACTGCGCTACCAGCGTATCGGCGGGTCTCAACCGAATGCTGGCCGAAAATCTGGGGCTGACGATGCTCTGCCTGACGGAGCACGCCTTTCACCTCTACTTCCCGGCTGATGTCGCCTGGAGCTATGAGTGGCAACGCGACCGCAGCCTGGTCGATGCCGCCTGGAATGACTCACCCGGGCGCGGACGCATGGCGACGTACAAGCGCTTTGCCGCCGCCCAGCGCGGCCCCGGTGTCCGCATCGGCCTGGAGGTGGATCTGATGGCGGGCGGCGAACTGCTGCTGCATCCGGACGATTTCGCGGGCTGGGATCTGCTTGTGGGCGCGATCCACGAGATCGACTGCGTGCGCAAGGGCGGTGGCACGCCGCAGGCGGTGATGGAACGCCTCTTCATGCACGATCTGGAACGGCTGCTGAGCTATCCGATCAAGGTGCTGGCGCACCCCTTCCGGATCTTCGCGTGGCACAAGATGGACAGGCCAGTACACCTATTCCGCGAGGTGGCGGAAACGCTGGCCCGTGCCGGTGTGGCCGCCGAGATCAACTACCATGTCAACCAGCCCGATCCGGCCTTTCTGCGGGCCTGCCTGGAGGCCGGCACGAAGATTGCGTTCGGCAGCGATGCCCACCGCTTCGAAGAGGTGGCCGAGTGCTACCAGCATCTCAAGCTCCTGCGCGAGGCGGGGGTGGAGACGAAGGATATCGCACGCCACCTCTATGTGCCCGACTGAAAGCCCTGCCTACTTGATGATCGCGCGGTAGAAGAGGCTGTCGTCCGTGACGCCCGGGAAGACGTAGGTGTGGGTGTCACCACCTTGGTCGAACTGCTCACCCGTGACGGCAGTGTTGGCAATATCCTCGAACTCGCCGCTCAGGAGGCTCGCCCGCGACTGCAGCCAGAGCGTGCCGTTGATGGGGCCTATCTTCGAGAAGTTGTCGCGATCCAGCTTAACGGTGACCTGCAACTCTCCATCCACGAAGCGGATATCGGTCACACGCAGCGCGGCCTCCGTGTCCAGCGTCGGGTCGGTGTTGAGCAGGTACTCGGTGGCGACGTCGAAGTTATCGTTGTCGCCATCCGCCACTTGCTGCTCGGACCACTGCTTCAGCCATTCGACGGGAATGTCGCCGTAGGTGTCGACTGCCGCGAAGGTGACGTGGTTGCTGATATTGGCGTCGATCGAGGCCACCTGCCAGATGTAGTTGCTGGCGCCACGCGCCTCCGGCACGTCCTGGCCGTTCGACTCGAAGGTCGCGATGCGGTACCAGGCATCTGCCACGTAGGGGATCTGCGGGCTGGCGCCCACATCGACCTGCTCGCTGATCAGCGGGACATAGGTTCCGTCATGGGTGCCATTCGGGCCGATGACCGAGGTCAGGAACACGTAGCCCGACGGCGGCGGGGCGATGTCAGCGAGGCGCTGGCCGTCATTGACGTCACCCGGCGTGTAATTGCCGTTGTAGCTCTCCGGCCAGTAGAAATCATCGATGGTCGCTCCCGCCTCGATTAGGTCATGGGTTATCAGACATAGCGGCGACGTGCCGAAAAACCCCTTGTTGCCGGTATAGAGGTAGCCCCTGGATTCGAGGGATGTCTTGGCTGATGAGCCCCAGCACACCTTTTGCTCGATGGCACCGCAGCTCCGGTAGAGGACAAGACCCGCGTTACGCGGCAAATTCTCCTTGACATCCAGAAATACCTTGTTTACGTTGGCCACCCCGGCATCGCCCCATACAAAGAAGCCCCATCCGTTGACCTTGTTTGGCAGCGTGAAGCCTGTGATCGTGCAGACCTCGTCGATAACCTCCAGTGTCACGTGGTTGATACGCTCCATGCGCCAGCCGTCGAGCGACGCCTGCGCCGGACCGATCAACTCGATGTATTCGTTGCCGTCGTTTTCGCTCGCTGACATGGGATTGATCTCGTTGACCCAGACTGAGTAGGGCGGGCAGGAGTATACGATGTAGTAGGGCGACCAGCCCTGTGCCTCATACTGGGCATTTAGATCGACGGGGGAGTACCACTCCGGGTTGGTAAATGTCGGTTGGGCCTGGAAGACCTTGTTGGCGTTCGCCGCTGTACCGCCATTCTCCGGCTCGTAGTGCGTGCCCCAGACATAGAACTGGATAACCTTGTCGACGGCCGCCGCCGGAATGGGCTGATCCTCCGCCGTGCGGTAGGTGCGCGCCCCAGGGGCGATCGGTTGCAGCTCGATCTTGCGGCTGTTCGGCGAATCGCCGGCGGTCCACCAGTTGGCCACGCCCCAGATGTTGGAGCTGGGGTTGTAGCTCAGGAACATGCGGACGTTCTTCGGGTTCATCAGGAAGCGGCCGATATCGACCTCGACGGCCACCGGCCCGGTGACCAGCGGCTGCACGGGTACCAGACGCACTTCCTGAATCTCGAAGCTCGCGCGCACCGGCTCGGTAACCAGCACGTTGTCGATGCAGATCCGATCCGTGCCGTTCGTGTCGCCGTAGAGGCGCAGGACGTGATTGTCGAGATCATAGATGCGCGGGTTTTGGAAGTAGATGTAGCTGGTGCCCGCCTCCACCGTCAGGTTGGTGACCAGCGTCCACTCGTTGTCCGGGGTGTCGGCCGTCGGCGCCACCTTGAGGGTCAGCACCGTCGTGTTCGTTGCTGTCCACGCGCGCACCCAGAAGGCGATCTCGCCGATGCCCGTGCCGACGCTGGGCGTCTGCACGAAGGGCTGGTGCTCGGAGAGCGCGACGCCCGTTCCCGAGACATCGTTTGTGGCGCTGTTGTTCAGGTAGCAGCTCTGCCCGGTATAGAGGCGGTTGGTCTGCCAGTCGGTTACCATGACGTTGTAGGCCTGCCAGGTGGTGTCGTCGCGCGGCGGGTAGTCGCGCGCCTCGGCGTCGTCGATCATCAGTCTGGCATCGCGATCACTCTCGGCCATCAGGCGGATGCGGATGCGCCCGGTAAAGTTCTCGCGCACCGTGACGTAGCGCGTTCCCGTCTCTCCCGGAGCATTGGTGAAGACGGCTACCGTGGTCCAGTTCTGCTGCACGCCCTCGTCGGTGCGGTCGATGGCATAGACCGCGGTGCCGCCGCTGACGGTGTAGGAGAAGTTGATCGTGCCGAGCCCGTTGGTCAGCACGGGCGAGACGAGCGCCTGCACCAGGGCCGGATTGGCCCGGGACTTCTCGAGGTGGACATCGTTGTTGTTGGGGTTGTAGATGGAGTTGGTGACCATGCCCTCGAGAACTGCCCAGCCGCGGCTATTGTACAGCCATTGATCCTGCTGCTCTTTGCTGGTCCAGTTAAAGAACTTCACACCGCCCACCGTGGCATCCTCGAGGTTGCTGGGACCGCGCGTATTGGCACGCCAGGGATAGAGACGCGGATCGTCAACGACAATGTCGGCATCGCCGGAGTCGTGACGGAGCTCGACAAAGCCCTCGTTCCAGATCTTCAGGTATTCAACGGCATTGGTGTAGCTTAGCGAGTTTACCACGATATCGCCACGCTGCAGCTCGTAGTCGCCAACATCCGGGCGCGTTGCTCCCGCGCGGCGCGTTGCCTTCCAGATCGACATCTTCTGGGTAGGCACGGCACGCGTCAGGCGCACGGTACCATCGTAGGAGGTCGTCGACCAGCGGTTGCCGCCGCCATCGGCACGGGGGCCACCCAGATGCCATTTGGAGACGTCGCTGAAGTTCTGCTGGTCCAATCTAGTCGTGACCGGCGTCGCGGTAGTCTGCACCAGCACCGACTTGATCATCGGCACGGCGTCGTGGGTCAGGAAGCCGATTGTTCCGCCCCCGGTCAAATTGTCGGCAGAGTTGTCCGTGAAGGCTGATAGGGTTGTGTCGCCAACCTTGACTGTGATGCTGACTGTGCCGGAGATGGTGATCACGACCTGCTTGTCGGCGATCAGCTTGCCGGCCACCCCCTGGGTGCTACCGATCTTCGTCGGTGCATCCGCCCCGGCATTCCAACGCCACACCTCGACGTAGAGCCGGTTGTCCGTACTGCCGCCCGCTGTCTCGTTCCCCTGGATCAGGCGCACCTCGTAGAAGCTAGCGCCGAGGAAGTAGTCGGGCTGGAAGCAGACCAGCGTGGAGATGTAGGGGAACTCGGGGGAGAGGTCGGCGGCGCAGAAGGTGGTTGTGATCTTCAGATCCTTCTCCCAGCCGTAGCCCTCCTTGTAGACGGCATAGTACGTATCGTTGATGCTGGCGCGCACGGAGTAGGTCAGCTTCTCGATACCCCTGGTGAGCGAGTCGCCGCTGTTGCCGACCCAGCCGCCGGCCAGCCGGTTCAGCAGGAGCGACTGGTTGGCGATCGTCGTCGGCTTGTTGTCGGGCTTGCGCTCGGCAACCACACGCGCCTGCTGCGCCAGCCAGCCATTCTTCGTCTGGAAAACGGTCTTGCTGTAAGTGTCCGAGGGCGTGTCGTTCTGGAAGGGCTCGCCCCTGATCTGATCCGGTGTATAGCCGTCATCCCGCCAGGTATCGAAATCCTCTCTGTAGGTCTTGACGGCATAGAGGCCCAGACTCTCCTCGAACTGATCCTTGCTCGCCTGCCACTCGTCGAAGTTCTGGTAGACGGCGCGCTTGCCGATGTAGTTGCCGTTGGTCGTGGTGAGACGCAGGAGCATGAAACCCGTATACTCCATATCGAGCACGAGGGCGTTCGTCGCGTTGACCTCGGCATAGCCGCCGATCGGCGGGTTGGCAAAGCTCTGGTCGTTGTCGCCCCAGACAACCGGGGTTGTCAGATAGGCGGGGGCATCGTTGGTGTAGCGGTTGTGGCCTACAAAGTGCCAATTGAGGTTGGTGATACCCGTGACCAGCGTGATGCCCTGCCAGATCTCGTCGCCGACGAGTTCCATGGGCACGGAGGCCTGCACCGGTGTGGCATCAACCCAGACCTCGCCGTACTCCGAGCGGAAGGGACGCACCTGGTAGCGGGTCGTGTAGTAGGTCGGTTTTTCGGGCAGCGGCTCGCCGTTGGCCCAGTAATTCGGGCTCAAGTTCTCGATATTCGTCGGCTGCACCCCATCTGGTCCATCGGGATCGCGCGAATAGTAGAAACCATCGAAGTCGCACTTGTAGTAGTAGTAGACGTAGCCCGGCTCGTAACGCGGAATCTCGCCCTCGTAGACGCCGTTGCCAATCGGATACATGTTGGTGCTGAGCCAGGCACCGGCCTGCGGCCGCGCGGTGGGCTGATGCAGCCACTGGTAGTAGACCGTGACCCGGTGGTTCACGGTCGGGGCGTTCGGGTTGGTATCGATCACCGCGCAGCGCAGCTTGACCTCCTGGTCGCGGGAGGG
>JAAYLN010000277.1 GCA_012521875.1 Lentisphaerota bacterium | reverse complement strand
GCAAGGGCTACATCAAGGGCTTCCTCATAGGCTTCTGGATAGGAAGGGGAGGGTCCCCGTAGTCGTGGTTGTTATAGGGCATTTTGTGGGGCACGTGCAGGGCTAGCCGCAGCGATGGAGCGTGGTATTGTGGGGCAGACATTCCTGTCTGCCCTCGTAGACGTGCGCAGACAGGAATGTCCGCGCCACTCTGGGGCAGTTCCCGACAAAGCTCTCGCGACTAAGCGTGTCTCTCATCTGTTCCAACCGCTCCGCAGGGGTGGCGGCCCCAATGAACGGCCCCAATGAACCCTTAAGATTTATCGCTCGGCGATTGACGCGTGACTTTCGGTACAATATATTCCAAGCTGTGAAACAATTTGCTCCAGAATGGTTGCAAGGGCGTCTGAATCGCGCCTTTATGGCGCTGCCCAAGGCGTTCCCCGCATGAATCCGCTCCATCAATACCACGCGGTACGGAATGCGACGCTCGCCGGACGTTTCGGCGTCTGGCGGACGGTGCTGCGTGACCTGCGCAAGACCGTCTGGCCTGACCGCACGGTAGTGCGTTTTCCAAACTCCTCGTCGTATATCTTCTCGACCGGCGACACCTTCTGGGCCGTGGATCTTATGTACTCGCTGCCGCCGTGTCCGGCAGAGGAGGTGGAGGCGGTGGCCGATGGATTGCGCGACTTTGCCTTCATCATCCTGACGCACTGCCACGGCGACCACCTGCAGCTTCCCCTGCTGCAGCGCATCGGGCGCAACGGACGCACCAAGCTGGTGATTTCGTCGGCCATCGCCCGGCAGTTCAAGGCCTGCGCCGGAGAGCCCTTCGAGGAGATGATCGTGCTGGAGCCCGGCACCTCGGTCTGTCTCGATAACATCACGCTCACCTGCTATCCCGGCTATCACGACGAGCCGGGCACGGCGGGCTGGCCCGCCGGTGCCTTTCTGGCGACGCTGCCCGACGGCCTGACGCTCTACCTGCCCGGTGATGTCCGCGACTACTCGCTGCCGCTGCCGGAGGGGCTGCCGCCGGTCGATTTCGAGTTCGGCCATGTCTGGCTGGGACGCGGTAATGCGCTTGAGGCGGAGTTTCCCATGGCCGAGGCCTGCTGCCGCTTCCTGCTGCAGGCCCGCCCCGGCGCTATTTTCCTGACGCACCTGCGCGAGGTCTCCCGCGATCCCGACTCCATGTGGCTGCCCAGACATGCCGCACTATTGCAGGCGCATATTGCCGAAATGGCGCCGGAAACCGTGGTGACCATTCCCGCGCCCGGCGATGTCGTGACGCTCTCCAGGCCCTTTACGCCGGACCGCTTTGCCGAATGGCCTGTGGCGGAACAGCGTGAATTCCTCGATAATCTGGGTGTCGCCATCCGGCTGGAGGTGTGGTGTCCGGTGCTGGAGACGGCAATCCGCGAACGCGTGCCGGTGCTGGAACTCGCGGGCTCGCTGCCTGCGGCCGACGACCTGCCCGCGCTCTCCGAGGCGCTGGCCGACTGGCGCGCCAGCGGCGGACGTGTCTTGTCGGCACATCTCGCCGACATTCTGCCGGATCCCGGACGGGCGGCGCGTTATCAGGCTGCCTGCCGCCAGTTCATCGCGCTGGGGATCGACCGCGTGACGCAACACGTGCCAAACTGCACCGTGGCGGAATACGCTGCCGATCCGGAGCATATTGTGGAGCTTTTCGCGAAGGCGCTCGAACCGCTGATTGGTGCGGGTGTCGCCATCGGCATCGAGAACATGCACATGGGGGCACGCACGCCTACCGGCAGCCAGCGGCCATACGGCTTCACGCCGGAGGAGTGCCGTGACTTTGTCGAGGCCTTGCGCCGGTACACCGGTTACGACGGTATTGGCCTGCATTTCGACATAGGCCATGCATCCTCAAATTATCCGTTTACAGAGCCCTATCCGGCGGAGTTCTGGCTGGCGCATGGTGGGGATTTAATCAACGGTGTGCATCTGCATCAATGCGCGGCGCCGCCCGCCCGCGTCGGGGATTATCCCGAAGGCCACCATCATGTAACGGGACGCACGGGCGGCTATCCCGATCTGCGGCCCTTCTACGCGGCGTGGAAGGCAAGAGCCTTCCGCGCTCCGATCTTCCTCGAGGTGCGGCGCGGCCCCGAGCAGGACTCCTTTCCCTCGCTGGCGCGGCTAAGAGCGGGAGCGGGGAAGTTCAGGAGTTCTGAAGTTTGGGAGTTCTGAGACACCTCTCCTGTCGCCCATCTTTCGCTTTCGACAAAGCGTAGGGACAAAGTGTGGAGACAAGGTGTGGAGACAAGGTGAGGGGACAAGGTGAGGGGACAAGGTGTGGGGACAAGGTGTGGGGACAAGGTGAGGGGACAAGGTGTGGGGACAAAGTGTGGAGACAAGGTGTGAGCGCGAAGCACCCACCCTAAACCCTCTCTTAAACCAACACTTAAACGGCACATCCACCCGCTTACTCCAGCCCGGCTTAGCCCGGCGCCGCTGGGCCATTCTCGTTGCACCGGACCTCCGTGTCCGGTGACAGGAGCAGCTTGCGACAAAGTTGATGACAGCCCTGAAGGGGCGAAACATACCAGCCCAGGGCAACGCCCTGGGGAATGGGGCCAAAACAAACTAGCCCTGAAGGGGCGGGACATAGTCCGGCCAAGAAGGGTATCTGCAAAATGATAGGCGGGCTTTCAGCCCTTGTTCTCTTTGGCCGTTATTTCCTAGGGCGTTGCCCTAGGCTGGAATAGTACGGGCCTTCGGCCCTTGCTGTCGCGTCGGAGTACCGCCTTTTCGCGCTTTTGGCGTGTTTC
>JAAYLN010000276.1 GCA_012521875.1 Lentisphaerota bacterium | reverse complement strand
GGCAGAAGCACATCCATCGTGCATTGCATGCCCAGGGACTCGGAGAAGAAATGTGTGTGCAACAGCGCCATGATCAGATTCCTTTCGCCCCGTGTGATGTGGGAGCTTGATGGGGATAACTGTGCGAAAAAGCGGCGATGGTGTCAAGGCCGCCTGATTCAGGCATCCTGCCCCTCGTCGGCTCTGCCGGGTCATTCTCGTTGCGCCGGACCTCCGTGTCCGGCGACTGAAACTGCTTTCGACAAAGCGTAGGGACAAAGTGTGGAGACGAAGCGTAGCCGATAAAGCGTGGAGACAAAGTGTTAGAGCGCAGCACCCACTTAAACCCTCTCTTAAACTCACTCTTAATCGGCACACTTCATCCATCCGCTTAATCTTTCACAGCGCAAGGGCAGCGCAGCGCTTTTACTCTCTAAATTGCGAGCCACTGAGTGGTCGCAATAATCGTCCATCCAAAAAACGCCCCTGCGCCCTGAAAGGGCGCGATATACCAGCCCAGGGCAACGCCCTGGGGGAAGAACCAAAATATGACTAGCCCTGTAGGGGCGGGATATAGTCCGGGGAAAAAGGTGGTGCTTTCTTAGCCGCCGCTTGCGGCGGCAAATACCAGAGCAGCCTGATACAGCCAGCACCGTATGTGTATTTCACCTACCGGATTTACCCTTGCCGGAGTACCGCCTTCAGGCGGAAGTGGTTCAGGGGCTTCAGCCCCGTTCCCATACCCCCATTTGTCAAGGAAAAATGGGCTTCGCGGGCCTGAAGGCCCTTGTTGGCTTCCGGCTGAAGCCGGTACTCCGTCGCGACTGCGCCCATGCCAAAGCCTCCTACATCAGATTGCCTTTTCAGCATGGTTTTCCTACAATAAAAGCCAGCCAATCAATCGGACTGTTCCTGATGAGCCGGACACGGCAGAGAAGCAACACGGTGGTTTCTGCGATAAGGCTGACAACGAGGAGTATCACCATGACGTACTTTAAGCACCTGATCCGTATTTCCTTCGCGGTCGCCGCGGTATGCGCGGCAAGCGCGTCGACCTCGGCGCCTACGAGTACAATGTCCGCTCAGGAACGCTGATGTTCTTGCGTCAGAATGGCACCACTGCCCCTGCGGGCAGTTGGAGTTTGCCTGAGACGCTACTTTGTCGCGAGCTTTGTCGCGAACTTTGTCGAATGCGGCAGAGCAAGCGGCAGAGTCGTCTCAGATTGGGAGAAATGATATGAACCGCTTTGTCTTCGGTCTGCTTTGTGCCGCCGCCATGCTTGCTGTACCGTCTGTCCGGGCTCTCGACATTGTCACCGGTGGCCGGGCCAGGGCCGCCGTGCTCGTCGATCCGCAAGCCACCGCGAGCGCGGAGAAGGCGGCGGAGGAGTTCATCGCCTACGTGGAGCAGATGACCGGGCAGAAGCTGGCCAGGATCGACCGCCCGGACACGGCCTGGCGGACGATCCGCATCGGCGCGCCGGGCAAGTTCACCAGGAGCGACGAGATCGTGGTCTTCGTCAACCGGCGCGGCGAGCTTGAGATCACCGGCGAGGGGACGCGCGGGCCGGTCTATGCCGTCTATAAGTTTCTGGAGACCTTTGGCGTGCGCTACTGGTCGCCGTGGCGCGAGACCGTGCCGGAACTCAAATCCATTACCGTCCCCAACAGCTTCAAGCTCAATCAGGTGCCCGCCTTCGAATCGCGCAACGGCTGGAGCGTGTCGGACTGCGGCTATGATAAGAGCATCGGCGTCTGGAAGATGAAGATGGGTCAGAACGCGCACGTTCCCAAGGGCTTCGGTACCCCGCATGTCGTCAATATCAGCGAGACCATGACGCGCAAGTATCTCAAGGCCGACAAGTACTTCGCGGAGCACCCGGAGTGGTATGCGCTGGTCGGCGGCGAGCGCAAGCCCACGCAGATATGCCAGTCCAACCCGGAGGCCATCGAGGCCTTGATCGCCGAGGTGCGCGCGGAGCTGGTCGCCAACTCCAACTGCACCTCGATCTCGCTCGCCTCCGACGACAACGACAAGTTCTGCCGCTGTGATGGTTGCCGCAAGATTCTGGCGCAGGACGATTGCGGCGACACCGCCCTGGAACTGCATGTGGCGAACCAGGTCGCCCGCGCCATCGCCAGGGATTATCCACGCGCCAAGGTCTCGATTCTGGCCTACTGGACCAAGGAGCGGCCGCCCCGGAAGATGAAGATCGAGCCCAACGTCGAGGTGGGCATGGCCCTCGGGCGCAACTACGCCTTTCCGGTGACGCAGTCGCGCGACTGGATGGAGAAGGCCGACGGCTGGGCCAGGGCCGCCGACTCGCGGATCTACATCTGGGACTACTACGCCAACTTCAGGAACTTCCACGAGCCGCGCCCGGATGCCATCAACATCGTGCCCAACGTGCGCCACTACCATTCGCGCGGCTTTCTCGGCGCCTCGGCCCAGCTTTCCATCGGCACCTTCTCGCTCTTCGGCGAGATGAAGGCCTATCTGTGGTCGCAGGCGATCTGGAATCCGCAAGTGGATGCGGACAAGATCTTCGACGAGTTTATCACGGCCAACTACGGCAAGGGGGCCGGGCAGGTGCGCCAATACTGGGATCTGATGGTGGATGCGCTGAAAAAGGCGGAGGCACCGAGCATGGGGAACTACGGCTCGAACTACGAGCAATGGTTCACGCCCGAGATGATGTTCACCTCGTGGAACCTGGTCAACGAGGCCCTCAGGCTGACGGAGGGCGATCCGCTCGCCAACCGCCAGTGCGAGTATCTGCTTGTGGCGGTGATCAACGACTTCGTGCTGCGCTGGGACAAGGCGGAGATCGGGAAGCGCCTGAAGGATGCCGAACTGGCCGTGCCGATTGTCAGCCGTCCGGCACTCGTGAGGCAGCTCGACGAGATCTGCCGCAAATACCGCTATCCCAGCTACTGGAGCGAGCAGATCGGCTGGGATATACGGATGAACGACTGGCGCGAGAAGTACAAGGAGGAGTAGTTCGGTAGTTCTAAAGTTCTAAAGTTCGGTAGTTCTAAAGTTTGGGCTGGCGCCTGTAGTGAACCGCCCCGCTGATGTTTAACCGCCAAGACGCCAAGGCCGCCAAGGGGTTTATGTTTTACCGCGAAAAGCGAAAGAAGTTCTAAAGTTCTAAAGTTTGGACTGGCACCTGTGATGAGTCCCCACGGGAGGGACGAGCGTCTGCTCGTCCGCGCCGGCGAAAGCTCACGGTACAGCTACTCGGAGGGTAGGGCGAGCCGTCCCCGTCATGCCGCTACGCGGCGTGACCGGCGAGCCGCGACACAGGCACTATACCGCGGTTCCGTCTATGCCTGCCGCCTATGCGTTACTACGGAAATGCGACTAAGTGTGGCGACTAAGCGTATTGCGACTAAGTGTTGAGACAAAGTGTGAATGTGTGGGGCAGGCATTCCTGCCTGCCCGCGTGCTCCAGCGCAGACAGGAATGTCCGCGCCACCTTAGCCGGCTTCGTCGCTCGCAAGCCTCGATGGGGGTCGACGGGGGTCGATGGGGGTCGCACAACAAGCCCGGTTGTCGTCGCTGTCGTCGATTGTCGTCGAGTCTTTGAAAACGTTCCTGTAAAGCGCGAAGCACCCACTTAAACCCACTCTTAAACGACACGCTTGTCTTACTCCACCCGCTTAATCTGTTTCTTTCGACAAAGTCACCGACAAAGCTCGCGACAATGTGGGGATCGCCACCGCCCGCTTACCATGCACTGCCCGCGCACCCTCCTGTAACTAACCGATTACCACCGCTATCCGGGGGATAATGGACAAAAGCGTCGAAATTTGCGAGACTATGCCCCATGATGAAGCATTCGTTCTATTGCAAATGGGCTGCGGCCCTGCTCCTTGCCGCCGCTGCGGTTTCAGGCTGCCGCATGATCCAGATTGCGGCCGACGTGCCGGGCCAGGCCGTACGCGCCGTCACTCCCGGCGCGCGGGTTGAGGAAGGCCCCGATCCGGTCGAGATACAGGCTCTGGTAATGCGCTTTGGCGACGATTTTGTCAGTCGCTTGACCACTGGCATCGACTCGCTCCAGGTTCACGGCGCGCCCATGCCAACTGGTGAGAGACTGCGCAGCAAAATCGCGGTGGGCTCGTCCGTCTGCGCCATTGCCACGGGCCCCAACATCCAGGCCAACCTCCTCGACATGACCGCCTTCGTCATGGAGACGCGCATGTCGCTTCAGACGGCGCGGCATGCCGAGCGCTTCGGGGCTTCGGCACTCCCGCTGGTGGAGACCTGTCTCAACGCCGAGACCGGACTCTGGCGCGTCTGCGAGCGGATCCTAAAGCCGGCGCAGCAGGCCGATCTGCGCGAGGTTATCGAAGTCTGGCATCGTCAGAACTCGACGGGTGAATGGCCGCCCGGCGTGCGCACGATCGGACTGGCGATCGAGATGGTGCGTGCCAAGCGCCAGAATAGCGACCGTGGCGTTAACCTGCTCGGGGCGCTGCTGCTTGATCCGCTGGCGGAACTCGATCCCACCCGCCGCGAAATCGCCGAGATACGCCTCTTCGCCGAGCGTGGCCTCTTTGTCGGACGCCATATGCCCAACCTGCTGCGCTGGCAGGTCGAGCTGGTGACCCAGACGACTCTGGAACAGCCCGTCGTCCAGGTGTGGACCACCAACGTGACCCATTTGACGCAGACCGCGAGCCACATAGGCGAGACCGTGACCCACGTTGCGGAGGCCGCCTCGCGCCTTGCGGCAACAGCCGAGCAACTGCCTGGGCAATTGACCGCCGAGCGCGAAGCCCTGGTTAAGACCTTGCGCGAGGAGCAGGAGAAAACCCTCACGCCTCTCGTGGAAGGCGTGCGGGAGACCCTGCTGGCCGGCTCGGGACTCGCCACGAATACCGCCACCATGCTCACCACCTTCGACAGCGTAATGGCACGGATGGGGGTTGACGGTTCCAAGGACGATGCTGCGCCGGTACCGGAGAAAGAGAAGGAGGAGCGCACGCCCTTCCGCATCCAGGACTACAGCGAGGCGGCCGAACGGCTCGAGGCCTCCGCATTGCGCCTGACCGAACTGCTCCAGACCTTCGACCAGACCCTTGGTGCCAACAGTCGCGAGGCACTGGCGGCACAGCTCGACCCTCTCGTCCAGCGCACCCGCACGGAGACCCAGGCGCTGGTGGATCACCTCTTCCGCCGCGCGCTGCAGCTCACGGGTGCCCTGCTGGTGGCCGCGCTGGTTTACCGCCTGGTCGCGGCTCGCTTGTCGCGGCCTGGTACTGCTGCCAGGTAATCACGCCGCCACAGAGGTTGCGGACGTCGAACCCCCGCTGGCGCAGGGCGCGCTCGGCCAGGTAGCCGCGCAAGCCTATCTGGCAAAAGACCACGATGGGCCGGTTGCGGTCTAGCTCATCCATGCGCTGCCGGAAACAGCTCATCGGCATGTGCACCGCACCAGGCAGGAGACCCAGTGCCTGCTCGGCATCCTCGCGCACATCCAGCAGTACAGCGTCCCCGGGAATCTCGTCGGCATGCACGATGCGCGAGTCCCCGTTTAGGACATTGGCCGCCACCATGCCGGCAAAGTTCACCGGATCCTTGGACGAGTTGAAGGGCGGCGCGTAGGCCAGTTCCAGATCCGCCAGATCATGTACGGTCATGCCGGCGCCCATGGCCACGGCGATGGTGTTGATGCGCTTGTCGATGCCCTTCTCGCCGACCGCCTGGGCACCCAGAATCCGCCCGTCGGGGGCGAACAGCAGCTTGAGGTGCATCCGGGCCCAGCCTGGGTAGTAGGCGGCATTCGAGGTTGGATGGATGAAGATCTTCTCGCAGGGCAACCCCAGGCTCTTCAGGCGGCGCTCGGTCAGGCCGACGCTGGCCGCCGTGAGTCCGCCCAGTTTCAGCACCGCCGTACCGTAGCTGCCGCGGTAGACGCTCGCGCGACCGGCGATGTTGTCGGCGACGATGCGCGCCTGCCGGTTGGCCGGGCCCGCCAGGGGGATGGCGGTCTTGCCGCCGGTGATGGGGTCGTCCACCTCGATCACGTCGCCGGCCGCGTAGATGGCGGGATCGGAGGTGCGCAGATGCTCGTCAACGACCAGATGCCCGCGGGGGCCCAGCGCGAGTCCCGCCGCGCCTGCCAGTTCGGAGTTGGGCTTGACGCCGACACACATGATCACCAGATCCGCCGGCAGCCGCTCACCGTCATCAAGGACGACCTGCAACTCCTGCGCCGACGGCTCGAATGCGGTAACCCGCCGCCCGAGGAGCTGGCTGATGCCAAGTTTGGTCAGCTCCCGCGATAGGAAGACCGCCATCTCGCGGTCGAGGGTCGGCAGCACCTGGTCGCAGAGTTCAACCAGAGTCACATCAAGCCCGCGCTTCCGCAGGTTCTCGGCGGCTTCCAGCCCGATGAAGCCGCCACCCACGACCACAGCGCGGCGTACACCCGCGCCGATCCGCGCGATGATGGCGTCCATGTCCGGAATCGTCCAGAGCTGCTGCACACGCGGATCGCCGGCCCCCGGCAGGGAGAGCGCTATGGGCGAGGAACCCGTGGCGATCACAAGCCGGTCGTAGGGCTCGTCATAGGTCGTGCCATCCTTGCGCCGTACCGTCACCTTGCGCGACTGGCGGTCGATGGCGACCGCCTCGTTCTCCGTACGGATGTCGATCCCGAACCAGGCCTTGAACTCCGCGGGCGTCGTGACCATCAGTGATTGGCGCTCGGGAATGACGCCGCCCACATGGTAGGGCAGCCCGCAGTTCGCATAGGAGATGTAGGCACCGCGCTCCAGCAGTACAATCTCGGCCGCTTCGTCCAGACGGCGCAGGCGCGCGGCCACGCCCGCTCCGGCGGCCACGCCGCCGACAATGACTGTTTTCATGCTATCGGTATCTCCCTATGCGGGCGTATCATGCCGGCGCCCGGCCCCGGTTGCGCAGATATTCGTCCATGGCCTCCAGCACCGGCCACTCCTTGTCGCGCGGGCAGCGCGCGATCTCATGTTCCAGCCCCTGGCGCAGCGGCATGAGGTCGGACTGTTTCATGCCCGTGGCGGCCAGCACCTTGGAGTTGTCCATGATGCGGTCGAAGAGCCGGTCGTACTCCAACTGCCAGCGCGCCCCCTGCCGCCAGGACGGGGCGGCGATGATCGAAAGGAAATCCTCCTTGTCCACCCAGACCGCCTCCAGACCGCAGATTTCGCGGTAGTACTCAGCGATCTCGCCCCAGGTGCGGTGTTCGGCGGTGCAGACGCTGTAGGTCTCGCCCAGAGTCTCCTCGCGCAGCAGCAGGCCGGCGATCATCCTGGCGACATCGCCCGCCCAGCTCATCGTAGCCATGATCTCCCTGGCCTGGATCGGCAGCACCACCGGCTTGCCGGCGAAGGCGCGACCGACGGTGTTCGGCGCCTCGAGCGTGACGAGCTGGTAGCGCATGAGCGAGTAGGTGATGGCCGGACGGATGATGGTCCAGTTGCGGCGCGGCAGCGAGCGCAGCAGATCCTCGCCGCGCGCCTTGTAGATGCAGTAGTCGTCCGAGGCGCGCAGGGCCTCATCGGGCGAGACATCGAGCAGCCGCGGCGAGGTCTCGCGTACCGGATGCTCCTCGTTGGCGTAGATGCGGTAGCTTGAGAGGTAGATGTAGTGTCCGGTGGCGGCCAGCACCTGCGGCAGCGCGGTGTCCAGCGCGCGTGTCGGGTAGATGAGGAAGTCGACGATGCCGTCCCAGCATTCCGCAAGCAACTGGCGGCGGAACGCCTCATCCGCGAGCGCGTCACCTTGGAGATAGCGCAGGTTGGGGTGCGGATCCATGCCCGGGTCGAGCGCCACCGCCGTGACCTGGTGGCCTTCGTTGGCCAGGTGGGGAACAAGGTATTGACCCATGGCGCCCGTGGCGCCCAGCACGAGTAACTTTTTGCTCATGCGCCGTATTTTAGCGAATTGTCGCGGTACTGGCAATGCGCAGGGTTCGGGCACCGGACACGGAGATCCGGTGTGATTTGGCAGTGGCCTCCCGTTCACTTCCGATGCGCACTGGAGCCCGCGGTCTCCGCGGTGTACTGATACGGCGCATGATTGGCGAACGATACCGCCGGGGACGGCGGGCTCCAGCGTTCCGGCCTTTCCGTTCACATTCGCTGGCGCCTGTATTGAACCACCACGGGAGGGACGAGCGTCTGCTCGTCCGTGCCAGCGAAAGCTCGCGGTACAGCTACTCGGAGGGTAGGGCGAGCCGTCCCCGTCACGCCGCTACGCGGTGTGACCGGCGAGCCGCTGTGATGGAGCGTATAGTGTGGGGTAGGCATTCCCGCCTGCCCCGCAGCCCCGCGCAGACAGGAATGTCCGCGCCACTTTCGACACCCGTCGATTCCAATCGATACCTGTCGCCACCAGTCGATCTCGAGGACGAGGACGAGATGGCACTATTCTCCAGCCCTGCCTATTACTTGCCGCCGAGACGACTAAGTGTAGCGACTAAGCGTATGGCGACTAAGTGTGGAGACAAGGTGTGGAGACAAAGTGTCGCCCGTCTAGGCCGGGCGCAGCACCAGCCTGCCGCCGCCCTTGAGGTCGGCGGCCCGCTCGCCCCGGGGCATGACGAACAGAAAGCGTCCGTCACGATCCGCCTTGATCGTCACGGTAAATGTACCGTCACCCCACTTGATGTCAACTGTTAGCCCGCCGCGGGCGCGCAGTCCTGTCATGTGCCCGCCCTTCCAGTTGGCGGGGAAGGCGGGTAGCAGGCGCACCAGCGTGCGACCGTCGTCGGTGGTCTCGTGGCTCTGCAGCAGCATCTCGGCGATGGCGGCGGTGGCGGCGAAGTTGCCGTCGATCTGGAACGGCGGATGCGCGTCGAACAGGTTGCGGTAGACACCGCCGCCGCGGTAGGCCACATCGCCGGATGGCACCAGGGTGAGCAGATGGTGGAGAATACGCTCGGCACGGTCGCCCTCGAGGAAGCGCGCGCGGAGCAGGGCGCGCCAGCCCATCGCCCAGCCGGTGCTGAGATCGCCGCGCACGTTGAGCGAACGCCGGGCGGCACGGAAGTAGTCGGTGTTGCGCAGGCTCGTGAACTCCGCGGCGGGATAGACGCCGTAGAGATGCGAGACGTGACGGTGGCGCGGATCAAGATCGGGCAGGTCGCTGCCGAACTCCGCCAGTCGTCCATCACCCAGGATCAGCGGCTTGCGCAGACGCGGAAGCTGTACCGCCAACTTTGCGAGCACGGGATCCCTGGCGGTGCTGATGCGCAGGATGCCGGCCGCCTCGAGACACGTCCCGAAGTGCTCGCGGATGATGGAGATATCCATCAGGCTCCCCTCGCAGCAGGTGCCCGTCTCGCCGGTCTCGGGATCGATGAATCCATGTTCCGGCGAGGTCGAGGGCGATGTCGTGAGCATCCCCTCGCAATCCTCGACCAGAAACTCCGAGAGGAACTCGGCCGCGCCGCGCAGGATCGGGAACCACCGCTTCAGATAGGCCTTGTCGCCGGAGAAGCGGTAGTGCTCCATGATCTGGCGGCAGATCCAGCCGCCGCAGACAGGCCAGAAGGAGTGCCAGGGACAGCCGGTGGCCGGGCCGGCGAAGCCCCAGATGTCGGAGTTGTGGTGCAGGCACCAGCCGGGGAGCCCGTAGATCTTCTCCGCCGCCACGGCGCCTTGTCTGGCATAGACCTTGAGCTGTGCCTCGTAGGGTTCGAGGCACTCGGCGAGGTTGGCCGTCTCGACCGGCCAGTAGTTCATCTCGGCGTTGATGTTGAGCGTGTAGTTGCTGGCCCATGGTGGTTCCAGCAGATTGTTCCAGATGCCCTGCAGGTTGGTGGCGCGCGTGCCGGGGCGCGAAGAGGCGATCATGAGGTAGCGCCCGAAGTTGTAGAGCAGCGCGATTAGCGTGGCCGGTGCGAACTTCTTGCCGGGGGAGCGCTCGATGAGTGTGCCGGTGGGCACGCTGGCCTCCGACGCCGGGGCGTCGAGAAACAGGCGCGAGCGGTCGTAGAGTACACCGACATCCGCAGTGTGCGCCTTGAGCATCGCATCAAAGCCCCTGGCCTCGGCCGCGTCGAGATCGGCACGGCAGAGCGCGCGGAAGTCGATGCCCGAATCCTCGGGGTTCGTATCGCAGTCCTTGAAGTTGGAGCGGATGGCGATTAGCAGCAGCAGGTCGCGGGCTCCATCAATCACGAGCTGGTCATTCCCGGCGGAGATCGCGGCGCCGGGAGCGATGGCGCGCACCGCGACGCGGAAGGCGATGCCCGTCAGGGCGTCGGCGGTTTCGTAGGTCGCGGTGGGGGTCTTGCGCGTCCAGGCGGGGCAGACGCCGTCGAAGCAGAGTTCGTTGCCTGCGGCGCTGACCGTGCCCCTGATGGGCGAGTCGTAGGCAAGCTTGTAGCTGCGCGCCCTGGCCGAGCGGATACGCTTGACAAAGACGGCATCGGGATAGCTGCAGAATGCGGTGGAACTGACCTTGCCGCAGGTGCCGGTGTAGGTACAGGTGTCGATGGAGCGGCGCAGATCCAGCGTGCGGGTGTAGTTGCGCGCCCTGGGGTCGTCGGAGATGATGTGGAGGTTGCCGGCGGTGACGAAGGTGGCCGAGTCGCGGAAGCCGGGCGCCCTGTAGTCGCCGCAGAGCTTGCGGAGTATCTGCGAGGCCTCGGTATATTTGCGCGCACGCAACAGCCGCCGCAGCTCCGGCAGCTTATCCTTGAAGACCACCGGATAGTTCGAGTCCGGCCTGCCCGTCCAGAGCGTGTCCTCGCTCAAGGCCACGACATCATCCGCCGTGCCATCGAATATCATGGCGCCGATGCGCCCGTTCCCGAGCGGATAGGCCTCGTTCCAATTGGCCGCCGGGGCCTTTTCAAACAGTCTTTCCTGGCTCTTCATGCGTGTGTTCCTTTCTGCCGTGGTAACGCGTTAGGTTCAGACAAGGGCGGAGTATACCACACTCCACACGAGTGTCGGCAAATAAAGAGAGACAGGCCGACGGCAAAGCAGGCAGCAACACATACACCTTGTCTCTACACCTTGTCTTCACACCTTGTCTCCACGCTTTGTCGGATACGCTTCGTCGCCACACTTTGTCCCTACGCCTTGTCGAAGGCGGCAGGGAAAGTTCACGTGAAAGCACGAGAAGGGGAACCGCGAAAGGGGAGTTCAAAAGTTCGGGCTGGTGCCTGTAAGGCCACGCGGAAGGGACGAGCGTCTGCTCGTCCGCGCCAGCGAAAGCTCGCGGTATAGCGAATCGGAGGGTAGGGCGAGCCGTTGTGATGGAGCGTGTAGTGTGGGGCAGGCATTCCTGCCAGCCCTCGTTGCCCCGCGCAGACAGGAATGTCCGCGCCACTCTCGGCACCCATCGACACTTGTCGCTACCTGTCGCTACCCGTCGATCTCGAGGACGAGGACGAGGACGAGGACGAGGACGAGGACGAAGTGTGTCAGTGTGGGGCAGGCATTCCTGCCTGCCCGCGCAGACGTGCGCAGACAGGAATGTCCGCGCCACCTTGCCGGCTTCGTCGCTAGCCAGCCTCGACGGGGGTCGGCCGGGGTCGATAGGGGGCTCGTTCCAGAAAGGTTCATGGAGCGCGCGCAAGCACCTGGAGCCCGCGGTCTCCGCGGTATGATCACCGCAGGCTGGAGAACGGTACCGCCGGGGACGGCGTGCTCCACGTTCCGGCCACCCGTTCGCCCGGCGCTGTCCGTACCATCAGCCACGGTAGTGCCGGTAGTACCGGCAGGTTCGGCAGTGCCGGGCGCTGGAGAGACAAGGTGTAGGAGACAAGGTGTAAGTGCGAAGCACCCACTTAATCCCACTCTTAATCGGCACACTTCATCCACCAGCTTAATCTTTCGCTTTCGACGAAGTCGACAAAGTTACCGACAAAGCTCTCGCGACAAAGTGGGGATGGGATCGCCACCGCCCGTTCCCCATGCTCTCTATGCGCCCCTGTCACTAGCCGTCACTAGCCGACTACCCACCAACCATCAACCAGGCTTGCACCGCGCCGCCTGGTATCCTATAATCACCGCGTTTCCTGCCAGCATAGCTCAGTTGGTAGAGCAGCTGATTTGTAATCAGCAGGTCGTCGGTTCGACCCCG
>JAAYLN010000275.1 GCA_012521875.1 Lentisphaerota bacterium | reverse complement strand
CTTTGTGATGCCGGTGCTGATGACCGACATCGCGCCCTACAGTCCGCACATCGAAACGGACTGCACGGCGCTGCGCCTGGTCAATCGGCTGGGATCGTGGCGCGCGGTGTCCTGGCCGTCGGTCGAGCTTCCCGATGCGCGCGCATCCGTGACCGTCTGCGATGCGACGGTTCTCGAGGTTCGGGAAGACGTCTCGCGCGAGCCGATGGCGCTGGTGCACTGGCAGCCGCTGGATGCTTTGCGTGTGTTCGATCTCCTGCCGGACGATTGCTGCCCCATTCCGGGCATCGTGACCCAGACCTACGACCTGATCCGCTCGATCGATTCGCAGCCGCTGCGCAGGTTGATGGCCGCAGTGCTGAGGATGCCCGACGTCCATGCGAGCTACTGGTCCGCTCCGGCTTCGCTGTCGCATCACCACGCGCTGCCCGGAGGGCTGGCCCAGCACAGCCTGGAAGTCGCCGTGGCCACGGCGAGCGTTCGTGGGCTCGACGTTTGGCAGCGCGATCTGGTGATGACCTATGCGCTGCTGCACGACATCGGAAAGGTCTGGGTATACGCCGAAGGCCGACTCACCGATGAGGCGCGCCGCCTCGGCCATGAGGCCTTGGGTTACCGCGCCCTGCTTCCGGCGCTCGCCTCGCTGGAAGACATGGTTCCAAGCAGCCATGAAGCGCTCGACGCATTGCTCTCGGGCGCGTGGAAGCGCACCTGTCGGCATCCCGCGGCAGCGCTCGGCGAAATAGTGCGCGCGATGGACCGATTCAGTGCCGCACGTGCCGTCGGCAACGCCTCGTGCGGGATCAATCAGTGAGACCGGTGCAGCGCGATACGCGAGACCGGAATCCGCTTGGGCCAGCGGACCTCGGGCAGGCGCGAGACCCCGTAGAACGGAGCCACGGGAAGGCGATTCGGATGCGCTACAGGAAGCATCCGCACCACGCGCAGCATCGCCGCGGTGATCGATTGCAGCAGCACGAGGAAACGATTCATGGCGAGTCCCGATCGAGTGGCACCGACCATGCTACGCCATGCCAACGCTCGCCAGAAACCTGTTTCGGCTCGGGGTCCTCTGGCGACAGCCAGCGACGAGTACTGTCGGATTCCGAGGGCAGAAGTCGGCCAGCAGCGAGGCCTCTTTGGCTTGTAGCAGCAGCAACGTCAGGGGAGAGAACGTGAGCAGTCCTTCTGTCGTCGCCAGTCGGTTCGTCCTGCGGGCGCAGCGCTGGTGGTGACCGCGCCGATCAAGACGGCCGGGACGCTCGACATCGTCATGGGCGTCAACCAGGACCGGTTCGATCCGACCAAGCACCGCATCGTCTCAGCGGCGTCGTGCACGACCAATTGCCTGGCACCGGTGGTCAAGGTGATTCATGAGGGGCTTGGGATCCGCCACGGCAGCCTGACCACGATCCACAGCCTGACCAACACCCAGACGATCATCGACGCGCCGCATAAAGACCTGCGCCGGGCGCGCTCGGCCGGGGCAAGCTTGATCCCAACCTCCACCGGCTCGGCCACCGCGATCGCGGAAATCTTTCCCGAGCTGAAGGGACGGCTCGACGGCCACGCCGTGCGCGTACCGCTGACCAATGCCTCGCTGACCGATTGCGTGTTCGAGGTCGAGCGCCCGACCACCGTCGACGAAGTGAACGCGATGCTGAAAGCGGCCGCAGACGGCGAGCTGTCCGGAATCCTCGGCTTTGAGACGCGCCCACTGGTGTCGATCGACTACCAGACCGATCCGCGCTCCAGCATCATCGACGCGCTGTCCACGCT
>JAAYLN010000034.1 GCA_012521875.1 Lentisphaerota bacterium | reverse complement strand
CGCGCCGTTGGCCAGGATGCCGCCCGCCTTGTTGGCGGTCGTGATGCTCGTCACGGAGTTGCCCGCGATGATGCAGCGCTCGATCGTCCCGCCCGTCGCGTAGACGGCGCCGGCGATGTATTTCTCGTAGTTGCTGGTCGCGGAGCAGAGGTTGTTGGAGAGGATGCACTCCTCGACGGTGCCCTGCGTCATGTAGACGGCGCCCGCGAGCATGCGGTCGGGCGCGCCCTTGATCATGTTGCCGGCCACGAGGGTGCGGCGCAGCCTGCCGCCCGTGAGGTAGACGCCGGGCGTGCCGCGGCCGTAGGCGGATGAGTAGTTCTGGTTGAGGTTGTTGGTGACGATGCAGCCGGTGACGAGCCCGCCCTCGAGCATGATGGCGGGGAGCGTCCAGCATTGCGTCTTGGGCGTGTCGCAGCCGGTGACGATGCAGTTGGTGACGGTGCCCGCCGTGATGTGGATGGCGTTGCCGATTTTCGCGAGGGTGTCGATGCTGGAGTAGGCGGTTCCGGTGAGCGTGACGCCCGCGAGACTGGCGGAAGCGTGTGCGCGACGAGGACACCGCCGCCGAGCGCCGCGGGCGCCTCGTAGGTGAACCTGACCCTCGATGGATCGGACTCGTTGCCGACGACGCGGATGTTGCGGTCGAGCTTCATGAAGCGGATGTCGCCCTGCGGGTAGACGGCGGTGTAGTTGCCGTCGGCGATGAAGACCGTGCCCTGGATGGCGTCGGTTGCGTAGAGCGCGCCGAGGGCGTCCGCGACCGAGCCGGCGGCCGTGGCCGCGGTGGCGTAGGGCCAGACGTTGCCGCCGGTGGTCGAGACGTATGTGACGGCGGGCTTGACGGCGTAGCAGTCGGTGCGCGTCGCGGAGGCGTCGGGGGCGTCAGAGAAGGCGACCGTCAGATGGACTGTGTAGATGCCGTAGGCGCGGCAGGCCGCGGGGAGGGGGAAGGTCGCGTCCACCGTTTGGCAGGTGCCGACGGCCGTGCCGTTTGTCGAGATCATCCAGGTATGGTTCGTGGGCGTCGCTTCGCCGAAGACGGAGGCTGCGAGCGTGATGGCCTCGCCGGGAGGGAAGGTGTCGAGGCCGCCGACGACCGAAAGAGCGACCTCGACCTCCCCTGCGGCGAGGGGCTGCACCTGGTAGCAGCCCATGGTGCGGAACTCGTAGTCCTGGCGCGGGAAGCCGATGAGGTCGTCGGAGGTATCGTAGATATCCGGCACGGCATTGTTGCAGGGCGAGGCGCGGCCGATGCGGTAGGCGGTCGCCGCCGCGGCGGCCGCCGGGGCGTCGCCCCCGGTGGACTCGAAGAGCGGGGAGGCGAAGATGTTGCCGTCGGGGTCGTCCGGGGCCGCCTCGCCAAAGCGCGAGTGGACGGCCGAGCCGCCGGCCTCGATGACCACGTCGCCCTGCCGGTCGCCGCAGGCGACCGAGCCGGCGAGGAGCCCCCTGACGACGCGGACGCCCCCGACACCCGTCAGGGCGGCGTTGTCGGCGACGGTCGAGTGGACGAGCCTGGCGTTGTTGTGGTTGAGAATGACGCCGCCCGCGGCGGTGCCGATGCCCGAGGCCGTGTAGTTGCGGGTGATCAGGCAGTTGCGCGCCACGCCCGCGCCCGTGATGAGGAGGCCGCCGACCGAGGTCTGCGAGGTGTTGGGCGTGTTGTTGGTGTTGCCGAAGATGACGCAGCGCTCCAGCGTCCCGTTCACAAGATGCACGCCGCCCGCGCAGTTCTGCCCCGTGCTATATGAGTTGTCGCCGCTGTTGCAGGCGACGACCGAGTCGCGCAGCACGCCGCTATTGAGATAGACGCTGTTGGCGGCGACGTTGTCACCCGCGCGGTTGCGCGCGATGGTGCAGTGGGCGGCCTCGCCGCCGTCTATGACGAGCGCCGCGAACTTGCCGAAGTTGCCTCCGGAGTTGTTGGTGACGGCCGAGTGGGTGAAGAGACCGCCCCTGAGATAGACGGAGGCCTGGCGGCCGTTGTTGCCCGTGCCGTCGTTGTTGCGCGCGACGCAGTTCGAGACCGTGCCGGCCATGAGATGGAAGGCCGCGCCGTAGGCGAGGTTGTCGGTGTTGGATCTGGGGTTGTTGGAGTCGCGGATCGTCAGCCCCGTCACGAAGGCGTTGGCGTTGGCGATCCAGAGGCCGCCCGAGCGGCGCGCGTCGCTGTGGCAGCGGAGGATGGTCTTGTCCGGCCCCGCGCCGGCGATGCGCACCGCCTTTTCGACGACGGCGAGGTAGTCCGCACCGGTGTCAACCGGATGGTTGGTGGTCGTTAGTGAGGCATAGTCGCCTTCAAGGATGTAGATCGTCTCGCCGTCCTGCGCGTCTTCGTAGACGGAGAGGAGGTTCGCGCGGGCGGTTGCGGGTGTGCGCCCGTCGAGGGCGTCGTTGCCCGTCGGCGAGACGTAGAAGTTGCGGGCGAAGACGGCGGTGGCCGTGACAGGTTCCGCGGACGTGAATGAGAGCGTCGCGGACTGCTCCTGCCCCGGTGGCACGTTGCCAATCCACTTGTAGAACGTGCAGTGCTCGCCCGGCGTGGCGGTAACGTTGACCGTGGCGCCCGCGGCATACCAGCCGCCGGTGGTGCTGAGCGAGCCACCCGCTCCCGCCGTGAAGTCCATCTGGTAGGCCGTTTCCCACTGCCAGACGAGTCTGGCATAGAGATCATGGGTATATATGAAGGCGTTGGTCGTGCCGCTGGCGGCCAGGACTGTCTCGTTGGTGAAGAGCTGGTAGCCGGCACAGCTTGCGCGCGAGCCATCGGCGATGGCGATCTTGCCGGCCTGTGCCTGGCAGAGGAAGCTGTCGCCTGCCGCGAGGCCGTTGGTCACGCCGTAGGGCGGCCAGACGACGCCATAGTTAGCGGGGGTGCCGGTGATTTGGAGCACGTCATTACCGCCATCGTCGTAGCGGAAGAGAATATCGCCCGTGCCATCGGGAAAGGTGTAGTCGTTGCCGTCGGTGCTTTTGGCGCCGCCGAGCTTGTAGCCGAAGCCCTTGGTGGCGGTCCAGCCCGAGCTCGCATACGGCCCGGCACCGCCCACGCCGTTCCACATGCGGATTTCGACGGGGTACCAGCCCGCCACCGGTGCCGTGAAGGAGCCGGCGGTGGGGGTGGAGTGGTTGTTGTTGTCCTCCAGAATGATGGTGGGTGTTGCACCATCCCAGATGCGCATATAGATGCCGTCATCAATGTTCTCGGCGAACCAGATGTTGGTGGCTGGGAGGTAGATCTGCCCCCAATAGATCCAGGTGGTAAAGAGAGCCCATGGTGGCGTGGCCGTGGTGGCTCCAGCGTGAGGGTTCGGGTAGCTGTTGGTCTCGGCGGGGAAGGCCGTCTTGTTGATGGAATTCCCCCCCACCGTGCCCCCCAGCAGCCCCGGCTGCCAGACGGCGCGCAGCGGGCAGGCGGATACAAGCATCAGGACGGCACCGGCGAACAGAAAACGTGTTTTCATGCGCATACTCCTCGACAAATGGACTTAGAGGCTCTTGCAAAACCCCCCGCTCCGCAGCGCCTGACGGCCTGCGCGGTCGTTTTTGTAAGTGAACCGTCCCGCACCGCCAGCGGGCAGGCATGACGCTTCAGCTTACGCCACATCGCTTTCTG
>JAAYLN010000274.1 GCA_012521875.1 Lentisphaerota bacterium | reverse complement strand
GCCTTTCGGGTACCCGCATCAGCAAGCACACTTTTTGAAACAATCGGAAAATTAACTAAAACCCCAACAAATCAGTGGGGGAAAGGGGGAAGTGTGCATGTTTTAAGGTGTCTATGGGATGCTAGTGGGTCGTTTACGTTGCGGCTCGGCCGAGTTCACGCCTGCCGCAGGTGGGGCGGCATCGGCATGGCACAAGCCAACTCAAATCACGCGGTATAATCTACCCCACAGCCCCGATAAGAGCAAGCGGAAGGTTTGGCGGGAGGGGGCGGGCGGGGAGAGTGGTGAGTAGTGAGTAGTGAGTAGTGAGTGGTGAATATAACGCAGAGACGCAGAGGCGCAGAGGGGTGGAGCTACGCGCTGAATCATGCGCGATGCTGATGCAGCGGCTGGTCTTTGAATCAGGAAAGCGGGAAGGCGGGAAGGTTTGGCGGGGGGGAGAGTGGTGAGTAGTGAGTGGTGAATATAACGCAGAGACGCAGAGGCGCAGAGGGGTGGATCGAGGACGCGGACGATTCATCCGCATCCCGCCCGCATTTCGTGCACTGCCCGCTACCGCACAATCAGCATCGTCCGGTGGATGCGGTCGTCGACGATCCAGAAGACGCTGCCGGTATCGGCCGGTGGGATGCTGACGAGACCCAGCGTCCGCTTGCCGGGATAGTCTGATCGGGCCTTCTGGGTGTCGGTAAGCTGGCTCACGGGCGTGTAGTACTGCTCCCAGCCATAGGCGGCCACGGAGGTCATCGCATGGACATACGGATAGGGATCCGCCGTTGTCGCGTTGGCGCCGCCGGCAATCGCGCGGGTACCGAAGCTGATCGCGGGCTGTACCGTGGTGTTCCAGTAGATCGGCGGGGTGGGGCCGTAGCAGAATGCCTCGGTACCGAGCGAGGTGATGTTTGGCGCCTTGATCGTGACGCGCGCGATCTTGCCGCAGGTCTGGAAGGCGTATGCCGGGATCGAGGTGAGCGTGCTGCCCGTCAGAACGATTTCGTTCGTGAGAGCCTTGCAGTTCCGGAAGGCGCCTACGCCGATATACTCGAGTTCGGGGAGTTCAACCCCCGCGAGCCCGGTGCAGTTGTAGAAGGTGTTGCCGCCGATGCTGGTACACCTGGGCGCCGAGACGAAGGGGATGCCCGAGCAGCTTTGGAAGGTGCTACCGTTGAACGTGGTGAGGTTGGGGAAGAGGAAGGCCAGCTTCAGGGCGCCGTCGCAACTGCAGAAGATGCTCCCGAGCGAGGCGATGCCGGGCATGTTGGTCGGGAAGAATGAGACCAGTTTCTTGTCCATGTCGAAAGCCGCGTTGCCGATATGGGAGATATCGGGCGAGAAGACGGCGTTGGTGAGACTGTGCAGTATGTAGTTGCAATAGCGGAAGGCATCCGTCCCCACCGATGTGCAGTTCGTGGCCACGATGGAGTCGATCTGCGTGTTTCTGAAGGCTGTATCGCCGATGCTCGTGGCGATGGGCAGCACGAAGTCGCCGTATAGCTTGCTGCAGGCGGTGAAGGCGTTGTTCGGCATCGCCGTCAGCCTGGGCATCGTCCTGGGCGAGAACTCCCGCAGTGCGAAGGCGCTGTAGAAGACGTATCCCCCCATGGTTTCGAGATTGTCGGAAAGCACGACGGTATGCAGGGCTGTGCAGCTCCGCATGGCCTCGCTGCCAACGCTCGTGCAGTTCGTCGCGATCAGGGAGGTGATGCGCGTGTAACTGAAGGCGCTATCACCTATGTTCGTCGCTATTGGCAGCACGAAGTCGCCGGTCACCGTGGAGTTGCAGAAGGCACTCTTGGCCATGTTCGTGAGATTGGTCATGGTTGAGGGCCAGAAGGAGTTGATGGATTTGCAGTAGTCGAAGTCACTGCCGCCGAAGGTGTGGAAGGCGGGTGAGAGGGTGGCGTTGGTGATGGAGCTTTTTTGGAAGGAGCTGCTGCCGGTCTCGACCACATCCGGGCCGATGAAGGAGAGGAGCTTGGAGTTGCCCTGGAAGGCGTTGTTTCCGACCCGGATGACCTTGAAGCCCGTGTCGCGCTCGACCTGTCCGAGGAACAAGCATGAGGAAACTGCTGGAACTCGCAGACGTGCGCGACCCCCGCGGGGGCGGCGGACGCAGGAAGCACATTTTCAGGGAGATCATCGCCATCGCCATCCTGGCGAAGCTCTCCGGTGCCCAGACCTTCAACGAGATGGAGGATTTCGGCAAAAGCAGACGCGGCTGGCTCGGGAACT
>JAAYLN010000273.1 GCA_012521875.1 Lentisphaerota bacterium | reverse complement strand
GCGCGCCGGCGCTACTGGCCCTGCTGCTGGCCTGGGCCGGTACGCTGCCGGCCCAGACGCCCTTCTTTGCCGACGGGCAGACCACCTGGCGCATCTGCATCGCGCCTTCAAATGCGCCGGCCGTGCTGCATGCCGTCACGGAGCTGACCAACGCCCTCAAGAAGGTCTCGGGCGTTGACTTCCCCGTCCAGACCGGCGGCGAGGTGCCCGCGCAGGAGGCGGTGATCATCGGCGACCTCACCCATCCGCTGATCGCCCGGCAGGCCGAAGCCCTGCGGCTGGCACCTGGCGAGACCGAGCAGGTGGCCGTCAAGGCCCTCGATGGGCGCCTCTATCTGGCCGGCAACCAGCCGCGCGGCGCACTCTACGCCGTCTATGTCTTCCTGAACCGGCAGCTCGGTGTCCGCTGGCTCTGGCCGGGGGAGTCGGGCGAGTTCATGCCCGCGCGCCGGGCATTCACGCTGCCCAGGATCGACTACGCGCACACTCCGGGCTACCGCTACCGCGGCTTCCATCTCTGCGGCGACTGGCGCGATCACCAGATCTTCCGTATCTGGATGGGCCGCAACTTCATCAACATCCACCGCCACGCCGCCTCGGCCCACGAGAAGCGACTCGGCTTCCACTCGATGTGGTCTTCCCACAACGCCCACCTCTCCTCCGCCAAGTATTTCGCCGGGCACCCTGAATACTTCGCCGAGATCAACGGCAAGCGCTATCCCTCCAGCATCTGCCAGAGCAACCCCGAGGTGCTGGAGCTGGTTGTCAGCGACCTGCGCGGCTACCTCAAGCGCCAGCCGCAGCTCGAGATTCTCAGCCTCTTCCCCAGCGACAACCAGGACTACTGCCGCTGCGCGGAGTGCGGCAAGACGGATGTCTCCACCGCCTGGTTCAACTTCTACAACCGGCTCACCGACCGGCTCAAGGCCGAGTTCCCCCACCTGAAATTCTCCACCATCGCCTACCAGGGCTACCGCCATGTGCCCGCCTGCGAGATCCGCAACACCAGCTTCGTCGAGTACGCCACCTACGGCCGCTGCAACGTCCACCCCTTCTCCGACACCAACTGCACCCGCAACGCGCATGTGCTGGCGGCCTTCGACGAGTGGGAGAAGACCGGCATCCCCATCGGCAACTACGGCTACGAGTTCGACATCTTCTCGCGCAACGGTCGCTTTATCCCGTTCTTCGACATGATCGAGGATGCCATCCGCGAGGGGCACCGCCGCAAGCAGGTCTCGCTGATCACCGAGGTGGGCCTCTCGCCGCGCACCGGGCCGGTCACCTCCGTGCATTCGGTCATGAACCGCCTGCCGATCTACCTCTACGCCCAGTTGATGTGGGATCCGGCGCGCACGGCCGACGACCTGCTGGCCGACTGGTGCCGCACCGCCTACGCCGATGCCGCCGAACCCATGCTCGCCTACTTCCGCGCCATGGGCCGGGCCTGGACCTCCATGCCGCGCCATGCCGGCATCCTGGGCGACGCCATGAGCGTCGCCGACGCCTTCATCACCCCCGAACTGCAGCAGCAGGTGCGCGACGCCTTCGCCGCCGCCGGCAAGGCCCTCGCCAGCCAGGCGCCCTCGGTCGCGCGCGAGCGTGCGGAGGAGGCCATCGAGCGCGAGCGCTTTCTCTACAAGAAGTGGCAGGAGCTGGCCGACATGAAGAGCGGCGATGTGCCGCTGGTCAATGCGCCTCTGCTCGATGCGGCCACCAACTTCACCGATAGCGTCTGCCGACCGGTCATCATGTCATCCGGCGCGGCGGCCCCCGCCGCCGCAGTCCGCGTCGCGTGGACGCGCGACGCCCTGCTGCTGCGCTGGCGCTGCGATGAGCCGCAGCCCGGCCAGTTGCGCGCCGCGGCCGGCGAGCGCGATGCCGGCGTGCTGGATGACGATGCCGTCGAGGTCGAGATCTCTACCGGCACATCGGGCGAGACCTGCCTCTTCGCCGTCAACAGCCGGGGCATCCAGTCCGATACGCGCCGCTCGACGGTCGGCGTGATGGAGCCGCAGTGGAATCCCGACTGGCTGTGTACCGTCACCGTCGGCGCGGATCACTGGGAGGCGTGCATGGAGATCCCCTTCGCCGCCCTGGGCGCAACGCCCGCGCCGCAGGATAGCTGGCAAATCCGCCTGCGCCGCACCAGCGGCGGACGGGAGGGGCGCGAGGAGGTCCGCTATCCCCGGGACATGCCCGCCATGCTCTTCTTCAACCGCACCTTCGCCACCGGCCGCCAGTTGCTCTACTGGTCCGGCGCGCCCGCGCGCGAGCAGGGCGGCGACGCGGTACGGCAGCAGAACTTCAGACGCAGCGGCTGGGATCTGCACATCTGCTCGACGCAGGAGACCCTGATGGCGGCGCATGAGATCGCCGACGCCTTCTGGTACCGCCACCCCAACGGACAGGTCAGGGTGCCCGCGGAGTACTGGAGCCACATGCGGACGGCGGTAAGCAACGGTGCCGTCGCCGCCTTCATCTCCTACTGGGGCTTGCCGCTCGAACGCTACTTCAGCGATCCCTCCTTCAAGGTCTCGGTCACTGCCGTCAGGGGCATACCGCTTTCCGGACGCAAGACCACCTTCGTGGCCCCCGGCGAATGGGGCGTCAAGCCCTTCGACGTGGCGCGCAGCCTCTCGCGCGGCTACACCCCCGCCTACGGCTTCATTCCCGCCGACACCAACGCCTGGACCGTGCTGGCCATCGCCAACAACGGCGGCGGCCAGGCCCCCTATCCCTACCTGCTGGCGCGCCGCTACGGCCGCGGCCTGGTGGTGGTTGGCGGCGACCACATCCCCGCCGGCGTCCCCGAGATGCTGGACAACTTCCTGCGCTGGAACCGCCGCATGTGCGAGACGTTGCCAGAAGGCGAATTGCGGCTGGAGTAGGGCTGCGCCTGTTCCGCTACAAACAAGGGCTGAAAGCCCGGCCTAACAGGTAGCGGATGGGCGTCCCTTTCCATGAGTAAGCTCTTATTCTGACTAGCCGCCCCTGCCAGAGTACCGCCTTCAGGCGGAAGTGGTTCAGGGGCTTCAGCCCCGTTCCCATGACCCTTTTTTCAAGGAAAAAAGGGCTTCGCGGGCCTGAAGGCCCTTGTTGACTTCCGGCTGAAGCCGGTACTCTGACACGACTGCGACCAATATGCAGGGATTGTACCGCCAGTTCTAACATGCGCGACCGCAAATGTATCACGGTACAGCACGGCACCCGAAATTCTTCTTTCGCTTTTCGCGTCTTTCGCGGTTAAAATTCCCCTTGGCGTCCTTGGCGTCTTGGCGGTTCAATACGCCAGCACGGAGGCTCATTGCCAGGCGCCAGCCCAACTTTAGAACTCCCGAACTTTAGAACTTCACTCCGCTAGCGTATCATCAGCAGGGTGGAGTAGTGCGCCTGGCACTCGTAGCAGCCCAGATCGTAGGCCAGGCGCTTGAAGCGTGGGTTGCCGAGAAGGTCGGTCGCCGGGAATCCGGGAACCGGCTTGCGCGGGCCGGCATCGCAGGCCGGCGAGGCGGAGCCGATGGTGTAGTCGCGCTGGCCGAAGTTCCTAAAGATTCTATCCGGCGTGCCGACCACCGTCCCCGCGCCGAGGCCGTGGCCGGCGGCATCCACCGCGTTCGTGGTCTGGTTGGCATAGTACGAGGCCGAGGCGACCCGCGCCTGCTCCTGCGCGATGATGTTGGTGAAGTTCGCATAGCAGGCCGCATTGGTGGCCTCGTCGGCCTTGGGCCCCCTGTAGAAAGTGTGGTTCGGGCTATATGGGAATGCCGACCACACCCGCAGGCGCTCGCCGTCGGTATGGTTGATGAGATACTGGCAGAGCACGGTGTTGCCGGCAATGATGCAGTCTTCAAACCTGCCGCTGCCCTCGACGTTGATGCCGCCGCAGAAACTCGCGCGGTTGTCCGCCACGGTGCAGAAGCGCATGACCGAGCCGCTGCCCACGAAGGCCGCGCTGTGGAAGTTGCCGTCTATGTAGGAGTTGGTCAGGGGCGTCGTCAACACGTTGCCGCCGTAGCTGCCGGATGTATAGTTGCCGGTAATCAGGCAGTTCTCGGCCCGGGCGCCATTCATCAGTTGCAAACCGAGCCCGATGGAATACCCGCCGTCGATGTAGCATGAACCGGAGTAGCAGTTCGAGACGACGCAGTGGGTCACCAGCGCCTCGGGCCCGTTGGCATAGATGCCCGGCCCTGCGCAGCACTTGGAGGTGCTGGAGCATTTGCGCACGACGAGGTTGGAAACAATGCCGCAGCCGGCCGAGGGGGTATAGGCTCCACGGGGGCTCGACTTGTCGCCGGTTGCCAGATAGACCCCGCTACCATAATCGAAAATATCGTTGCGGCTGCCGTTCTCGACCGTGAGGGAGTGTACCAGCGTCTCGCTGCCGCCGCAGACCCAGAGACAGCGATCCGCCCCGGTCTGGCGGATGACGACATCCTCGGGATTGCCGGTGGCGCCGCGCACCGTCACATCCTTGTCAACCACTACCGTGGCCGAATTGGTGTAGATGCCCGGCAGGATGACCACCTCGTCCAAGCCTACGCAGACGTCGATGGCCGTCTGGATATCCGCCGCAGCGGTCGCCACGCTTGTATAGGGTGCCGCCGCGTCCGGGTTGCCGTTCATGACGTAGCGCACGTTGCGCGCGGCGATGGTGAAGGGAGCGTACGCCAGCGTCGCGCCCGCGCCCGTGGCGAGGTTCGAGACCGAAAGCGAGACCTGCCACTCCCCGGG
>JAAYLN010000272.1 GCA_012521875.1 Lentisphaerota bacterium | reverse complement strand
AGCCTGTCGGACTTAGGCAGCATTACGACGAAAACACCGAAAAAACGGCAAACAACTGGGTCAGGAATCGCTTCGTTGATTGGTCGTGAACAAAAGCAATGCGTTATTCGATTCCTGCGCAGTTGTTCTTCTAAACCCGACAGGCTGCTAGGCTGCGATAGGGCGCGCCGTTGGCGCTTATTCGCTCCATCCTCCATCGCTCCAACACTGCGGCACTCCTTGGCGTTCCTGCTGCTTTGGCGGTTTCCTCATCTGCGCGGGCCAGGTCCCGCGGTAGAACGCGCGTCCAGGTCCGCGCACTTGCGCACGTAGTGCGCCACGCGGGGTGTCAGAACTGACCTTTTGTATGAGTACTGGGCGTCCGGCTGGTAGACGCGGCGTTCCCGTCGCGTGCAGGGCTGGCCTGAGACATTACCAGCCGCTTGCTCTTTCGCGTTCGACAAGGTGTGGGGACAAGGTGTGGGGACAAGGTGTTGAGACAAGGTGTGGGGACAAGGTGTGGGAGATGTTTTGCCACCGGGCGACGAAAGGGCAGCGCAGCGCTTTTACCCTCTAAATAGCGAGCCACTGTGTGGTCGCAATAATCGTCCCCGCCAACTGCCTACTGCTGCTGCCTACTGCTACTGCCGCCGCCCCGCAGGGGTGGCAGCCTTGAGGCTGCCGGGGTTGTCGCCGATGACGACCTGGGTGCCGTGTCCGCCGAGGTCGCTGACCAGTTCATCGAGCGCGGCCTGGTGCAGGACGTTGTCCCGGACGACGGCGTTGTCGAGGTTGCGCAGCACAAGGCCGGTATGGGGTGACCAGCCACCCCGGCCGCCATCGTCGCGCCCCGCGTGCAGGGCGTTGCCCGTGAAGGTGATACCCTCGACGCCGTCCAGCCGGACGTGGGCCGTGCGCCGCTCCGGCGGATCGCTCCATTCTGGCCTGCCGCTGCGGTAGATGACGTTGCCGGTGGCCGCTATGACGCTGCAGCGGTGTCCGTCACGGTCGGTCAGGGCGATGCCGTCGTTGCCGGAGCGGTCGATATAGTTGCCCGTGATGTTGTAGTGGCTGCCGCCGCGGATGACGATGCCGCCCTGCCGGTTCCACTCGATGCGGTTGCCGGTCATTGTCACGGAGGCGTTCTCCTCGTAGGCACCGTAGCCCGCGCCGCCGTTGCCCGAGAGCCAGTTGTCCATGATGAAGCCGTCCCAGCCGCGCACCCGGATGCCGCAGCCGCCATTGGCCATCATGTGGCTGTGCCGTACCGAGAAGCACCAGATGCGCGAGAGGTGGATGCCGTCGCCGCCGAAATGCTCGACGCGCACGGTGTCGATCCGCGGGGTATCCTCCTGCTGGCCGTAGTCCGGCTTGTCGATCATGATGCCGTGTGCCCGGCTACCCTCCAGGTCGCCGCCGTGCAGGTTGAGGTTGGCCACGACCGCTCCGAAGGCGCCGGTGAGGTTGAGCAGGCAGGGAACTGCCGGATTGTTCAGCCGCAGGATGGAGCCTTGTCCGGCGCGGAAGCTCCAGGCGGCGTGTCCCTCGATGGCGACACCCGGCCGGAGGTGGAGTTCGCCACAGAGAAAGGTGCCGGCGGGGACGACGACGCGTCCCTGCACCTTGGCGGCGGCATTAATGGCGGCCTGGATGGCGGCGGTGCAGTCGCGTCCGTCGTCGCGCGCGCCGAAATCGGTGATATCGAGGTTTGTTGGTTTCATAGTGGTGGCGTGTGGTGAGGTGTGGTGGTGGTGGTTCGTAAAGTCTATCATGCCAAAACTGCCGTATTGTGGCAAGGGGGGCTTCACGCTTGCAACTTAGGGCTATATTCTGTCATTATGCTTATGTTCATGGAACTTTGTCTGCAACCATTAACAAAAGGAAGCTTATCATGCGCGGAATCGTTTTGGCCGGTGGTTCGGGAACCCGTCTCTATCCGATTACACGGGTGGTCAGCAAGCAGTTGCTGCCGGTATATGACAAGCCGATGATCTACTATCCGATCTCGGTGCTGATGCTGGCCGGCATCCGCGAAATCCTGATTATCAGCACGCCGCAGGATCTGCCGCGCTTCCGCGAGCTGCTCGGCACGGGTGAAGCCTTCGGCGTACACTTCTCGTACGCCGAGCAGCCCTCGCCCGATGGCCTGGCGCAGGCCTTCATTATCGGTGCCGAGTTCATCGGCAATGAGCCGGTGGCCCTGGTGCTGGGCGATAACATCTTCTACGGCCAGGGACTCTCGGGCCTGCTCAAGGAGTCTGGGAAGCTGACGCAGGACGGGCTGGTCTTCGGCTACCGCGTGCAGGATCCCGAGCGCTACGGCGTGGTGGCCTTCGATGAGGAGGGCCGTGCGACCTCGATCGAGGAGAAGCCGAAGGCGCCAAAGTCGAACTACGCCGTGCCGGGGCTCTACTTCTACGGGCCGGATGTGGTGAAGATAGCCTCCGAGCTGAAGCCCTCGGCACGCGGCGAACTGGAGATCACCGACCTGAATCTGGTCTATCTGCGCCAGAACCGCCTGCAGGTGAAGCTGCTCGGCCGCGGCATGGCCTGGCTTGATACGGGCACGTACCAGTCGCTGCTGCAGGCCGGCAACTTCGTCGAGACCATCCAGGCGCGCCAGGGACTCAAGATAGCCTGCCTCGAGGAGATCGCCTTCCGGCGCGGCTACCTCACGCGCGAGCAGTTGCTGGCGCGGGGGCAGACGATGAAGAACAACGACTACGGGCGCTACCTGATCCAACTGGCCGAGAGCGAGGATCCGTCGGCCATCTGAGGCCGCGGTACGGAAACAAGACCATGAAAGTCACCAAGGCAGTCATACCGGCGGCGGGCTTCGGCACGCGTTTCCTGCCGGCCACGAAGTCGCAGCCCAAGGAGATGCTGCCGATCGTCGATACCCCGGTCATCCAGTATGTCGTGGAGGAGGCGGTGGCCTCGGGCATCACCGACATCCTGATGGTGATCGGGCGCGGCAAGCGGGCTATCGAGGAGCATTTCGACCGCAGTTTCGAGCTGGAATGGGAGCTCGAGGCCAAGGGCAGGATACGCGAGCTCGAGTCTGTCCGGCGCATTTCGAGCCTGGCCAACATCCACTTCGTCTGGCAGAAGCAGATGCTGGGGCTTGGCGATGCGATCCGCTGCGCCGAGGCGCATGTGGGCGGCCAGCCCTTCGCCGTGCTGCTGGGCGATACCCTGATGCAGGGCGAGGTGCCCGCCACGCGGCAGTTGCTGGACGTGTACGAGCGCACCGGCACGTGCGTGGTGGCGCTGGAGGAGGTACCGCTGGAGCGCGTGCAGCGCTACGGCGTGATCGTGGGCGAGCGGCTCGACGGCCGCGTCTGGACGATCCGCGACATGGTGGAGAAGCCGTCCCCCGAGGAGGCGCCCTCGCGGCTGGTGGTAGCCAGCCGCTACATCCTCGTGCCGGAGATCTTCCCGGCCCTGGCCCAGGTACGCCCCGGCAAAGGCGGGGAGATCCAGCTCACCGACGCCCTGCGCATGCTGGCGCGGCGGGCGCCGTTCCATGGCTGCCAGGTTGACTCGGTCCGGCACGATGCCGGCAACAAGCTCGACTTCATCAAGACCAACATCCACTATGCCATGGCGCGTGACGACCTCAGGGAGGCCCTCTCCGAGTTTATCCTGAAGCAGGCGGATGTGATACGGGGCTACAGCGGGGGCGGTGGCGCCGGGGGATGACATTGACACTACGGCTCTAAAAGGGCACAATACACTACATGAGCCCCGCATGGAAGAAATCGCGGGGGATTGGAGAAACAGCCATGAAACGATCAACGATAAGATGCACGGTTTTCTGCGCGCTGCTGCTGGGTCTTGGAGCGGCGCACGGCGCTCCTGATCAGGTGGTGCTGGCGATGCCGGCACGCCATGATCTGGTCAACCTTGGATTCGACTTCCTGTCCATGTTCCCGCGCTCCATGAACCTGGTGTGCTACAGTGGGGCAGGCGAGTCGCTAGCGCTGGAACGCTACGATTCTGCCGCCGGACGCTGGCTGCCGCTCTCAACCGCGGCATGGGCCACGGCAAGGGCCGATGCGCTTGTGCTAGTGGGAGAAGGTGCGGCAGTGCGCCAGCTCCAGTCCAGTGCGGTCTGGGTCGGGCAGCCCAGTGTGGTTACCGGTCAGCGGCTGCACGAGGTTGCCAACGCTGTTAATGCACATCTGCGCATGAACACGGCGCAGTGGAGGCGTCTGGCCGATACCTACGGCTTTACCCTGGAGGACCGCAATGCCGAGGCACGGCGCTATGGACGCTTCGGACGCCCCGGTGCGCGGCGCGCGCCACGTGAGCGCCCGATGCCGCCCTCCGCCTCGGGAAGCCTGATCTTGAGGACACCGCCGCGTCCGATATTTGAGACCAGCCGTGAACTCCCCCCTGCACCGGTCGCTGAAGCGCCGGCAGAGACTGCGCCTGTCGCCGCAATCGTGCCTCTGACGGCAGAGCCGATCGTCGGCGTAATCCCGGCCGAGACGCTGGTGGAGGCACCCGCTGCCGAAATCCCGGCGGCGGTTGAGCCTGCGCCGGAAGCCGCGGCTGTTGCCGGCGAGGAGGCAAAGGAAGCCGTGGCAATGGTTGCTGAAGAAGTTAAGGGGGCTGCTCCGGCAGTTGCGGACGCAAAGCCGGTTGCCGAGGCTCCCGCGGCTGCCGAAGCCGCGCCGGAAACCGCAGCGGTGGCCGGGGATGTGAAAGAGGCCGTGGTGGTTGTAGCCGAAGAGGTTAAGGAAGCTGCCGCGACGGTAGCCGAAGAGGCAAAAGAAGCTGCGGCTATAGTACCTGAAGAGGTTAAGGAGGCCGCGGAGAAGGCTGCCAAGGAAGCGAAAGTGACCATAGGCGAAGCGGTTGAGACCGTGCAGGAAGCCGTGCCGGCGGGAGTACGACCGGAAGACAAGTGACGCAGTGGTATATTGCAAGGATCCCCGATGCCGGATGACACGGATGTAAGGATTGATGTGGGCCAGGTGGCCCGCATCGCGCATATTGAGCTAACGGATGATGAAGTCACCCTCCTGGGCAGGCAACTGAACGATATCCTGGCTCATATTGACAAATTGGACGAGCTTGACCTGGCCGGCATCGAGCCCTACTCGCATGGTTTCCCGCCACGCACCCTCCTGCGGGAGGACGTCGCGGTACCGGGGCTTGATCGCGAGACGGCCTTGAACAACGCCCCAGCACGCACCATGACGGAGTTCAGCGTGCCGAAGATCGTGGAGTAGGGGGGCTTGTGGAAAAGATCGATTTTAGCACACTGACTATCCGAAGCGCGGCCGAGGCCTTGCGCGGGGGTAGCTATACCTCAGTTTCACTCGTCGGCGCACTCCTAGAGGCCGTGCGTCAGCGCAATCCCGCGCTCAACGCCTATCTCTGGATCGATGAGGAGGACGCGCTGGCACAGGCCGCGGCGGCGGATGCCGCCCGTGCCGCGGGCAGTAATGGCGCCCTGCTTGGCGTGCCGCTGGCCATCAAGGACAACATCAGCGTGGCGGGACAGCCGTGCGGCTGTGCCTCGCGCATCCTCGAGGGCTACCGCGCGCCCTTCGACGCCACGGTCATCGGGCGTCTGCGGGCCGCCGGCGCGCTCTTCGTCGGTCGTACCAACATGGACGAGTTTGCCATGGGCTCCACGACGGAGAACTCCGCCTACGGCCCGACCACCTTCAACCCCGCCAAGCCGGGATACGTGCCCGGCGGCTCGAGCGGCGGTTCGGCGGCTGCCGTGGCGGGCGGAGTGGCAGTCGGCGCGCTCGGCACGGACACGGGCGGCTCGATCCGCCAGCCCGCCGCCTACTGCGGTTGCGTAGGCCTCAGACCATCCTACGGACGCATCTCGCGGTACGGAGCGGTCGCCTGCGCCTCGTCGCTCGACCAGATCGGGCCGCTTACGCACGACGTGCGTGATACCGCGCTGCTGCTGGGCATCATGGCGGGTGCTGATCCGCGCGACGTGATCTCGCAAGACCAGCCGGTTCCGGACTACGTGGCAGCCTGCGATGGCGGTATCCGCGGCATGCGGCTGGGTCTGCCGCGGGAGTACTTTTCCGGGGATGTGCATCCCGAGGTAGCGGCACGTGTCCGCGAGTACGCCGGACTCTGCCGCGGGATGGGGGCTGAGATCGTCGATGTCAGCCTGCCCCATACGCAGTGCGCGATCGCCACCTACTACATCATCATGACGGCCGAGATCTCCGCCAATCTGGCGCGCTACGACGGTATCCGCTACGGGCGCCGGGGGGAGGGGGTCACGACCACGCAGGATCTATATGGCAAGACGCGGGGACAGTTTCTGGGCAGGGAGGCCAAGCGCCGCATCCTGATGGGGACCTATTTCCTGAGCAGCGGCAACTACGAGGCCTACTACATGCGCGGTCTCAAGGCACGCACACTCATCCGCCGCGACTTCGATCAGGTTTTCGAGACTTGCGATGCGCTATTGACGCCGGTTGCACCGCGGCCGGCCTTCCCGTGCGGCACGGCGGAAGACGACCCGCAGGCCTTTTATCTCGATATCTTCACGGTGCCGGCCGGTCTGGCCGGTGCCTGCGCGATCTCCGTGCCGGCCGGTGCCACCGCCGAGGGACAGCCCATCGGTCTCCAGGTGGTGGCTCCCGCGTTCGCCGAGGAGCGGTTGTTGCGCATCGCAGCCGCCTGCGAGGCAGCCGGCCGGCGGACGGAGGGTCAATCATGAACTACGAAGTCACCATCGGGCTCGAGGTTCATGTCCAGCTTAAGACAAACTCGAAGATGTTCTGCGGCTGCGGCACGCAGGCTGGTGCCGAACCCAACACGCAGGTCTGCCCCGGCTGCCTCGGCTATCCCGGCACGCTGCCGAGCCTCAACCGCGAGGCCGTGCGATTAGGCGCCATGGCCGGCATGCTGCTCGACTGCGACATTGCCCCGGTAAGCAAGTTCGACCGCAAGAGCTACTTCTATCCCGACGTCTCCAAGAACTACCAGACCACGCAGCTCACCTATCCGATCTGCCTTGGCGGACACCTTGATGTGACTACCGAGGATGGCCGGACGCGCCGCATCGGCATCACGCGCATCCATCTCGAGGAGGACGTGGCCAAGAGCATCCACCATGCGGGGTTCAGCGGCGTAGACTTCAACCGTTGCGGTGTGCCGCTGATCGAGCTGGTCACCGAACCTGAGATCACCAGTCCCGCCGAGGCGGTTGCCTTCCTGCATGCCCTGCGGCAGCTCCTGGTCTATGCGGATGTGGGCGAGTGCAACCTCGAGATGGGCAACATGCGCTGCGATGCCAACATCAGCCTGCGTCCGGCAGGCCAGAAGAAACTCGGCACCAAGACCGAGATCAAGAACCTCAACACCTTCAAGGGTGTCCAGGCCGCGCTGGAGTATGAGATCGACAGGCAGGCCGGCGTGCTCGCCTCCGGCGGACACATTATCCAGGAGACGCGCCGCTGGGATTCCGAGACCGGCGTGACGGAGGCGATGCGCAGCAAGGAGGATGCCGTCGACTACCGTTACTTCCCCGACCCGGATCTGCTGCCGGTGGTGATCACTCCGGAGCAGCTCGAGGAGTGGCGCGCCATGCTGCCCGAGCGTCCGGCGGCGCGGCGCCGGCGCATGATGGAGGAGTACGGTATTCCAGAGTACGATGCCGGCGTACTGGCCGCCGAGCGTCCCATCGCCGATTTCTTTGAAGCTGTTGCGCGCGCCTGCGGCAATGGCAAGGCCGCCTCGAACTGGATCATGACCGAGGTGCTGCGCCTGCTCGCCGATAGCGGGAGGACGATCGGGACCTGCGCCCTGTCGCCTGCGGCGCTGGCCGAGCTCATCACGCTGGTAGGCAAAGGTACCATCAACCAGCCTACGGCCAAGGCGCTGCTGGATGAGATCTTCGAGCAGGGCGGCGATGTGAGGAAGCTTGTCGCCGCCCGCGGGCTGGCACAGGTCGGCGACCGCGATGCCATCGCCGGCTGGGTGCGTCAGGTGCTCGAGGCCAACCCGGGGCCGGTGGCCGACTTCAAGGCCGGCAAGAAGGCTGCCGCCACCTTCCTGATGGGGCAGGTGATGAAGCTCAGCCGCGGCAAGGCCGATCCGCGGCTGGCTAACGAGGAAGTGGCACGGCAACTGGCCGAATCCGGAGCCTGAATCATGATGACGGTTCCGAAATTGCAGACGGCTTTCAGTGGAGTTAACGCGTGACGTCAAATGATGAATATGTCCTGCAACTGATGCTGGAGCAGGGAATGGTCACGAACGACCAGATTGACGAAGTGATCATGTCGCTCGAGGGCGGCGAGACGGTCGTCGACCATCTGGTGCGTATCGGCCATGTCAGCGAGGAGGATATCCTGCACCTGATTGCCGCACAGTTCGGCATGGAGGTCGTGAATATCGATGCCTCGGTACTTGATCGGCAGCTTGCCGCTATCATGTCGGCCGAGGATGCGCGCAAGTATGGTGTGGTGCCGCTGCAACGAACGAACGATTCTCTGATGGTGGCGATGCTCGATCCGCTGAACTACGCCACGCTGGATCGCCTGCGCTTCGTGCTCAAATGCAACGTGGAGGGGGTTGTCGCGCCACGGGAGGACATCAACAAGGCGCTCGACACCCTCTATCCCGGCGAGACCGACATGGAATCGCTGATGAGCGAGATTGAGGATGCCGATGTGGCCGTCGAGACGCGCGGGTCGCTTGATGACCAGTTCGGTGCTGGCGACGCATCCGAATCGGACGCGCCGATCATCAAGCTTGTCGGCATGATCATCACCGAGGCCTTCAACCGCCGCGCTTCCGATATCCACCTCGAGCCCCTTGAGACGCGCTTCCGTGTGCGCTACCGCATCGACGGTGCCCTGCAAGAGGTGGAGTCGCCCCCCAAACGCCTGCAGCCCAGCATTCTGCAACGCGTCAAGATCATGTCGGGCATGAAGATCTCCGAGAAGCGCGTGCCGCAGGACGGCCGTATCCAGGTCAACATAAGGGGCCGCGACCTCGACCTGCGTGTCTCGTCCGTTCCCACCAACCATGGCGAGAGTATCGTCATGCGTATTCTAGACAAGCAGAATGTGGCGCTCGGCCTGCCCCAGCTTGGCTTCCTTTCCGACGACCAGACCCGTTTTGAACAGCTCATCACCATGCCGGACGGTGTGCTGCTGGTCACCGGTCCGACCGGTTCAGGCAAGACGACCACGCTCTACGCCTGCCTCGGGCAGATCAACCGTCCCGACCGCAAGATCATCACGGTCGAGGATCCCGTCGAGTATCAGATGACGGGCATCAACCAGGTGCAGGTGAACCGCGACGTGGGGCTCGATTTCGCCGCAGCCCTGCGCTCGATCCTGCGCCAGGCGCCCAACATCGTGATGATCGGTGAGATCCGTGATATCGAGACGGCCGACATCGCCATGGAGGCCGCGCTAACCGGACACCTTGTCTTCAGCACGCTCCACACCAACGATGCCCCTAGCGCCGTCACCCGTCTGCAGGACATGGGCGTCAAGCCATATCTGGTGGCCTCGGCGGTGCAGGCGGTCATGGCGCAGCGGCTTGTCCGCTCCATCTGCCCGCAGTGCAAGGAGGAGCGCCAGCCAACGGAGCGTGAACTCAAGATGCTGGGCGAGGTGAGTGCCAGCAGCCTGGCCGGTGCCACACTATGGCGTGGAAGGGGATGTCCCAATTGCTCGCTGACGGGCTACAAGGGACGCAAGGGCATTTTTGAAATCTTTGGCATGACGGACGAAATCCAGCGTATGATCTTTGACCAGCGGCCCGCCAACGAGCTGCGCAATGCCGCCCGCCAGTCGGGTATGCGCACGTTGCGTGAGGACGGGCTGCT
>JAAYLN010000271.1 GCA_012521875.1 Lentisphaerota bacterium | reverse complement strand
CCTTCGCCAAACAAGCGCTTCGAGCCGGTCGGTATCGAAACGCTGCCGACCGGGGGATGGACACCTTGAGGCGCACGCCGGGCATTAATGCTGAGAGTCTGCTGCCGGGATTGATGCTGTTGATCCTGGCGGTCGCGCCGACGCAATGGAGTCTGCCCCTGCCGGGCAGCTTTCACCTGACGCTCTCCGATCTGCTGCTGCTGGCCGCCGTGCCGGTAGGGCTGGTGGCGGGACTCCGCCTGCGGCACCTCTCCTTTGCCCACCTGCTCTTCCTTGGCTTTGCCGCTTTTTCGGCACTCTTCGCCCCGGACTCACGCGCGGCCGTCAAGGAGCTGATCCAGCTTGCGCTCTACTTCGGTGCCGGCACACTGCTGGCGGGATCCGCCTTGAAGTTCTCCGGGCAGCGCGGCCTGCTGATGGCTATCTGGACAGTGCTAGGCGTTGGCGCACTGATCGTCGGCCTTGCCCTGTGGCAATACTGGCGCGGGCCGTTCGACGATCCGCTGACGGTGCGCGGCTCCTTCGGCAACCGCAATGTTCTGGGCGGCTATCTGGCGCTGCTGCTGCCGCTGGCCTTTGGCCTGATGCTCTGGACGCGCTCGATTGCGCTGCGGCTGGGTCTCGGCCTGCTCGTGCTGGGCGGACTCTCCGTCTGCCTCTCGGGCGCCGCGCTGCTGGCCATCACGCTGGCGCTGCTGGCGCTCGCCGCGCGGCGCGGCGCGGCCTGGCTGGCGGGCGCCGGCCTGGTGCTGATGCTCGGCTTTACCCTGCTCATGCCGCTCATGCCGCGCGCCAACGATGCCGAGGCCTTCAACTCCATGGCTCTCTACGATGCCGCCGGCCAGCCTAATCGCCGCTACCCCGAATGGCAGGCGGCGACCGTGATGGCGCTGGAGCGCCCCTGGATCGGGATGGGACTCGGATGCTACCAGAAGCAGATCGGCCCCTTCTACGGCGTCGTGCCCAACGCCACGGGCCCCGCTGAACCAGACATCCAGAACCTCTATCTCGTGCTCGCCGCAAGTGCCGGGATTCCCGCCTGCATGGCCTTCCTGCTCATGCTCTGGGGCGGCATGTCCGACGCGGCGGGAAGGAACCCCAAGCCGAAGAGTGCGCGCGCCGAGGTGCTCCCGGGACTCGACGCCGGAATCGCCGGCGCGCTGGGCGCCTTCGCACTGTCCGCAGTCTGGCACCCGTTGCTGGTGCGCGGCCTCGGACTACCACTGGCGCTGCTACTGGCGGCAGCCCGTTACCGGAAGACTATTTATGAACCCACCTGTACCTCTTAAAAGACGCAAGAAGCCCGGCACGCGCGTCTTCAAGATCGAGACGGATAAAATCGCCAACCCGCTCATGCGCGTTGGCGTGGGACTGACGCGCGGGATCATCGAGCATACGCTCTGCTTCTCCGAACTCAACCGGCTCTACGAGGATACCACCGACCCGAACGGCGATACCTCGCTCTCGTTCGCACGCCGCGCGCTCCAGGCATGCAACGTGACTTGGGAGGTCCAGACCTCCGGCGACAACCCGGTTCCGGCAGAGGGGCCGGTGGTGCTGGTGGCAAACCACCCCTTCGGTGGTATCGAGGGCATGCTGCTGCTGGCCCTGATGGAGGATTACCGTGACGACTTCAAGGTCATGGCCAACTACATCCTCGCCATGATGCCGGATGCGCGTGACCACTTCATCTTTGTGGATCCCTTCGGCACCAAGCGCGCGGCCGCCGCCAATATCCGGCCGCTCAAGGAGTGCCTCTCCTGGCTGCGCCAGGGTCATGCACTGGGCATATTCCCCGCCGGCGAGGTCTCCAGTGTCGATCTCACCACGGGGAAGGTGCGCGATCCGGCCTGGAGCGCCTCCGTCGCCTCCATCGTGCGCCGTACGCAGGCGACCGTCGTGCCCGTCTTTTTCGACGGACAGAACGGCCCGCTCTTCAACATGATGGGGCTCATCCACCCGCGCCTCCGCACCATCATGCTCCCCAAGCAGTTGGTCAACAAGCAAGGCAGCAATCTCACCATACAGATCGGACAGGCCATTCCCTGGAAGGATATGGAGGAGTATGCCACTGACGAGCAGCTCATCCAGTATCTGCGCCTGCGCACCTACATTCTGGCCGAACGCAAGGATGCGCCGCGTGCGCCCAAGCTCATTCGTCTGCCACGCCTGCGCCGCTGCAAGCTCGAGGCGATCATTCCGCAAGGCGATGTGGAGACCATGGCACGCGAATTCGCGGCGCTGCCCGAGTCGCAGACGCTGCTGACTGCCGGCGAGATGCGCGTCTGCTACGCCCGCGCCCCGCAAATCCCCGCCATTCTTCAGGAGATCGGCCGGTTGCGCGAGATCACCTTCCGCGAAGTGGGCGAGGGGACAGGCAAGGCGATCGACCTCGACCGCTTCGATGACTACTATCTCCATCTCTTCGTCTGGAACACGGACAAGCGGGAGATCGTCGGCGCCTACCGTCTGGGACTCGCGGACGAGATCATGGCCGAGAAGGGTGTGAAGGGGCTCTACACCCATACCTGTTTCCGCTTCACCTCGCGCCTCATGGAGCAGTTGCAGCCTGCCATCGAGCTCGGCCGCTCGTTTGTGCGCCCCGAGTACCAGAAGGCCTTCCAGCCGCTGCTGCTGCTCTGGCGCGGTATCTGTGCGTATATCGTGCGGAATCCGCGCTACCATCACCTCTTCGGGCCGGTCAGCATCACCAACGAGTACCGCGACGCCTCGCGCAACCTGCTGCTGCGCTCGCTGCGCCTGACCAACTTCGAGCACGAGCTGGCCCGGCTGGTCAAGCCGCGCAAGCGGCCCCGCCGTCCGCGGCGCGCCGAATGGAACCTGCCCGACTTCCACCCCTACATCGACAATCTGGAACTCGTGACCAAGCTGATCCAGGAGATCGAGAGCGGTGAGAAGGGCATTCCCGTCCTGCTGCGCCAGTATCTGAAGATGGGCGGACGCCTGCTGGCATTCAACGTGGATCCAGCCTTTAACTTCGCCCTGGACGGTCTGATTTCGGTCAACCTGCTGAAGAGCGATCCCAGAATCCTGCGGCGCTACATGGGTGCCGACGAACTCGACGCCTACCTGCGCCTGCATGGTGTGCTGCCGGAGAGTGACGAGGCAGCGGGTGCGAAGAAGGCTGGAGAGGTGACACCATGATCGCGATGCTGCGGGGTATTCTCTTCGACAAGCAGCCCTCCAGCGTGATACTGGACGTCGGCGGCGTCGGCTACGAGGTCTTCATCCCCCTCAGCACCTACGACCGCCTGCCGGCCACGGGCAGCGAGTGCCGGCTTCTCATCAGCCACGTCGTGCGCGAGGACGACGAGCAGCTCTTCGGCTTTGCCACCGCCGAGGAGAAGCAGCTCTTCAATCTGCTGACGACCATCAGGGGCATCGGCCCCAAGCTGGCACTCTGCGTGCTGAGCGGTCTGACGGTCACCGAGTTCAAGCGCTGCGTGGCCGAGGGCGACATCAAGCGCCTCAGCACGGTACAGGGCATCGGACGCAAGACCGCCGAGCGCATGATCATGGAGTTGCGCGACAAGATCGACCCCGTCGAGGCCCTCTCTTTCCAGACTCCCGCCAACGCCCCTGCCGGCCACGAGACCGTTATCCGCGACACCCTGCTGGCGCTGGGCCAGCTCGGCTACGCCCAGGATGCCGCCCGCAAGATGCTGCAGGCGGCAGTCAAGGACGGTGCCGACACATCGAACTCCGAAGCCCTGCTCAAGCGCGTCCTGTCAGGGCGCTGACTTCACCTAGTGGTGGAAAACCGCCAAGGCGCCAAGAACGCCAAGGTGACTGATTTTAACGCTGAAACGCAGAGTCGCAGAGGGTGGGAAGCACTAATTTGCATGTACTCGGAAGTCATCAAGGGGATGCTCGCTGTGCCACTGCGGCAGGCGCCTGGCGGGTCCCTCGATGCGTACCAGGGGCGGATTGCGCCCGGCCAGTCTATTCACCGCGGCCCAGAGCGTGGTGTCGCCCCAGTACTGCGGCGGTTCTTCGGCAGCGCTGACGGCCTTGAAGATGGTAGTCGGCGTCGTGTGACCTTTGCGGATGGCTTCCAGCGCCATTTGCTCCAGCCTTCCCATGCCCGTCACGGGATCGGGCTGCGCCTGCAACCAGCGCGCCGCGGCTGACGGTACCCAGGGGATGGGCGTATCCGTACCGCGAGCCAGCGCGGCCATTAGTTCGGTACAGCCGGTGGCGAAGGCGTGGTCGGCCTTCGCGGCGTAGCGGAACTGCTCGTCGGTGACTACCCGCCGACTACCGTAGCAACCGGCAAGTTGTGCCACACCGAGCTGCCCCAGACCATGATAGGGCTCGATGCCGGGAAAGGCAGCGATGCAGATAAGCTCCACCGGACTCGCGTTCGTCTCATGCAGGCAGGCCAGCAGGTGGACGAGCATGGATTGGTCGAAGAGACAGGCGTCGAACCATAGGACAACCGGCCGGCCGCGGGGGATCGCGGCGATCCTACCGTATTGGCGGCGCATTTCCGCCGCCACTTGCTGACGCGTCATGCCGCCATCGGTAGAGGCCTCGATGAATGCCGCCCGCGCCGCGATGATATCGTCATCCGGCCAGTTGGGACGGCGCGGGCCCTCGTAGAGCACATCGCGCCAGACCAGAATCTCGCCCGGCAGACCGGTTCGTGCCAGCTTGTCGCCCACGCTATCGCCGCTGGTGATGTGGAGGGGTGTAGTCATGGTGTTGATTCAATAATTTGATGCACTTTATCACTATGGGAGGGGATGTCAACAGGAGAACGCTGATAATCGCGGTCTTGTGTTTCGAGACAAGAAGTTTATAATCAACACATCCTGTTTAGCTGTCATCGCGCCATACGGAGAGGTGTCGCCGTGATGTCGAGAAGTGATTACAACATCAAGCTGAAAGTTTATCTGGCATTGTTGCCAGATGTTTTCGTCCAAACCGATGCTTTCGACGGGCGCCACGCGTTGCGTGAGAAGTGTATCCTGAAGAGACTGTTGAAGGTATGGCAACTGGTTGCCGCCATGTTGCTAATGGTGACGATTGCGCATGCAGACTTGGATCCGCATCCGTCAACCTTACCCGGTTCCACTCTGGACGAAGTCTCCCATGTGGGGAAAGGGTGGTGCCATTCTGGTGATAACGATGCCTTGCGTACTTCCCTTTTGGATGTGGACGCCCTGAAAAGGCATTTCCGTGACATTTTCGCCTTCGTGACTGATGTGGCACGAATTGACGAGACAACCTGGGGCGATGCTTGTCAGTTCAGGGCGCATATGGGGCTGTCGGACGAACATATGAGTGCGGCGCTTGTCAAAGTATATCGGGAAGCGGCGGAAGGAAAACGCGGGTTGCCGGAAGGCAACAGGGATCTTCCCTGGCACGAAAGGTATCAGCACAAGGCGCTGGACTGGCTTGGGGTCTGTTCCGACCTGTCCGCGAGAGCCTTTTTGCTTGAGGTGGCAGAGAACAAGGCCGAGAAGACCTGCTTGCGCAAGGCTGCCCTCTTGTCCTACATCCGTGTGGCCAGTCCCGACGAGACCAAGCGGGCGCTAATTCGCTTTCTCATTGAAGACGAGCGCATGGATGCGGGGCAGCGTGCGGCTATTTACAAGGGAGCACAGGAGGTGTATGCCGAGTCCGGCGCCTTGAAACGGAGAGCCATTCGTTCCAGCCTCATCGTTGCTGCAGCCCGTGAGGAGACGCAGGGTGGTTTTGAGTGTGTTGACGGAATACTTGCCGGGTGGAGCGATATCTATCGCCGCTCCCACGAGCGCTTGGCGCTCTTGAAGCAACATGCCGGTGAAGCCGCGAAACAGCCACATGGGTATTTGACTAATGCCGTGTTTCATGTCAACACTAATCTTGTTGATTTGAAGGTGCGCGATTTGAATGGCTTTGGGGCTGTAAATGACTCCATGGACGACCAATCACGATCTTTTCTTCTGGATTTGGCAGCAGATCGAAAATATAGCTATGATCTGCGCGGAAGCATGCTGCGCCGATTTCTCGTCAATGCCGATGCCGAAGGAACCAAGGATACTTTGATGCGTTTTCTCATCGGCATGGATCGGGTGCAATATCCATATCCAGCCTATCGTGACGCCATGATGTTTGTTTTCGATAAGGCAGATGAGTTCAAACAACGGGCCATTCTTGCCACGCTTCAGGTCGTGGCGGCTCGTGAGGATAGAATTGGCGAGTTTCTGGCTCTCGACGACCTGTTGGTCAAGCGGAGCGACCGTTACCGTCGTTCGCGACAGAGGTTGCATCTTTTAGAGGGACATGCTCTCAGGATGCCGCATGATCAGGTGTATTTCGATAAGAAGTTGCTGTTGTTTGCCTTGGCTGATGCGCGAAAATTTTGGAGACGCACAGATGTGAGCATGTGCCTGGAGAATCTGAAGGCGCAGGATTTTGGCCAAGCGTTGTCCGCACAGGAAATCGCAAAATGGGGCGGCACGCTCAACACCGGCGCCATCAGTTTGGCCTCTTTGTATGAAAGCTCGTCTTCTGAATTACCAGAGTCACGTTCCAGAATTAGATGGTACGTGGTGCTTTCGGTGGCGGGAGTGGTGTCGGTTGCGCTGGTGTGCTGGAGGTTGCGGGTGCGGAGAAGGCGGAAGGCTGGAGTGTGACGGTAGTCGTCTGCGAGCCAAGGCGCAACATAACTACCGAGGCTCTTGTACCTCCCCCTTTTGCTTGCAGGCGAAGGTTGGACACGAGCCTTGCCTTATAGCCGCAAGCAGGTCGCGCGCGCAGCGGTCGACAACGCCGGTGCGCGCGGCAACGGTGGCGGCGGCGCGCGCGGCCAGCGCCTTACGCTCGTCGGGATTATCGAGCAGGCGGGCGAGCGCCGCCTGCAGCCCGTCGGCATCCTCTACCTGCAGCAGTGCCTGTGACTCCAGCAGATCGGCCATGACGGGACGGAAGTTCTGCGTGTGCGGGCCGACGATGGTCGGCACGCCGCAGAGGCACGGCTCGATCATGTTCTGTCCGCCCTTTTCGGGGCCGAGCGAGCGGCCCACGAAGACCAGCGTCGCCTGCGGGTAGAAGCCCATGATCTCGCCCGTGGTGTCGATCAGCAGGACATCACCGCTGGTGCAGGGTCGCCTGGGTTCCTCGCCGGAGTCGAGGCGGCTCTTGAGCACGGGGTTGAAGCCGGCCGCGCGGATATTGGCAACGACCGACTCGCGGCGCTCGAAGTGCCGCGGTACAAGCGCCAGGCGCAGGTCGGGATGGTCGGCGGACAACCTGCGGTAGATGGCGAGCAGCGCCTCTTCCTCGCCGGGCCAGGTGGAGCCGCCGAGCAGAAGCTGCCGCCCCGGGCCGAAGTCGAGCTCCTGCAGCAGGGCGGCGGCCATGCGCTCCTTCTCCGGGTTGCGGCGGGCCGCATCGTACTTGAAACTGCCGGTTACTTGAAGCTGTGCCGGATCCGCGCCGACGGAGACGAAGCGCCGGGCGTCGAGTTCCGACTGCACCATGAGGCGGTCGAAGCAGCGCAGCACGGGGCCGAACCAGTAGCGCAGACGGCGGTAGGTGGCGACTGTGGCGTCGGACATGCGTCCGTTGACCAGAAAGAGGGGAATGCCCTGGCGGGCGCAGAGGCGGATCCAGTTGGGCCACAGCTCGGTCTCGGCCAGCAGGAAGGCGCGCGGACGGATGGTGGCCAGGGCGCGCCGGATGTAGACGGGGATGTCGAGCGGGTTGTAGATCAGGGTGTCGTTTGGCTCCAGCAGCTTCTCCGCCTCGCGCCAGCCCGTCGAGCTGGTGGTGCTGAGGACGAAGTGCGTTTCGGGCGCGATCGCGCGCATGGCGCGCATCAACTGCCCGGCCACATAGACCTCGCCCACGCTGACGGCATGGATCCAGAGCGCGCCCGGGCGCATCCGCTCCAGCACCTCCGGCGCATAGCGTCCGAAGCGCTGCCGGAAGTGGGCGGCATAGCCGCCCCGCTTGCGCATCCGCAGCAGATAGTGGGGCAGGGCAATGGCGGCGGCGAGGCCGAAGAAAAGGTTGTAGATGATCCAGCGCACGTGGTGAGTCCGGTTCGCGTCCCGCTCATCCGGGACAACGGCTATTGAACCATGAACAGGCTGGTGTTTCAACTGCTTTCGTCCTCGTGCTCGCTAGAGATTGAACCGCCAAGACGCCAAGAGCGCCAAGAGGAACCACGAAAAAAAAGACACGCAGAGCGGGGTGTTTAACCGCAAAAGACGAAAACACGTGAAACTGGGAGTAAGCGGGTGGAGTAAGCGTTCCGTTTAAGTGTGCGAGTAAGTGTAAGAGTAAGTGTGAGAGTAAGTGTGAGAGTAAGTGCGAAGCACCCACTTAAACTCTCCGCTCACCTTACCGCTTCGATCTGGCGGGCGAGTTTGGTGACCCATCCTCTGGTGGAGCGCTCCGCCGTGATAAGGCGGGCGTCATTGGCAAGAGTTAGTGCAATGTATGTCGCGTCGTAGGCTGTGGCACCGTATTCCAGTGCTGTTTGAAGCACCATCCGCCTATCAGGCTCCACTGTCTCTAATGGGGCGTCGAGATGCAAGTCGAAGATTTCTGTGGCTAAATGCGTGTCTATGTCGCCTCTTACTACCAGCGTCCGGAGTACATTGGCGAACTCCCAGTAGTGCAGGGATGGCACCAGCATGCGGATCTTGTCGGCAAGCATTCGTTCCTGCCAGAAGCGCGCGGCTACCGAGAACGACTCAGGTAGATACCACGCTATGGTCACACTCGTGTCGATAACATAGGTATTCATCGTGTATCACGATCCTGACGAACAATATCATGGGACTCGGGACGGACACCCAGACGCTCCGTTTCCGAACGTACCTGATGCAACCGCTCCTTATAGCTTAACCGGCGTCGCTCTTCCTTCTTGGCTGCCACATAGGCGGCCAATGCTTCATGAACCAACGCCTTCTTGCTACGGCTGGCGCTGAACCGGAAAGCCTCGGCGAGCAACCCCTCGTCCAATTCGATATTAGTTCGCATACACAAATCATACGCCTAACACAAAGAAAATGTCAAACAGTTGATAGGCGCTCCGGCAATGGAAACCGCGAAGCCGCGAATCACGTGAAAATAGGCGCGGGGAGAGGAGCCGCGAATGGATGCTAATGAACCCGAAAGAATGGTTCAGAAAAGGAAGGGCGAAGCCGTCCCGGACGCAGCGGTGGAGCGTGGTAGTGTGGGGCAGACATTCCTGTCTGCCCTCGTAGTCGTGCGCAGACAGGAATGTCCGCGCCACTCTGGGGCAGCATTCGGCGATGGTCATCGATCCTGTCACCGCCTGTCGATACCTGTCGATACCCGTCGGCAGTTCCGGCAGGATCGGCAGTACCGGAGCTCGAGGACGAGGACGAGTACGAGCGGAGCACAAAATCACAAATCACAAATCTTAAATCACAAATTGCCCGCGCCTCTCCTTTCACGCGTGACGCCGTGCATGGATATGATGTATAGTAGTAACATAAATGGGCAAGCCTCCGACAACCTTTGATTTCTGGTACGCGGTGAAGAACACCGATGTCGTCGTGCCGCCGAAGCGTCATCTCGAGACCTTCGGCAACACGATCATCAACTATGTCCTGGTCAGCGAGCTGATGGACTCGGTCAGCCAGGTGCGCGTCCGCGAGGGGCGCATGCAGGCCATGCGTCCGCAGATCGTCACGCCGGCGGCCTACTCGCAGATGATCCTCGAGGGCTTCGGCGAGCAGGCGGAGAAGTACCTCGAGTGGCTGCGGGAGCACGAGGACAGCGTACACGTCCTGCAGTATGGCTATTCGCTCAAGCAGGAGGCCTTCAGCGAGGAGATCATCAACGACGGGATCGAGAATGTCCTTGATCGGGTCAAGAAGGATGTCGCCGCGCGCAATGACCCACTGAGCGCCGTTGTCAAGGGTGTCGACAAGCCCTGGGATGTCTGTCTGGTGCGGCTCTTCTGGCTGGTGATCAAGAACTCGGTGGAGGTCAACTTCAAGGAGATGGCCGAGCGCAAGCTTTTCGAGCGCCACGAGGGGATTCCGGCCGGCGTGCGCGAGGAGATCGAGACGGCCTTTGCCGCCGCCACCATCGACTCGCGTAAAATCCGCGACCTCGGGGCACTGCTGCAGCGCCACGGCGTCTTCGAGCAGTTCCAGGATCGCTTCTTCGCGCTGGTCAAGCGCTCATAGTGCGCTGGATCACTCCATCACTGCAGGGCTAGCCCTGGACGGCGTAGCCCTGCCTTTCGGTAGCTGTTCTCTGGGTCTGCGCTGGTGCAGTCCCGAACTTTAGAACTTTAGAACTTCCGAACTTCCACCGACTCAGGCGAAGGGCGTCTCCTTGCGGGCCAGATCGGCCACGCGCATCACATCAACGGCCTGGTCCAGCGTCACCGGGAAGGGCTTGTTGCGCCGGATGGCGGCGTGCAGGTGGTGCCAGGTGGCATGTACCGAGGCCTCCTCGGTGTCCTCGACGCGGATCACCTCATCGACCCACGGCAGGTCTTCCGGCGTACCGAAGCTGTCGAGCTTCGGCACGCGCACACTGGCGCGGCGGCGCGTCAGCGTGCGGGCGGGGTTCAGGTAGCGCAGGCGGATCGTATCGCCGTCCAGGCTCAGTGCGCCGCGCTTGCCGGTGACGGCACATTCGGGCACGCCGATTATCCGTCCGCCCGACACTTCCAGATCAACGGTCAGGCCGGTGTTGTTGCGCAGGATGATCCGCACGAAGTCCTCGGCGTCGCCCACGGCGGCGACGCGCTTGAGCTCGGCAAACATCTGCGCCGGCGGTGTGCCGAGGAATTGCAGCGCCTGGTCTATCAGATGGGTGCCCTTGTTCAGCAGTTGGCCGCCGCCGCAGCGCTTTACGGCCTGCCAGTCGTCACGGCGCTGGAAGACGCCCCGGCGCAGGCGTATATCGTAGATTTCGCCGAGCCGTCCATCGGCGACGATCTCGCGCACTTTGCAGAAGCCGGGCGCGAAGCGGTAGTTGTGGCGTACAAAGAGCCGGTTACTGGCCTTGATGGCGGCGGCCCGCAGCTTGATGGCCTCCTCGTAGTCCAGCGCCATGGGTGTCTCCACCAGCACCCAGCGCCGTGACTTGAGCGCCTCCAGGGCATGCTCGAAATGGTCGCAGGAGCGCGTGGCGATGTCGACCAGTTCGACAAAGGCGTCGGCCAGCATGTCGGGATAGCTGCGGTAGGCGCGGCAGCCAAGCTGGCGCACAGCCTGGTCGCGGCGCTCCTTGACCGGATCGCAGACGGCCACCACCTTGAACCTGTCCGGGTAATGGGAGAGTTCGGGGATATGCATGCCGAGACCGGCCCGTCCCAGTCCTACAATGCCGACGCGGATCGGCCCGCGGGAGTCGTTGTCCATGCTCGCACCTATAAGAAAAATCAGTGGGGTTGAAACTCAAGCGTGATTACTTTAGCATATCACCTCATCAACATGAAAACAAGCAACAACCATTTCCCGCCGGACTCTCCGGCTGCCGGAGATAGCGCGGCGCCGCGTCTGCCCAAGCCCCCCTGGCTGCGTGTGCGCGCCGGAGGCGGCGACGCCTTCCGGGCCACGCGCGACCGTCTGCGCAACTACCGTCTGCATACCGTATGCGAGGCGGCCCACTGCCCCAATCTCGGCCACTGCTGGTCGTGCGGACGGGCGACGATCATGATACTAGGCGACCGCTGTACGCGTGGTTGCCGCTTCTGCAATGTCGATAAGCTCAAGCCGCTGCCGCCCGATCCGGACGAGCCCGCAGCGGTGGCCCGCGCCGTGGCCGAGAGCGGACTGCGCGAGGTGGTGCTGACCTCGGTGACGCGCGACGATCTGCCCGACGATGGTGCCGGCCACTGGGCCGCCACGATCCTTGCCATCCGCGAGCAGTGCCCCGGCGTCATGATCGAGGTGCTGGTGCCCGATTTCCGCGGCAGCCGCGAGAAGGCCGCAGTGGTCTTTGCCGCCGCGCCGGATGTCTTCGGCCACAACCTTGAGACCGTACCGCGTCTCTATGCCTCGGCACGACCGCAGGCCGTCTTTGAACGCTCGCTGGAGCTACTGCGCCGGGCGCATGAGGCCGGCTTCATCACCAAGACCAGCCTTATGCTGGGCATGGGGGAGAAGCCGGAGGAGGTCGGGATGGTGATGCGCCAGGCGCGTGACGCCGGCGTCGGCATCCTCTACCTTGGCCAGTATCTGCAGCCATCGCCGCGGCATCTGCCGGTCTACGAGTATGTCACACCGGAACAGTTCGCCGCTTACGGCGAGACGGCGCGTGCCCTCGGTTTCGGCTTCGTGGCCTCGGCACCGCTTGTCCGCAGCTCGTATCACGAGGAAGGGCAGTCGGATTACGTGCGATCAGTCAGGGGCTGTTGACAGGGGGCACGCGGGAGGCGCATGAATGGCGGGAGGAAGAGTTGGGCCGGCAAGACGCCGGGATGATTTTAGATTTGTGATTGGGGGTGCTGCGCTCTGGACCATACGCGATGCGGTGGCTGCGACTGGTTTTCTAGCTGCGGATGACGCGGATTTGCGCGGAAGGCTGCGCGCTGGGCCATGCGCGCTGCGGAGGCTGCGGAAGGGTCTCTCACGGAGGCACTGAGGCGCAGAGGGGGGCTGCGCGCTGGACCATGCACGATGCGGTGGCTGCGACTGGTTTTTGGACAGGATGACAGGATTGACAGGATTTTGTGGATGGGGGTGCGGGGGGGGTTAGGAAGCTTCAGCAAAAGCGCGCCAGCACAGGTGGGGCGACGCCGTCCCGGCTAGCCGCAGCCATGGGGCGTGGCAGTGTGAGGACAAGGTGTAAGCGCGCAGCACCCACTTAAACCCACACTTAAACCCACACTTAATCTCACTCTTAATCGGCACGCTTACTCCACCCGCTTACTCTTCCGCCTTCGACGAAGGCGACAAAGTTACCGACAAAGCTCGCGACAAAGTGGGGGGTAAAGAGGGGCATATTCTGCTACCAATCGCTTGCCCCGTCAGGTCAGGCGCGCCGCAGGGTGTGGAGGGTCACTTCCGGTGGGCAGTTGAAGCGGAGGGGAATACCGCAGGAGCCGGTGCCGGACGATGTGTAGCCCTGCAGGTCGCCGTGGCGCCAGGCGCCGCGCAGGAAACGGCGCGGGCTCCTGTCGTTGCGCACGACGATGCCGCCCCACGGCAGGCAGATCTGGCCGCCGTGCGTGTGGCCCGCCAGCAGCGCCGCGAAGCCGCGTGCCGCCGCCTCGCCGTATATCACCGGCGAATGCGTCAGCAGTATGCGGATGGCGTCGGATGGCACGCTGCGCAGGGCATGGTCGAAATCGTGCGTGGCGTAGAGATTGGGATCGTCGATGCCGACGAGATAAATGGCCGTTCCGTCGCGTTCCACCGCGGCCGACTCGTTGAGTAGAAAGCGCATGCCAGTCTCTTCCAGCGGACCAACCATGTCGGCAAAGTCGTGGTTGCCCAGCACGGCATAGACCGGCGCGCGGATCTGCTCTACCAGTCGCTTCATGGGCGGCACCACCTCGTCCCAGGTGCCGATCGTCGAGTTGCGGAAGTCGCCCGTGATCACGCAGACATCGTATTGCAGGCCGGCGATGGTGGCGGCGACCGAGTCGACCAGCGAGGGGTCGAGATCGATGTGCAGGTCGCTCATCTGCAACAGCGTGAAGCCCTCGAAGGCGTCGGGCAGGCGGCGGATCGCCAGCGTGTTGCGGCGGACACGGATGTTGTGGAATTGGCGGTAGCCGTGGCGGTAGAGCCCCAGCACCCGCAGACCCAGGGTCAGAATGGGACGGATCACGCGGATCTTGAGCGCGGTCATCCTGGGGCTGACCGGCAGGTGATACTCGATCAGACGCCCGCGCTCGATCTTGCGCCGTCGTGCGTACGCCCGCTCTCCCATGCGTTCGTTCATATTACCGATGCCGGGAGTGCCTTGGCCTGGGGCGAGACGGTGTGCAGCCGCGTGCCGGGGTTCTTCTCGAGGAAGTAGTCGAGCGCCCACGCAGTGGGGAAGAGGAGTACCAGATAGCCCTGCAGATCCTCGGCCAGCTTGACCCCGATGCCCAGATAGGCCTCCTCGTACTGATCGCGCCTGACGCCGGCGTCGAACCAGCGCACGAGGGTGTAGGGGGCCGGATCGATGCGCGGATCGGCACCGTACTCGTTGCGCAGACGGTGGAGTACCACGTCGAACTGAAGCTGGCCGACGGCACCCAGCAGCGAGCTGGTCAGGCCGCTCTCGGGCGTCTTGAAGGCCTGGATCACGCCCTCGTCCAGCAACTGGTCGAGCCCCTCGCGGAACTGCTTCTGCTTTTCAGTGCCGATGTTGCGGATCGTGGCGAAGGCTTCCGGTGAGAAGCGGGGAATTTCGTCGTAACGGATTTCGGGATCGGTGGTGAGCGTGGCACCGATGCGGAAGGCCTTGTGGGTCACGAGTCCCACGATGTCGCCGGGGTAGGCTATCTCGACGCTTTCGCGATCCTGTCCGAAGAGCTTTTGCGGATAGGAGAGGCGCACGGGCTTGCCGGTATCGGGATCCGGCACAACCATGTCCTTCTCGAAGGTGCCGGAGCAGATGCGGACAAAGGTCAGGCGGTCGCGGTGGCGCGGGTTCATGTTGGCCTGCACCTTGAAGACAAAGCCTGAGAAGACGGGCGAGGCGGGGTCTATGCTGCGCCCGTCGGTCGAGATGCGCGGCTGCGGGGGCGCCCCGTGGCGGATGAAGTAGTCGAGCAGCAGTTGGACGCCGAAGTTGGTGATGCCGCTGCCGAAGAAGACTGGCGTGAGGAGCCCCGTCTGGATGTCGGCCGGCTCGAAGCTCTCGCCCGCGCCGGCGAGCATCTCGATCTCCTCGACCCAATCCGCGTGATCCTTTGGCGAGAGGAGGGTCTTGAAGGCCTCGTCGTGGATGCCGCTGACCCGTTCCGGGGCGCGGTGCCGGCCGCGTGCGGAGCGCTCGTAGAGGTGCAGGCGGCGCTCCAGGCGGTCGTAGACGCCGCGGAAGGTCTCGCCGTTGCCAACCGGCCAGGTGACGGGAAAGGCACCGATGCCGAGCACCTTCTCGAGTTCGTCCAGCAGCGTCAGCGGATCCTGCGACGGGCGGTCCATCTTGTTCATTAAGGTGAAGATGGGGATGCCGCGCAGGCGGCAGATTTCGAAGAGCTTGCGTGTGCGCTCCTCGATGCCCTTGGCGGCATCGATGACCATGATCACGCTGTCGACTGCCGTCAGCACGCGGTAGGTGTCCTCGCTGAAGTCCTTGTGGCCGGGGGTGTCGAGCAGGTTGATCACGCAGCCGCCGTATTCGAACTGCAGCAGGGTGGATGAGACGGAGATGCCGCGCTCCTTCTCGAGTTCCATCCAGTCGGAGGCGGTGCTGGGCTGGTCGCGGCGGGCACGCACGGAGCCGGCAAGCTGGATCGCGCCGCCGTAGAGCAGCAGCTTCTCGGTCAGCGTCGTCTTGCCGGCGTCGGGATGCGAGATGATGGCAAAGGTGCGGCGACGGCCGATTTCATGATCACGTTCTGAAGGGGTCATTGGGGTAGGGGGAGGATGCGGGCTTGAAAGCCATGAATTTTGCCGATCTAGTGGCGTCTGGTCAAGCATCATGTGTTTTTGAGTGGCTACCAAGTACAAAAAACTCTATAATCGCGCCCAATTATGGCCTTGGCGCGTCCAGTGACGGTTTTGCGCCGTGGCCGGGGAGAGCACATGAAGCGCAACATTCTCTTGGTTGATGACGATGCAAGCCTTCTGGCGACACTGGGAGATTTCCTGGAAATCGAAGGATACGGCGTCCATAAGGCGGAGAGCGGCGAAAAGGCGCTCGCCATGCTGCGTGTCCTGAGGCCGGATCTGATCGTGCTGGATATGAGCATGCCCGGCATGGGCGGCATGGGGGTGCTGGAACACCTGCAGCAACCCGACGGCAGCATGCGATATCCTGTCCTGGTGCTGACCGCCCGTGCCCAGATGGCCGAATACTTTGCCGACAAGCAGATCGATGGCTTCATTGCCAAGCCCTGTGATCCCGAGGATCTGGCGATGGAAGTCAGCCGGATCATCTTCCAGCGCGGCGTGGTAGCGCCTGAAGATTTGGTGCCTGCCAGTCCCGTGGTGCTGGTGGGCGATCCGGATGCGGAGCAGCGCGAACTGATCGCCGGTGTCCTGCGCAGCGATTCCTGCGAGGTGCGCACCTTCGACAACGGGGCGGCGCTGCTGGAGGCGGCGGTGCTCGAGCCGCCGGCCGTGGTCCTCATGCGCCTGGAGATGGGGGATCATAACGCGTGTGTGATTGCCAGCATGCTCCGTAATATGCCGCGCACCAGCGATTTGCCGGTCATCATCTATGGCACTGGCACGGAGGAGACGGACATCGAGCATGCCGGAGTGGCTGACGAGATCAAGTGCAAGATGCTGATCTCCTCGGATCCGCAGCAGCTCGCGGCGGCGGTGGCACGCCTGTTCGGACGCTAGTACAATCAAGGAGGTTCCCATGCGTTGTCCCAAATGCGGCGAGCAAGATGACAAGGTGCTGGACAGCCGTTCGGCGCGCGAGGGTCTGGCCATCAGGCGGCGGCGCGCCTGCCTGTCGTGCGGACAACGCTTCACAACCTTCGAGGAGATCGTCAAGGACACGCTGCGTGTCGTCAAGCGCGACGGGCGGCATGAGGAGTTCAGCCGCCTCAAGCTGATGAGCGGCATCATGCGCGCCTGCGAGAAACGCCCCATCAGTCCGGCGGAGATCGACAATCTGGTCGACGATATTGTCGAGGAGATTGAGCAGCGCGAATCATCCGATATCCCGAGCCAGGAGATCGGCGAGATGGTCATGCGGCGGCTCGAGAAGCTCGATGATGTCGCCTTCGTGCGCTTCGCCTCGGTCTACCGCCGCTTCGCGGATGTCAACCAGTTCATAAACGCCATCAGCGAGGTGGCCCGCTCGCCTGAAAAGGGGGGCGCTAAGTCGCCTATGTTTTGGCGCACATTTTAACCGCAGATTGCGCAGATTTTCGCAGAACTTGAAGGCTATCGGTTTTCGTAGAGCGTTGTTGTTTAATTTTGCGAAGCCCAAACTCGAATACAAGCGATTGGTAAACCATTATTATCAAAATCTGCGGACAGCTGCGCAATCTGCGGTTAATAATTCTTGAGAAGGTCGGGTGATGGGCAGCTAGTTGTAGGCAAACTGCATCTGGCTCAACTGTTCGGCTAGTGTTTCGAGCGTCAGTGGGGTGGAAGTGGGGAAGTTGTCATCGGTCTCCAACTCCGCCTCTATGTCCACTTCGCTGAGCAGGAAGAGGATGCTCTCCAGCCGTTCCAGGCTGCGCTGTTCCCGGCGTTGCGTATGCAGCATCATGGCGCTCCCCGCGACAAGCACCAGTAGCGCCGCTGCGGCCAGACGCTGGAAGAGATAGAGGCCGCGGAAGCGCCGCCGCCGCCGGGCCAGGGCCTGGCGTGCCGCTGGTCCCAGAGCTGGAGGCCCGGACGGAGGATCGCCGGCGAATGCTGCGCGGGCGGCCTGGGTGAGCGCATCGGCATCACGCGACCAGCCCGCCGTGCGACGTCGCTCGTCGTCGTCCAGATGCGCCTCGCCGCTGGCGGCCAGCAGCGCCCGGTATTCAAGTTGTTCACGCGTCTTCATCGTTCATTCCCAGTTCACGCCGCAAGCGGGTCACGGCATAATGCATCCGGCCCAGGGCCGTGTTCAGCGGGATGCCCAGTATTTTGGCGATCTCCGCAAAGCGCAGTTCCTGCTGCGTCCGCAACAGGAAGACCTCCTGCTGGTCTGGCGGCAGCGCCGCGACACGTTCGGCAATCCGCTGCTGCAGCTCCTTGCCCGCCAGCCGTGCTCCGGCTGTAGGGCCGGTATCGGGCAGCCTGTCGCCCAGCGAATTGCCGGCTTCATCGCGCGCATCAAGACTGACATCTGGTCGCCGCCGCCGATGCTGGTCGATCATGCAGTTGCGGGCGATGACCGTGAGCCAGGCGCGGAAACTGCCGTACTTGAAGCTTCCGATCCGCCGGATAGCCCGCAGCCAGGTCTCCTGGTAGATATCCTCGGCCTCGGGCGACTTGGCTTTCAGATAGGCCATCAGGGCACCACCATGGCGCGCGACGAGCTGATCGGCGGCCTCCTGGCTCCCTTTCCGCAGGGCCTTGGCCAGTTCCAGATCGCCCGGCTGCTCTTGGGGCGTTGTGGAACGCGTTCTGGAAGTGCCGTAGCCCATCTCAATATGCTTAACGGAGATGGCGCGGTTTTATTGTGACGAGCGGCAGCCGGAGGTGACAAGACGGCAACCGGCGCTTGTGGCGCGGCCGAGCATCCGGACGAAGTAGTAGTAGGCCGAGAGGCTCCGGTCAAACAACTGCTCATGGTAGATGGTCAATGAGGCGGAACTGGCGTACACAAACAGGTATCCGAGCAGCAGCAGGTTGAAGAGTATGATGAGACTATACGAGAAGAGCCTGTCGTAGGTCTGGATGTCGGGCTGCCGCTGCAGCAGACTGCGGACGGTGTAGGTGATGTGGAAACTCCATGTAAGCCCTATTAGGAAGAGCCAGATGGGCTCCCAGCGTGTCATGTCGATAAACAGCCCCAGCAACAGGCGCAGCAGGACGACGATCACGGTATAGAAGGGGACGAAGTAGGGCGCGAGCGTAGTCCAGACTCCGGCCTCGGAGAGCGACACCGAGCCGCCGGTCGAACGCACGCGGATCTTGCCAACCCGCGCGCCGCTCAGCAGACCCCAGATGGCATGTGTCAGTTCATGCCCCCAGATATATAGACGCACTGAAGGGGGGATGCACAGGTAGATCAGGATCCAGACGGCACAACCGGCGCAGAGGGCGAGGATCGAGGGGGCGATCCACGGGCTGCGGTTGATCACAGTATAGGGGCCGAGGTCGAGCAAGGCTCGCGTGGCACCCCAGCAGAGCGGCAGGAGCAGGAGTCCGAGCAGGAACTGGAGCAGTCGCTTCATGGTGGAGACTTTAGGCGGATAAGCGGTCGGCGTCAAGTTGTTCCTAAATTCTGTTGGCTCTTTGGGCATGATAGGCTAAAGTGAACTCACTTCAGCCATGTCCACCTACCCAGCCATGTCCACCCGTTCCACCCTCGCCTTTCTTGCCACCATCCTGCTTGCCGCCGCGGCGGGTGCCCAGATGCCGCGGCGCACCGGCGCGCTGACCGCGCGCGATGTCTCCATCCCCGGCCGTTCCCATGCCGCCTTCATCATCGCACAGGATGGCAAGGCCGCCGCGGAGATCGTGATCCCGGAGGATGCCATCCCCTCCACGCGTGCCGCCGCGAAACTGCTCAAGGACTATTTCGGGGTGATGTCCGGCGGCTCGTTCTACATCACGCAAGGGCTCAAGGATGCCGGTAAAAGGCCGAGGATCCTCGTCGGCTTTCCAGAGGATGAGGTTAGCCGTTCCGAGGAGTATATGATCCTGGCCCGCGGCACCAACGAGCTTGTCGTGACGGGGCAGGGGACGCGCGGCACGCTCTACGGGGCCTCCGCCCTGCTCGAATACCTCGGTTGCGGCTTCTGGACGCGTGGCAACGAGACGGTGCCGGAAAAGAAGACCCTGAGCATTCCGGCCGGCATGAAGCGGCGCAGCGCGCCTGTCTTTGAGTACCGCCAGCCCCTCGGCAACCCGACCTACTCCCGTGAATGGCGCTCCAAGGTCGCCATCAACGGCGACATGTGGATGCTGTGGGCCGAGTCGACGCCCGAGATGGGCGGCGCCTTCCACATGTCGATGGGGCAGTGGGCCTACGGCATCCCGCGCAAGGAGCTGAAGGACAAGCATCCCCAGTGGATGGCCTGGCACCGGGATTCGAAGTCGCGTACCGATGCGGCTCTCTGTCTCAGCAATACCGAACTCCTCGAGCAGGTCGTCGCGAACATCAAGGCCGACCACGCCAGACACCCCGAGAACATCTACTACAACCTCTCCTTCGGCGATACCGACGTCATCTGCCAGTGCGATGACTGCAGCAAGCTCGTCCGTCAGGAGGGCAACGCCTCGGGTCTCGTCATCTATGCCGCCAACTACGTCGCACGCAAGATCGCTGCCGAGTGTCCCGACGCCCGCGTGATGGTGCTTGGATTCTGGATTACCGCGACGCCGCCCAGAAGCATGCGGCTCGAGCCCAATGTCCACATCACCTGTGCCAAACTGCGCGACTTCAACAAGCCGCCCTCCGGCGATGCGGGCTACACCGCCTCGATCAGGGAGTGGTCGAAGCGTGCCGACGGCAACGTCTTCATCTGGGACTACAGTTGCAACTTCCGCAACTACATCTCGCCGACGCCGTACATCGACATGATGGGCCCGACCTTCCGCGAGTATGCGCAGTGGGGCGTCCGCGGCGTGATGTCGCAGATGAGCATGAACCCGCTCACGGACTTCATCGATCTCAGGTGCTGGATCTTCGCCAAGCTGATGTGGAATCCCTTCCAGGACGAGTGGAAACTGATCGACCAGTGGTGCGACGGCGCCTGCGGCGCGGGCGCGCCCTACATGAAGGAGTGGCTGCGTTACCAGAAGCGGCGCATCAGGGGGAAGTACTTCGGGCCCTACATGCCCGACACCTGCACCAGCTTCGATGCCGCGGACATCCTCAAGGGCTACGAGCTTTTCCAGCAGGCGCTGGAGGCCACCAGGGATGATGCCCGCACGCACCGGCAGATCCGCAAGCAGTACACCACGATCGTGGTACCCATGCTCCAGCGGTACAACCTTGACATCGCCAAGAAGGCGCGGCTATCGCGCAAGACCATCCCGCCGCGCGCGGAGCTCTTCAAGATCTTCGAGTCGAACATCGCGGAGTTCGAAGTCCGCGAATGGCAGGGCTTCGCCGAGGGCCGCGGCTACAACAAGTTCATCGAGGATCTCCGCAACGATACGTGGTATAGGCAGTAGCGTAATCGGCTAGTGGAGCATGATCATGGTTGGCTTGATGGACGGCCAGAACTCGTAGCAGCCCATGTCCACCGTGCCGTTGAGGCGCAGGTTGCCCGCGAAGTCGGTGTCCGTGGCCGTGAATCCGACCTCCATGCCCGCGTCGCGCGCCGGAGATCTTGTCCTAAGCGCGTACCAGGCATCCTTGGGATTGTGGCCGAGATTGAAGCGCGGATCCTCGCCGACGATGTTACCGCTCCCGGTAACCGAGCTCCCGGCCGAAAACGTTCCATAGAGCGAGCTCGAGGCCGTCGTGTTGCCCATGATGTCATAGGGCGTGTTGCCGTGGACGATGGCATTCTTGAGCGTACACTTGTACGTGCCGCCCTCGATGCCGCCGCCGGCATTGTCCACAACCGTGCAGTTGATGATCTCCGCCTCGCGGAAGGCGCCAATGTTATCCGTCGATTCGTTTTCCTCGACCAGGCAGTTTGTGAAGGTTCCCTTGAAGAAGAGGCGCGCGTTTCCCCGGTTTCCGTGAATGTGGCAGCGGTTGACATTGCAGCCGTTGAGAATCTTGCCGTTGGAGGCCAAAGATGTGCCCGTCTCGTAGTTGCCGACAATCTCGCAGTCATTGAGCGTGGCACCTCTGGCGACTGCAGCGTAGGCCGCGACGTTGTTCGTCATCAGGGCTCTGTAATGGGTTCCGCCTAATGCGACACCTGTATTATTTGTCGCGACGTTGCCCTCGAAGACGCAGTCGTAAGACGACGCGTTGCCGGTCAGGGCACCCGCGTAATCGGTGGCCACGTTGTCCTGGAAGAGGCAGTTTTGATACGTCCCCTGGTCGCCCGCCCCGCCATATCTGGCGCGGTTGCGGATGAACCGCGCGTTCACGTGCGTCCCGCCGTTGCTGCCGCCCGCCCCGTTGGTGGCGACGTTCATGATAAAGAGGCAGTCCGTCGTGCTGGCATTCTTAGAGGCACCGCCGGAGGAGCCGGAGACGTTGTTGGAGAAGACTACCGAACCCTCCCCGATGGTGAGCGAGCCTGTGTTGTAGCCCGGATAGGGATGTGCGGTCAGCGTGCCCGCGCCCTGCTTCACGAAGGCCGAGCCCGGACGCAGCATCAGCGCGAACTCTACCGACGTACCCGCCGCGACCGAAACCGTCACCGCGGCGTTCGTCTCCGCGCGCAGCACCCCCGCGAAGGAGACCGGCGGTGTTACGGCGGCGCTGTTGGTGAAGAGGCCACCTCCGTGGCGGACGGCGCCGCCGGAGCCCAGTTGACGTCATCCGTCCATGCGCCCGCTGCGCCGCCGATCCACGTCGCCGCCTGCGCGGCACCAAACGGCGCGAGTGTGATAGCCAATGCTGCGAGCACGCCGCACGCGTTGCGGAAGGATTTGAGTGTCTTCATGGCGTAACCTTAAAAACGAACATAAATGCAAAAGAAAGTGCGGTTCTGGCAAACCATTTTTCAAATTGACGCGGTTTTGCCGAAAAGCAGCCCCGTATCGCATTACAATTATAGAGCGTTGGTTAGGGGAGGCAAATCCGATGTTCTCATTTGATGCTATCCACCTCGTAGGCAGCAAAACGCGCATCAGCGGTCACAATAGCCAGTCCTTCCTGTTTTGCGGTTGCGATGATGAACCGATCCGCAGGGTCGCGGTGGTGCCAGGGCAATTGATTCGCCGCCACCATAATCTCAACGGAGAGATTCGCAAGCACGAGGTGGTGCGCGACCAGCGCGCGGTTGAACCATTCCAGGGGGGGAAGAGGAAGTTCCAGCCCCCCGCGCGCGGCTTTCAAGCTGACTTCCCAGGCCGAGATGGGTGAAACGAATACAAGCTCGGCGGCTTCTATTTCCTTCCGCGCCGTCATCGAAAGACGCTCGTCATCCGCGACGAGCCAGACAAGCGCACAGGTGTCCAGAATCAGGTTTTTAGACATTTTCCCACTCTTCGCCCGTGGGACTTGTCAGGTCCTCGTGAATCTTTACCTGACTCAGGAGTGAATCCGGTGCTGTCCGTTTACCACGACGGATCGGCGCGATCCGCGCAACCGCGCGCCCGTAACGGCTGATAACCACCTGCTCATTGCTGCTCTCCACCCAGGCGATCAAGCTTGACAGCCTGGCTTTTGCCTCGTGAATGCTAACGGTCTTCATTCCAGTTGCTCCGAACCATACGTTTACTGAAAGCATACACTAAGTAGACCATGTTGGTCAACATGATCGCTGAAATCGGTTGGCGACAGGTGGTGTGCATGGGGAGTGGACAGAATGCGGATGGATCATCCTCTAGCCCTGAAGGGGCGGGATATAGTTCGGGGAAGAGGGCTCATCTGCCGGATGATAGGCCGGGCTTTCAGCCCTTGTTTGTTTTTGCTTGGTTTCCTAGCAGCCTGTCGGGTTTAGAAAAACAACTGCGCAGGAATCGAATAACGCATTGCTTTTGTTCACGACCAATCAACGAAGCGATTCCTGACCCAGTTGTTTGCCGTTTTTTCGGTGTTTTCGTCGTAATGCTGCCTAAGTCCGACAGGCT
>JAAYLN010000002.1 GCA_012521875.1 Lentisphaerota bacterium | reverse complement strand
GGGGAGCCATTTTCACCCCGTTTTTGTTGGCATACCAATGAAAACGGGTTTTTTGGTTTATCGCCGAATGATGATGCGGGATGCCCTTGCCATTTTCGTTATGTCTGCCAGCACGGACGCGATAGGCGCGCTGTATATTATCGCCCCCCGCTGCACCATCTACGACCCCGCGTACGAAACAACCCGGTAGAAGAGTTGCCCGTTGCCCGAGGCTGGCATAGGGCGGGCCTTCAGCCCTTTGCGCTCCGTGCGGGCGGCATGCGTGCCTACTGCCTACTGCGACTGCCTACTGCCCCCTTCCTTCATCCTTCCATCTTCCGCCCGTCCTTTGTTATCATGGTGCAAATGAATACCCGGATCGACGATTTTCTGCGGACCAACGGCTTTGATGAGCACACGCGCGACAGCGGCCGCCTGCTGGCCGGCTTCGCCGCCGAGATGGCCGCCGGCCTGGCCGGCGAGCCCAGCTCGCTGCCCATGATCCCCGCCTATCTCTCGGTAGACCGGCCGGTTCCTGCCGACAAGCCGGTGATCGTGCTCGATGCGGGCGGCACCAACCTGCGCGTGGGTGTGGTGCAGTTCGATGCCGCCGGCACGCCGCATATCTCGCGCTTCTCGCGCCACAAGATGCCCGGCGCCACCGCGCCGATCTCGGCGGATGACTTCTTCAACACGCTCGCCGACCTGCTGATGCCGGTCGTCGACGCCGCGGAGACCATCGGCTTCTGCTTCTCCTACCCCGCCGAGATCACCCCGGACGGCGACGGACGGCTGCTGCGCTGGAGCAAGCAGATCCAGGCGCCGGAGGTGGAGGGGCGCATGGTGGGGGCCGAGGTGGTGCAGCGCCTCGCGGCGCGCGGCCACAAGCGCCGCATCACCGTGCTCAACGACACCGTCGCCGCCCTGCTGGCGGGCAAGAGCGCCGGCATGGCGCGCCGCTACAGCACCTACGCCGGCTACATCCTCGGCACCGGCACCAACACGGCCTACGTCGCGCCCAACAGCGCCATCGGCAAGCTGAAGGGGCTCGATCCGAACGGCCACATGATCATCAACATCGAGTCGGGCGGCTTCGGGCTGGCACCGCGCAGCCGCCTCGACGAGATATTCGACGCCACCACGCTCGATCCGGGAACCTACGCCTTCGAGAAGATGATCTCGGGCGGCTATCTCGGCGGACTGGGGCTGACGGTTATCAAGGCTGCCGCCAGTGAAGGAATCCTCTCCGAGGCGGTGGGGGCGGCAATCCAGGGCTGGTGTACGCTCGAGAACAAGGATCTCGATGACTTCTGCGACAACCCCTTCATCGCCACGGGCCCCTTTGCCGCCCTGCCGCTGACCGATGACGACCGCCGCGCCATCCAGGCGCTGGGCGGCGCCGTCTACCGGCGCGCCGCATGGCTGGCGGCGGTCAATCTGGCCTCCGTGATCCTTGCCGGCGATGGCGGACACGATCCGCTCTATCCGGTCTGCGTCAATGTCGATGGCTCGACCTTCTACCGTACCAAGTCGGTCGAGTTCCGCTCGCGCCTCGAGGCGCACCTGCGGAAGATTCTGGAGCCGCGCGGCGTTTCCTACGAGCTCGTCGGCGTGGAGGATGCCCCCGTCATCGGGGCGGCGGTGGCTGGTCTTACACGTTGAAGGGAACTTTGGGTTTCAAGTTATGCTGACGCTTACCATTAGTGCGATCGTGGGCCTTAGTCTCGGCCTGGGTCTTTACATCAGCGATGCCGCCCATGGGGGCTGGTGCATCTTCTGGGGTCTGCTGGGCTTCGGTGCCAGCCAGGCTGCGGCGGGGCTGATCCTGCGCGGGCGCATCAAGCGCCTCATGGACGAGGTGCAGGGCACCCTGATGGCCGGCCAGAAGCGACTCCAGATGAAGGTCAACCAGTGGCAGATGCGCCCGCCGGGCAGCCTGAAGCAGGCGCAGATCGAGCTCGAGCGCGAGCAGCGCGGCTTCATGCAGCAGGCGCTCGCGCTGACGGAGGGCTTCAATGCCTACTACCGCTGGAGCCCGCTGCTGCGCCGCCAGGTCAATACCCTGAAGATGCAGTTGCACTACCAGATGAAGGACTACGCCGAGGCCGACCGCCTGATGCCCAAGTGCCTCTTCCTCGATCCCCTCACGGCCGCCATGCGCATCGCGCGCATGCATGTGAACAAGGAGGAGGGGCTCGACAAGTTCTTCGAGAAGCAGGTGGCGCGGCTGCGCTACGGGCAGGGAGCCCTGCTCTACTCGCTCTACGCCTGGATCGCCCTGCAGCGCAATGATATCGACCTGGCCCACAAGACCCTCGCCCGCGCCACATCCAAGATGGAGAACGAGGTCATCAAGCGCAACCTCGAGCATCTGGCCAACAACCGCCCCCGCCAATTCTCCAACGCCGGGCTCGGCGACGAGTGGTATGCGCTGGGACTCGAGGAGCCCCGCATCAGGACCCAGCGCGCGCGCGGCCCCGGAAGCCGCCCCTTCTGACATGCCAGACCGCCGGAGTAGAGAGATGACAACATCCCCCCCACGCGGCTCCAACGAGAAGATCTCCGTCTGCATCATCTGCGGCAACGAGGAGGATAACATCGAGCGCTGCCTGAAGAGCGTAACCTGGGCCGACGAGGTGCTGGTGGTGGACTCCTTCAGCCATGACCGCACACCGGAGATCGCGCGGCGCTATACCCCGAATGTCATCCAGCAGGAGTGGCTGGGCTACATCGGTCAGAAGAAGTTCACTGCCGAGCGGGCCAAAGGCCCCTGGATTCTCTTTGTGGATGCCGACGAGGAGGTCTCGCCGGCGCTGCGCAAGGAGATTGAGGCCCTCTTCTCCAAGCCCCTGCCGCCGGAAGTCCACGGTTTCGAGTGTCCCCGTCTGGTGCCCTACCTCGGGCGCTGGATCCGCCATGGCGACTGGTATCCCGACATGAAGCTGCGGCTCTTCAAGAAGGAGCATGGCGAATGCGGCGGCAAGGAGCCGCACGACCAGATCTACGTCACGGGCGAGGTGCGGCGTCTGCACGGCGACCTCTACCACTACACCTACATGGGCATCGAGGATCAGCTCGCCACGATCAACCGCTTCTCGACCATCAGCGCCCAGACCAACGACGAGGAGGGTCGCACGGTCTCCATGTTCGACCTGATCTTCCGCCCCGTCTTCCGCTTCTTCCGCGGCTATATCGTCAAGTGTGGCTTCCTCGACGGCATACCGGGCCTGATTGTCGCGTCCAACGTCGCCTTCGGCACCTTCGCCAAGTACGCCAAGCTCTGGGAACTGCAGCATGTAAAGCGCAAGAACGGCAAATAGCCGGCGCCGGCGGGGTTTGTGATTTTCGGCTCCGCTATTTACTGCACACCTTGTCCCCGCACTCGCAGGGTGTCGGTATCACCATGCGGATAGTCTCGCGGGACAGGTACCGCGATGGAAAGCGCGTCCGGGTCCGCGCAGCCAAAAAACTCACACCCTCCCATGCCCGCCTTTCCTCCACGCTTGACGCCTCTGCTGCCACCCCCTAAAGTCTTCCCATGAGCAAGAAAGGCAGCACCAGCTACACCCCCCAGCACCTTGGCAAGCTCTCGCAGCAGCCGGTCACCAAGGTCGACCGCATCCCGTGGCAGGGCTCGGAGATCACCGTGGAGCTCACCTGCAACGAGTTCACCTCGCTCTGTCCCGTCACCAAGCAGCCCGACTTCGGCACGCTCGCCATCAGCTACGCGCCTAATGAATGGCTCATCGAGACCAAGTCCCTCAAGCTATACCTCTGGCAGTTCCGCGACCAGGGCGTCTTCAACGAGGCGATCGTTGACCGCATTGCCACCGATCTCCATGGCCAGATCAAGCCCCAATGGATCGAGGTAACCGGCGAGTTCCACTCGCGCGGCGGCATTGCCATCCGCGCCTCCAGCCGGCGCAACATGTTCTCCGGAAGGGCGCCCCGCAGGCCTTATTACGACGACGAGGATGATGACAGCCTCCCCTTCTAGCCCGGCAACCTGCGAATTTGGCCGGAGCGACCACCTTGGCGCCGGTCTGGTCGGTAACCTTGCCGACAAGGCTCGCGACAAGGTTGAGGAGAACGCGCTGTGACCACTCCAGCCAGGCATACGGTGCTGCTCTTCAGTGGCGGGCTCGACTCCACCGTGCTGCTGGCCGACCTGCGGCACCGCGGCGACCGCGTGACGGCGCTGGGATGCGACTACGGCTCGCGCCACAACCGGCGCGAGCTGGCCTGCGCGCGGCGCATTTGCGCCGCCGCCGGGGTGCCTTTCCACGTGCTGCACCTCGGCTTCATCGGCGAATCTTTCCAGTCGCACCTGCTCAAGGGGGGAGGGGAGCTGCCAAACCAGCCCTACGACGAAGCCTCGATGCGTCAGACCGCCGTGCCCTTCCGCAACGGCATCATGCTGGCGGCGGCGGCCGGCTTCGCTGAAAGTATCGGCGCGCAGGCGGTTGCCATCGCGGCGCACGGCGGCGACCACGCCATCTATCCCGACTGCCGCGAGCCTTTCATGCGCAGCATGGCCGCGGCGATGCGCCACGGCACCTACGACAACATCCTCCTCCTGCGCCCCTACGTCAAACGCTCCAAGGGCTGGATCGTGGCCCGCGGGGAAAGGCTTGGCGTCGATTTTGCAAAAACCTGGTCATGCTACGCCGGCGGCCGCCTCCACTGCGGCACCTGCGGCACCTGCCGCGAGCGCCGCGAGGCCTTCCGGGAGGCCGGTCTCCCCGATCCCACGCGCTACGCCGGCGGCGGGTAGTGGGCATCCATAGGCACACGGCATGCCGTGTGCCTATGGAGCACCCCCGCACCCGCAAGCGGCGGCGTGCGGCGGCTTGCACCCTTGCCCCGCGCACCGTATAATACCCGCATGTCCGCACCCCGGCTCTTGATCGTAAAGCTCAGCTCGCTCGGCGACATCCTGCATGTCCTGCCGACCGTGCATGCATTGCGTACCGGCCTCGGTGCCGGGGTGGTGGACTGGGCCTGCCAGCCGGAATATGTGCCGCTGGTGCAGTGCTTTGCCGATGTGGACCGTATCATCCCCGTACCGCGGCATGGCCTGGCGCGCGTCTGGCGCGCCACCCTGGCCGACATCCGCCGCGACACCTATGACATGGTCATCGACCTCCACGGTCTCTTCAAGAGCGCCTGGGTCACGCGTGCGGCGCGCGCACCCAGGCGTATCGCCCCCTCCTACGCCCGCGAACTATCCTGGCTGGCCTACAACGAGCGCGCCGGCCGCCTCGACCGCACGCGCCACGCCGCCGAGCAGGCCATGGACGTGCTCGACCACCTCGGCCTGCCGCGTCCCGCCACCCCGGCGGTGCCTCTGCGCCACCCGCGCACCGAACTGCCGCCCGCCCCCCTGCGCATCGCCTTCGCTCCCGTCTCGCGCTGGCCCACCAAGAACTGGCCCGCCGGGCACTTCGGCGAGCTGGCGCGTCTCCTCGGAGAGAAGGGCGCGCGCATCCTGGTTCTCGGCTCGCAGGCCGACCTCCCCGTAGGCGAGACCATCCGCCGGATGGCTCCGGAACACACCGAGAACCATTGCGGCAGCCACACGCTTCCCGAACTCTTCGGCGTGCTGGAGCAGTGCGATCTCCTGATCGCCAACGATACCGGTCCCGTCCACATGGCCGCGGCTCTAGGGCGCCCCTGTCTCGTGCTCTTTGGCCCCACACGTCCCGGCTGGACCGGCCCCTACGGCCCCGGCCACCGGGTTCTCACGCGCGATCTGCCGTGCCAGCCCTGCCTCTCGCGGCACTGCCGCCGCGGCGACCACGCCTGCCTCGCGGGCCTCACGCCCGACGAGGTCTTCACAGCGGCCTGTGCGCAGCTCGGGGGCGGCTGCACCAAGGCACCGTTACAAGCCACCGCAACCGACGCCGCTCCACAAGCGGCGCCTGCCGGCAAGAGTCAAGGAGGTACCCTGTGGGCAGTCTCCAGCTAGGTCTCGGCGATATCTTCCAGATCGCCATCCTCGCCGTGGCGTTCTACTTCATCTTCGACCTCTTCCGCGGCACCCGCAGTGCTCAGATGCTCTTCGGGCTCGCCCTGGTGCTGGCCGGGCTCATCGCTCTCACGATGGTCTTCCGCTTTGAGGTGCTCGGCTGGCTGCTGCGCAAGTTTCCGCTCTTCATGGGCTTCGCCCTGCTGGTCATCTTCCAGCCCGAGATCCGCCAGGCGCTGGCGATCCTCGGCCGCCGCCGCTCCACGCTGGGGTGGGGCGGGTCGGGCTCCGCCACTCGCATCGACCAGCTCGTCGCCGCCGCCGAGGAGATGGCGCGCGCGCGCATGGGCGCGCTCATCGCCATCGAGCGCGAGATCAGCCTCGACGGCTACCGCCAGAGCGGCACCCTGCTCAACGCCCCCCTCGTGCCCAAGCTCCTAACCGCCATCTTCTTCCCCCGCGCCCCGCTCCACGACGGCGGCGTCATCGTCCGCGGCAACACCATCGTGGCCGCCGGCTGCATCTTTCCCCTCCATACCGTCGATAGCTCCCTCGCCTACGGCATGCGCCACCGCGCCGCCCTGGGACTCAGCGAGGAGACCGACGCCCTCGTCATCGTCGTCAGCGAGGAGCGCGGCACCATCTCACTCGCCTTCCAGGGGCGTCTCCTGCACGACCTCACCGGCCACCGTCTGGCACGCTACCTCACCGCCCTCTCGCCCAGGGAGGGCATAGTCGACGCCTGGCGCCGCATCCTGTCGCAACTCGACCCCGAAGCCGAGCGGCGCGCCGCCGAGCGGGAAAAGACGGAGCGGCGCACGCCGTCCGAGGAGACCAGGAACGCATGAAGGTGGATGTCCGTCAGCGGGTGGTGCTGTGGGTGCGCGAGAACGGCCTGGTGGCCCTTCTTGCCACCGTGCTCGCCCTGCTCGTCTATATGACGATCCTCGAGCTCGTCAGCAACACCACCACGCGCACCGTTCCCGTCGAGGTCGAGCGCGAGGCCGGCATGGCGCTCATGTCCGTGCGCCCCTCCACCGTCCAGGTCACCTTCCGCGGTGCGCTCAACGAGTTCCAGATTCTCGACCGCTCCGACCTGCGCATGGTGGTCAACGGCCTGCGCAACCACGGCGACCAGGGAATCGCGCGCATCACTCTGCGCCGCAAGAACCTGCGCGGCGCCGGCAGTGTGCGCGTCGTAAGCGTCGAGCCCTCCGAGATCGAGGTCACCTTCGAGCACCAGGGCGAGCGCGAGTTCACCATCGCCCCGCCCAAGGTCGAGGGGCGCCCCTACCGCGGCCATGCCGAGGTTGAATTCACCCCCCGTACCGCCCTCGTGCGCGGCGCGCGCCTGCAGCTCGACCGCCTCCACGAGGCCGGCGTCACCCTCCAGCTCGATCCCGTCAACGTTGATGGCCGCGTGCAGGGCTTCAGCCTCAACGTCCCCATCCTGCCCCCCGAAGACGCGTGGCAGCCCGAGATCGACCCCGCCACCGTGGCCCTCAAGATCAGTATCGTGCCCGACAACGTCCTGCGCGAATTCACCGGCGTCCAGGTACACCTTGCCACTCCGGCCGGCCGCACCAACTGCCTGCCCCGCGTCGAGCCCCCCGAGGTCACCGTGCGCCTCACTGGCTGGGCCGAGACTCTCCAGGGTGTTACTACCAACACCGTTCGCGTACTCGCCGTGCTTCCCGACGACCCCGGCGCCAACCCCACCAACCCCGTTCCCCTGCGCGTGCTGCTGCCCCCCGGCACTGTCGCCGACGAGGCCGTCACCGTCCCCGAGGCTGTCCGGCTGCTGCCGCCGGAGGCGGCCGCAGAGCAGGGGACAGGGGACAGGGGGCAGGAGACAGGAGACGGGGTTCAGGGTTCAGTGGGCAGTGGCAGTAGGCGGTTGGAATGGGTCAGAGACACACCTTGTCCCCACACCTTGTCCCCGCACCTTGTCGGATACGCTTCGTCCCTTCACTTCGTCCCTACGCTTTGTCAAAAGCTGAAGAGGGTGCGAGCGGGGTGTCTCAGACCAGGGGCTTTGCAGGAGGACTCCCCGGCCGGAGTACCGCCTTCAGGCGGAAGTCATCCAGGGGCTTCAGCCCCGTCTCCCGCCCGTCCATCCTCTCACCCGGAGGGCGGGCGTCCCTCCGCGCCGGCAGTACCGCCCATCCGTCTGGTAGACGCGGCGCACCCGCCGCGTGGCCACCGCGTGCCAGTCCTGTGTCCGCCGTTCACGGCGGCTCCCTCCCACCGCGTCCCCGTGCGGGCGGCATGCGTGCCGCCCCTACTGCCCACTGCCTACTGCCACTGCCGCCGCCCTGCTCCGGGGCAGCGGCGCCCTGTCTCCTGTCACCTGTCACCTGTCTCCTGCCTCCCGTCACCATCCCTGCGCACACGGCATGCCGTGTGCCTATCAAGCCTCTAGCCTAAATGTCCGCCGCCAAGTCACGCACGCCCAGAAAGGGGCGCCCCGCCGAAACCGAGCCCCGCTACCGCTGGCTCGGCTACATACTGGTTGTACTCTCCATCTTCCCCTTCCTCAGCCTCATCAGCTACGACAGCGGCGACGTCCCCTGGATCAAGGTTCCCCCCAACGATCCCCCGAACAACCTCATCGGCGTCGTCGGTGCCGTCTCCACGGCCATTGGCTACCGCCTGCTGGGTTTCGGCGTCTGGATGATCCCCGTCTGGGTGCTTGCCTTCAGCCTGCGCCTCGCCGCCGGCCGCAACACCCGCTTCTGGTGCCGCTTCGGCTGGTGTGCCCTCTTCCAGATCGGCCTCTGCGCCTGGCTCCAGCTCGGTACCAACCTCTTTGCCGGCCTCATGGCGCGCCTCAACAACGGCCCCAATCCCGGCGGCCTCGTCGGCTGGCTTGTCATGACCAAGTTCCTCCAGCCCCTCGTCAGTCCCGTCGGCGGATCCCTCATAGCCATCACCACCATGATCGTCGCCCTTACCATGGCCATCGGCCCCCACCGCCTTGCCGACGGCTACCGCGAGATTATCGCCCGCTGGCGCCAGTGGCGCATCGACCGTGCCGACATGAATGCACGCCTCGCCATGGAGGAGAAGCGCCTCGCCAGGCAGCTCGAGCAGGAGCGCAAGGCCGCCGAGCGCGAGGCTCGCCGCGTCGCCCAGGAAGAGGCCCGCGCCGCCCGCGAGGCCGCCAGAGAGGCCCGCCGCGCCGAGCGCGAGGCCCGCGAGGAGCAGCGCGCCCGCGAGGAGGAGGAACGCCAGCGCGCCTACGAGGAGCGCAAGGAGCAGTTGCGCCTTGACCGCGAGCGCGAAAAGGCCCGGCTCGAGGCCCAGAAACGCGTCTCCGCTCCCGACACCGGTAGGGGCGACACGCATGTCGCCCCCGACGCTCCGCCGCCCGGAGCGGCGGAAGCGCCGGAACCGGCCGAGCCGGCGGCGGAGCCCTACGAGCTCCCCACTACCGCCCTGCTCTCGCCCGTCCCCACCGGCACCGCCGTCTACGGCGATACCGAGCATAGGGGCAAGATCATCGTCCAGACCCTCGCCGAGTTCAACATCAACGTCGAGGTCACTAATATCGTCAAGGGTCCCGTTGTCACCTGTTTCGAGCTCCTGCCCGCCCCCGGTATCCGCGTCGAGCGCATTGCCGGCATGGCCCGCAATCTCGAGATGGCCCTCAAGGCCACCAGCGTCCGCGTCGAGGCGCCCATCCCCGGCAAGGGTGTCGTCGGCGTCGAGATGCCCAACGAGAAGCCCTGCCCCGTCACCGTGCGCGAGATCCTCGAGGGCGAGGCCTGGGCCGCGGCCTCCCGCAAGATGCATCTTCCCATGCTCCTGGGCAAGGATGTCAGCGGACGTGACATGATCTACGATCTCGCCGACATGCCCCACCTGCTCGTCGCCGGTGCCACCGGCTCCGGCAAGAGCGTCTGTATCAACGCCATCCTCACCGGACTGCTCATGTCCCGCACCCCGGACGAGCTGCGCCTCATGCTCGTCGATCCCAAGATTGTCGAGTTCGCGGTCTACAACGAGCTGCCCCACCTCGTCGTGCCCGTCATCTCCGATCCCAAGAAGGTTGCCCTTGGCCTGCGCTGGGCCATCCAGGAGATGCAGAAGCGCCTCAAGCTGCTCACCACCGCCGGTGTGCGCAACATCGCCGAGTTCAACAACCGCCAGACCGTCGTCCAGCCCGAGCTTTTCCCCGCGGGCGAGCTGCCGCCCGCCGCCCCGCCGAAGAAGAGCGCCGAGCTCCCCGACCGCCTCCCCTATATCCTCATCGTCATCGACGAGCTCGCCGACCTGATGCTCCAGGCCGGCCCCGAGATCGAGAACGGCATCGCCCGCCTCGCCCAGCTCTCGCGCGCCACCGGCATCCACCTCGTCATCGCCACCCAGCGTCCCTCCGTCAACGTCATCACCGGCACCATCAAGGCCAACTTCCCCGGACGTCTCGCCTTCCAGGTCGCCCAGCGCGTCGATAGCCGCACCATCCTCGACGCCCAGGGTGCCGAATTTCTGATTGGACGCGGCGACATGCTCTTCCTCAATCCCAAGGGCAGCAAGCTCATCCGCGGACAAGGCGCCTTCATCGGCAGTGAGGACACCAAGAGCGTCATCGACTTCATCCGCGCCCAGAGCAAGCCTGTCTATATCCAGGAGGTTCAGGAGCGGCTCGAGCACGGCGACGACGCAAGCGAAGACGGCGGCGGTGGTAGCGGTGGCATCCCCGGCAACGGCGATGATCCTGGTGACGAGCTCTACGAGCCCGCCCTCGAGATCGTGCGCCGTACCCGCCGTGCCTCGACCTCATCACTCCAGCGCGCCCTGCGTATCGGCTATACCCGCGCCGCGCGCCTCATGGACATGATGGAGGCCCGCGGCATCGTCGGCCCGCCCCGCGGCTCCGATCCCCGCGAGATCCTCATCGATCTCGACGGCGAGATTCCCAGCAACGAACCCGCCGACGACGGCGATGAGGCGGCCGGCGACGCCGAGCCGCCAGACGAGGATGAGGAGGCTTGAGGGAGAGGGCCGCCGCCCCTGCGGGGCGGCGGCAGTGGCAGTAGGCAGTGGTGGGTGGAATGGACCCGAGACACACCTTGTCCCCACACCTTGTCTCTTTACGCTTCGTCTCCAAACTTTGTCCCTACGCCTTGTAGAAAGCGAAAGAGTAAGCGGGTGGATGAAGCGTGCCGTTTAAGAGAGTGTTTAAGAAAGGGTTTGGAGAGGGAGCTTCGCGCTTACACCTTGTCCCCAAATCTAAAATCATTGTGGCTCAGCCCCCATATCTGCTAATCTGCTTCTTTCCACCCCTGAGCACGTACCCCGCGCATACGAGATTGTAAAATGGCACTTGGCAAAATCCTACGTGAAACCCGCGAACAGCAGGGCTACACCACCGCCCAGGTGGCCGAAGCCACCCACATGATGATCCAGATCGTCGAGGAGCTCGAACGCGAGGATTTCCACCGCATCGCCGCCCCCATCTACGGACGCGGCTTCGTCAAGCTCTACGCCGAATTCCTGGGCATCGACCCCGCGCCGCTCATCAAGGAGTTCAGCGAGATCTTCTCCGGTGCCCGCCGGCCCACTATCGCCACCCGTCCGTTGAAACCGTACACGGTTTCAACGGACGAATCGTCCTCGTCCTCGACGGGTTCAGGGTTCGGGGTGCCGGACACGGAGGTCCGGCGTAACGAGAATGCTGAAGAGGATAACCGCGAAACACGCGAAAACACGCGAAAAGAAGGCGACGCGTCAATAGGCGCACGGCATGCCGTGTGCCCCGGAAGCGGAGAACGGGGCGAGAGAGGAGCCGCGAATGGCCGCGAATACGCGCGAATGGATGGGGCAGGGGGGGTAGGCGGCAGCTTCGAGACGAGCGTCCGCTCGTCCGAGGGCAAGCAGACGCTTGCCCCTCCCGACGGCAGTGCCGGTAGTGCCGGCGAACCGCATAACTTTAGAACTTCGCCCGCCGCCGATCCGGCGGTGGGCGACGCCCTCGACGACCTCTTCGCCCCCCGCCCCGTGCAGCCTCCCGTCTCCCGTCCCCCATCCCCCGCTGCCCGTCCTCCGTCCCCCGTCCCGCGTTCCCCGTCTCACGGCATCGCCGCCGAGGTGCTCAGCGGCGGCGAGACGCGTCGCTCCCGCCTCGCCGAGCTCAGGGAGCGCATCGCCGCGGGCCTCAAGACCCTCCTCGCGCTGCTGCGCGACCTGCCGGCGGCCATCTCCGCCAACTTCCCCGACCGCTGGCGCCCGGCGCCGGTACTGGCCGGCGCCGCCGCCGGCCTGGTGGTGATCCTGGTGGTGGTCATTGTCGCCTTGCGCGCCCCGGCACCCGAGGCGCCGGAAGAGGGTTCAGGGTTCAGGGTTCAGGGTTCAGGGGCCTTGCAGGAGGACTCCCCAGCCGGAGTACCGCCTTCAGGCGGAAGTCTTTCAGGGGCTTCAGCCCCGTCTCCAGCACGTCCTTCCTCTCCGCTGGAGGGCGGGCAGCCCAGCGAGCCGCACACCGCTTCTGCTCTCACGATCCGTACAGTCCTCCCGCCCCCCGAACCCTATGTGGACTGAGGTGTCTATCCAACCGGCCGCACCGGTACTGCCGGCAAGTCCTGTGCCCGGCGTTGACGGCGGGCTCCCGCGTCCCCGCGTCTCCCTCCATGCGCACACGGCATGCCGTGTGCCTATCGACATAGCTCGCGACAAAGTTGGCATTCTCGTTACGCCGGACCTCCGTGTCCGGCACCCTGTCCCCTGACCCCTCCATGCCCCCCCTTTCCATCGGCCTCATCAGCCTTGGCTGCGCCAAGAATCTCGTGGATACCCAGATCATGTCCGGTGTCATCCTTACCGAGGGTCTCGAGCTGGCGCATAGCGCCAACTCCGCCGACATCGTCCTCATCAACACCTGCGCCTTCATCGCCTCCGCCCGCGAGGAGGCCTATGACATCATCGAGGAGATGTGCCGGCACAAGGCCGCCGGCAAATGCCGGGCCATCATCGTCACCGGCTGCCTGCCCCAGCGCTACCGCGAGAAGCTCGTCGGCCGGTTCCCCCTCGTTGATGCCTGGCTCGGCGTTGACGAGCTGGAGCGCATCGCCGAGGTCGCCACCGCTGTAGGCGACTCGTCCTCGTCCTCGTCCTCGGAGGGTTCAGGGGGCAGGGTTCAGTCCGGTTCAGGGGATCCCCCCACTTTGTCGCGAGCTTTGTCGAAGGCTGAAGGGGAGGCGCCGGGGTTCGGGGGTCAGGGTTCCCCCCTCACCGGCAGTCCCGGTAGTCCCGGCAGTCCCGGGCACCAGCCCGCCCAAGTGCTGTGTCCGCCGTTTACGGCGGAAAGCGCGTCGGCGTCTACCAGCCAGCCACTGCCTACTGCCACTGCCTACTGCCACTCCTCCTCCCCTTCCGCGCCATCCGTAGCTTCTCCTCCCGTCGCTCCCGCCTCCCCTTCCGCGCCATCCGCCTCCTCTATAAGCACACGTCATGCCGTGTGCCCTATTGAGCCCCTCGTCCTCGTCTCCGACTCCCCCTCCGCCGTTTTCGAGCCGCGCCTCCCCACGCTCGTCTTCTGCAATCCCTCCTACGCCTATCTCAAGATCGCCGAGGGCTGCAACCACGCCTGCGCCTACTGCGCCATCCCCGGCATCCGCGGGCGCCTGCGCTCGCGCACCAAGGGCAGCCTCGTCCACGAGGCGCGCGCCTTGCTGGAGGACGGCCGCCGCGAGCTCAACCTCATCGCCCAGGATGTCACCGCCTACGGACGCGACCGCCGCGGCGGACCGCGCCTTGCCTCCCTCATCCGCGGCCTCGACAGGCTCCCCGGCGACTTCTGGCTGCGCCTGCTCTACACCTACCCCGCCTACCTCGACGACGAACTGCTCGACACCCTGCGCGAGTCGCGGCATGTAGTGCCCTACCTCGACGTGCCCATCCAGCATAGTCATCCCGACATCCTGCACGCCATGCGCCGCGCCGACACCATCCCCATCATGCCCGGTCTTGCCGGCCGTCTGCGCGCCCGCTGGCCCGGCGTGGCACTGCGCACCACCTGCCTGGTCGGCTTTCCCGGCGAGACCGAGACCCACTTCAGGCACTTGCTGGCCTATATCAAGGAGGCGCGCTTCGATCACCTCGGCGTCTTCACCTACTCGCCCGAGGAGGGCACGGCGGCGGTCGGCCTGCCCGGGTCCGTGCCCGAAGAGGTCGCACAGGAGCGCATGGACCGCCTGATGCGCGCCCAGCGGCGCATCTCCACCGGGCTTAACCGCGCCCGCGTCGGTCAGGAGACCCGCGTGCTGCTGCAGCAGCCTGCGGAAGATGGCGCCTCCTGGATGGCCCGCGCGCCCTGGCAGGCCCCGGAGGTCGATACCGAGACATTCGTCTTCGGCGCCCCCGGGGACGCCCAGGCGGGTGACTTCGTGACGGTACGGATTATGGAGAGCGGGCCTTATCATCTGGAGGCGGAGGCTTCCGGGTGATAGTTCCAACGCTCCCGTCGTCGCACCACGCGCGCGGCCAGTGGTACGCTTTATGCTCTTAAGGCGGCTCCACAACGACTCCCGAGGAGAAACCATGAGAAGATTCTGCATCCGGGCGCTGGTGCTGGCCGGCCTGACGACAGCCGCGCAGGCGGCGAACCCCGTCTTCGAGGCGCAGGCCGCCGCGGCGCGGCGTCTGCAGCCGGTGAACCGCGAGCGCGTGACGGCGGATCTCAAGTCGGCCGGGCTGCCCGCGTCACCGGCCGTCTGGTATGCCGTGCCGGCCATGAGCGACACCATGCGCCTGGCATGGAGCTATCCCGAGGATGGCCGCCTCAACGCCGACCTGAACATTGTCGCGGCGCAGGACGAGTTCGAGCCCGCCTCGTTCCAGCTCTACAGCTTCGCCGACAAGCGCAACGTCACGCTCACCCCTACGCTCTTCAAGGGAGAGGGCGGCGCCACCATGCCCGCCGCAGCGCTGGATATCAAGGTCGTCAAGCTCTGGTTCCAGAACGGCAACGGCTGGCTCAGCTACTTCGCCGATGTCGGCCTGAAGCTGATCCCCGAGCTGCTGCTCCACGACGAGAACATGATCCGCGTCGACATGGAGGGTGTCGCCAACTACGCGCGCCTGAAGGATGCCTCGGGCGAGCGCCACGTCTGGATCAGCGCGCCGCGCGAGCTGCACGAGGCCACCTCCTTCCGTCCCGTGGCCGATCCCTTCGAGGATGCCAAAACGCTCCAGCCGGTGACGCTCAAGGGGGGCGAGTTCAAGCAGTTCTTCGCCACGCTCCACGTCCCCGCCGGGCAGAAGCCCGGCATATACAAGGGCGCCATCACCGTGGCCGAGGGCGGCAAGCGCCTCTTTGATATTCCCGTCGCCATCCGCGTGCTGCCCTTCACGCTGCCCAATGCGCGCCCCTATTTCGACCTCGACCGCGAGATGATCCTCTCCTTCATGGGCGGTCTCTCCCTCTCGCGCATCGCCGATCTGCATAATTGCGACCACGCCACCGCCCTGCGCAAGTACGACGAATACCTCGCCAATCTGCGCAACCACGGCATCACCCATCCCTCGGGCGTCGACCAGACCGAGGAGAGCCTCAATATCATCCGCAGGCACGGCTTCACCACCAAACCGCTGATCGAGGCCAAAAGCTTCGCCCCCTGGTACGGGCTCAACTTCGGCGGCCGCATGTCGTTCGACCAGATGATGACCGCCAGGGATGGCGCGCGCCAGTGCGCCGAGTTCTACCAGAGGGTGCTCGGCCACACCGACCTGCTCTGCGGCTACGGCGACGAGCAGGGCACGGCCTTTGTCGCCACCCACCGCAACTTCTACAAGTACTACCACGACTACGGCATCCGCATCGGCTGCGCGGGCCACGAGGCGCTGCTCTACAAGGGCGGCTACACCTACGGCTACTACCCCATGGGCGGCGAGCCCGACGCCCACGAGCGCATCCGCCCGTGGAACGAGATCGGCGACCGCTACGTCGGCTTCTACGCCTCGCAGCATACCGGCCCCGAGAATCCACAGTTCTTCCGCCGCCAGCATGGCCTGCTGGGCTACTTCAGCAACCTGAGCCTGGTTTACAACTACGAGTTCGACCTGCTGAACTGGAACGACCTGGCCACGCACACCTACAAGCCGATGGTGGTGGCGATGTACAACTGCGGCGGCATCGTCGATACGCTGCAGTGGGAGGGCTTCCGCGAGGGTGTCGACGACATGCGCTACGCCACCCAGCTCAAGCTGCTGGCGCGGGATGCCGTCGCCTCCGGCGACACCGGGCGCAAGCTCACGGCCAACAAGGCCCTGCAGTACCTCGCCCTCCTCAACCGCACTGAGATGGATCTCGAGGTCGTCCGCGCGGAGATGATCGAGCACATTCTCAAGCTCCTGGCCCTGCAATGATAGGAAGGAACCCCACTGCCATGAAGAAGTCGCCTTATATCGGACACTCTTGTATCCCCCCCTGCATGCGCACGTGGCACGGGCATCCTGCCCGTGGATCATGGGCGGGACGCCCATGCCACGCGGCTTTTTGCAGGAGCCTCGCCGTTCTTTTCCTCCTCGCCGGCGCCGCCCTGCTGCATGCTGCCGACCCCGCGCCCGCCGAGACCGCCGCCGACCTCATCACCGCTGCGCAGCGGCTCGCCCGCGACCGCAACAGCGATCCCGCCGCCGTCTCCAACGCCTTCGTCAAGGCACTGTCCGCCGCCGATGCGACCGCCGAAAACCGTGCCCGGGTACTGCTGGATCTTGGCCAGTTCTACCTTGGCCGCAACCAGGCCGCCGCCGGCCACCACTTCCTCGAGGAGGCCGCCAGCGCGGCCGGGGCGCCGGCCGGCTTGCGCGTCCAGGCGCTGCGTGCGCGGGCGGATGCCCGCTTCCGCGACAACTTCAAGGGCGCCTTCGCCAGCTACTTCACCAAGGGCATCGATGACGCCGCCGAACTCCACCGCCGGATCATCGCCCTGCCGGACGTCTCGAACGGCGACAAGATCGCCGCCTACCGCGACCTGGCCAACTGCCTGCTGGAGAAGATGGATATCGCCGGGGCCAACGACGCGCTCAAGAAGGCCGCCGCGCTGCCGGGGCTCACGGACGAGGAACGCCGCACGGCCATCGGCAACCAGGCCAATGCCCTCTACCGCCAGCAGGAGTACGGGCAGGCGCTGCCGCTCTACGAATCGCTCTGGCGTGCCGACCTCGATAACCGGCCGCGGCAGGAGATCGAGGGCCGCATCATTGCCATCACCCGCCGCCTGAAGGGCGAGGATGCCGCCATCGCCCTCATGCGCGACAAGTTCCCCGCCGACCCCATGCGCCTGGCCAATGCCTGCCGCGACTATGGCCGCACCGGCGAGGCGCTCAAGCTCTACGACGCCATCCTGGCCGACGAGGCCGCCAGGGAGAAGCCCAACACCCGCTGGCAGGCCGATGTGCTGCGTACCGTCATCAACATGATGGGCGACAAATCGTGGCCCGAGTTCCGGAAGGTCGTCGAGCCGCGCCTTGCCAAGTATCCCGACCTCGATGCCGACATGACCCGGCACATGCACAACCATCCCTTCGTCCGTTCCGCCGTGGCCGGCAATGCGGACTTCATCAAGTGGCGCGGCGAGCGCCAGGCTCGCCACGATGCGGCTGCGGCGGCGCTCCCCGGCGCCCGTCCCGCCGTGCCCGACGGCAAGCAGATGGAGTCGCTCATCCGCGCCCGCGATGCCGCCGCGGCCCTGGCCCAGTGCAAGGAACTGCTGTCCAACACCAACACGCCGCCCGCGCTGCGCATGAGCGCCACGCTCAACCGCATCGTCATCGAGACCCGCGACCGCGCCGCCGAGGCCGTCAGGCAGGTGAACGCCGCGCTGAATGCCGACGCCCTGCTCAAGACCGGCCGCGTCCAGCGCGCCGAGGCGCTGCTCGCCAGCGCCCGCAGCGCCATGAGCCTGGAGTTTTTCGCCACCGCCCGCGCGCTCCATGCCGAGCGCGATAAGATGCTCGTCCCCTCCGACCGCCCCTCGCTCGCCTGCCCCTTCGTCGCCAGGGCGCCCAAGACCGTGGCCGAGTTCCGCGACTCGGCCCACTTCCGCAACGACAAGAATCGCGCGCGCGTCGACCGCAAGTATGGCGACAACCTGCAGTTCCTGCTCGAGACCGACGCCAACATCACCGGACGCCAGGTCACCGACGGCGACGGCAGCCTCAAGTCCACCGAGTTCACCGCCCTCTGCGACGACGAGGGCGTGGCCATCTTCCTCTTCGCCCCCACCGACAAGGCGCGTGCTATCGAGGCCGGCTTCGAGGGCATCGGCGGCTACGAGATCTATCTCGCCGCCGGCCCCGAGGATCCCTACGACTGCTTCCTCATAGACATGCCGCCCGATGGTGGTACCACGATCTTCAATACCCAGTACAACAACGCCGGCTACCGCCAGCTCGACCCGCACAAGGGCAATGTCTCCGTCACCCACCGCTTCTACGACGACGGCATCGCCACGCTCATCCGCGTCTCCTGGAAGGCCTACTTCAACCGCCTGCCCTCGGACGGCACGGTCTGGGACTTCGAGGTCTGCCACTGGGACAAGGGCGGTCGCACCTGGGGGGGTAGCAAGTCGGTACACCACCGCTCCAGCTTCGGCGCCCTGGTCTTCGCCAACCTGACGCCCGCCAACCGCCTGGCCATCCAGCGCCGCCTGCTGCCCGCCGCCGCCCGCGTCTACCGCAATGCGCTCAGCTCGCGCAACGGCTACATGGAGATCTGGCAGGATCCCGAGCTTGGCGACCAGGAGTTCTTCCACGCGGTGATCGAGCCCCTGCAGACCCGCCTCAGCAGCTACCTGCCCAGGGTCAGGGCCGACATGAGCGACGCCGATGTGGCCGAGGTCTTCGACAACGCCGCCATCGAGTGGATGAACATCGACTACATCGTCGCCAGGCTGCGCCGCGACTACCTCGATGCCCGCCGCACCGGCGGCAGGTAGCCGCCGCCCGTGGTGTGGCACCCTTGCGGTAGGTCTTGGCCGTACAGTTCCTGTATGGGTCGCAGTCGGGTCGGAGTACCGGCTTCAGCCGGAAGTTAACAAGGGCCTTCAGGCTCGCGATGCCCTTTTTTCTTTGGAAAAAGGGGTCATGGGAACGGGGCTGAAGCCCCTGAACCACTTCCGCCTGAAGGGAGTGTTGACTTATTGCAATTCCCTGCTGGTTTTTTATCAGGAACTCATGAAATCAGGAATTTGTTTGCGGAAACCGCGCATTCTTGCACTTTTCTTGAGTTCTTGAGTTCCTGATTCACACGCGCGGGGAATTAATCAGCAGTCCCTGAAGGCGGTACTCCGACCACCGTACAGGCCGTTTTGTACCAGCACCAGGCCTCCGCCCTGCACGCGCGGCGTTCCCGCCGCCTGCCAGTCCTGTGCCCGCCGTTGACGGCGGGGTAGTGCGCATCCCCTCCTCCCTCCCCGCGTCCCCCTCTCCTGTCCTTCCGCGCAATCCGCGCAATCCGTAGCTCTCCCCGCGTCTCCCTCTCCTGTCCTTCCGCGCAATCCGCGCAATCCGTAGCTCTCCCCGCGTCTCCCTCTCCTGTCCTTCCGCGCAATCCGCGCAAT
>JAAYLN010000033.1 GCA_012521875.1 Lentisphaerota bacterium | reverse complement strand
TGCAGGGTGAGGGTGCCATCAGCACCAAGTTTATGCCCCATGCTACCGGATTGTCAAACGGCGAATGGTTCAGGCTGGTAATCGTTTATTGACAGCGGCGCGCATGGAGAGCGGGCGGAACGCGGATCGTCATCGTCCTCGTCCTCGATTCAGGAGACAAGGTGTGGAGACAAGGTGTAAGCGCGAAGCACGCACTTAAACCCACTCTTAATCTCACTCTTAAACGGCACACTTCATCCACCAGCTTACTCCAATTTCGCGTGTATTCGCGTCCATTCGCGGCTCCCTATCCGGGCTTGCGCACCTGCGCGGGAACAGCCCTGGTACTCGACCCCCATCGCCCCCAACGCCCCCCCATCACCCCCTATCGGACAGTATCGGCACTGCATACTGCCACTGTCTCCCCTTCCCGCGCCCCTGTGCCTCCGTGCCTCCGTGCGAAACTCTTCCGCAGCCACCGCATCGCACATGATCCCGCGCGGCAGCTCCCTCCCCGGCACCCCATCCACAAAATCCTGCAATCCTGTCATCCTGTCAAAAAAAACAGTCGCAGCCACCGTATCGCGCATGCTTCCGCGCGGCAACTCCCCGCATCCTCTTCATCCGCGCCAATCCGCGAAATCCGCAGCTAAAAGAGCCGTCGCAGCCACCGCATCGCACATGATCCCGCGCGGCAGCTCCCTCTCCGGCACCCCATCCACAAAATCCTGAAATCCTGTCATCCTGTCAAAAAAAACAGTCGCAGCCACCGTATCGCGCATGCTTCCGCGCGGCAGCTTCACCCTCTGCGTCTCTGCGCCTCTGCGTTATATTCACCACCACTCACTACTCACCACTCACTACTCACCACTCACTACTCACCACTCACTACTCACCACTCACTATCCCCTGTCGCAGGCGCGCGACGGTTCGCAAGATGACATCCAGCACCCCGTCAAGGCGCTGGCAGACATCCTGCGCCAGAAAGCGGAGCACCAGATACCCCTGCTCCTGAAGCAGGCGATCCTTGCAGCGATCCCGGCGGTAGCCCTCGACAGTCAGATGCTGGGAACCATCGATCTCAATCGCCACCCGATATTCCGCGGATGCCAGATCCACCTCCATCGTTTCATTGCCTGCAAACCGGATGGGCAGCACCTGGTTGAGGGCAAAGAGACCATGCGTCTCCTCCAGCGTCTCCAGCCGGCGATAGAGAAACGCCTCCGCAGCACTGCGTGCAACCGCACTCTGCTGCTCCGAAACCCTGATCAACTGGATAGCCGCATGGACAAACAGATTGGCCAGCGGTACATCAACGCCATCGCGGCAGAGCCGCCGCACACTCGCCGCGTAGGTCTCCTGCCATTCCGGCTCGACCGGCAAGTCCACTTCCGCCGGCCATCCCTCGGTAGCCCCCAGCGGCAGGATAATGTTGTAGCCAATCGCACGGTAGCCATGGCAGCGGCGGTCGAACATGCGCGCGAGCATCGGCACCTTCAGGTCGGCGTAATCGTATATGCGCACCTCGTGCTTGCCATCATGGCGCCGGTGCAGACGTCCCGCATACTGCGCCACCCGCCCGCGCCATGAGATAGGCATGGCAAGGAACAGGGTGTCGAGACGGGCATCGTCGAACCCCTCGCCCAGATAGCGCCCCGTGGCCAGAAGCAGACGCTCCTCCGTGTCGGGAATCGCCAGCAGTTGCTCCTGGATCGCCGCCACCTGCCGCTTGCCCAGGCCGCCACGCAGAACAATCAGATGCTTCACCTTCCCGGTGAAAGCCTGCTCCAGCGCCTCGAGATGCGCGCGCCGCTCCGTCAGCACCACGGGCGAGCGTCCGGCGGCCAGCACTGCCAGCACATCCCGGATGAGACAGGCATTGCGGCGGGGATCAACCGCCAGCGTGTCGCACAGGCTCTGATAAGACAGCTCCGACTCTTCCGCATCTATGCCGACCGGCACCTCGAAGTCCGTGGGACGCACCAGCACGACCCGCGCAAACGACTCCGCATAGGCCTGCTTGCGCGCATCCACCCGGTGACGCACTGCGCCGCACTGCATGAAGATGATCGGATGATGACCATCCTTGCGCGTCGGCGTGGCGGACAATCCCAGCACGTACTTCGCCTTGACGTACCGCAGGATCAGCTCGAACGTGGGCGCGGCCAGCGCATGGCATTCGTCCACAATGACCTGCCCGTAGTCGGCCACGCAGTCATCAACCACCCCCGTGCGGCACAGGCTCTGCATGAGGGCCACGTCTATGTTGCCTGTCAGCTTGCGGTGGCCGCCGCCCAGACGCCCGATGGACTTCGCCGGCAGATCGAGAAAGGTGGCCAGACGCGCCACCCATTGCACCTGCAACTGCCGCGTGTTGACCAGCACCAGCGTGCTGACCTGCCGTTGCGCGATCATCCAGGCACCAATCACGGTCTTGCCGAAGGCCGTCCCGGCCGACAGCACACCGGTGTCATGCTTCAGCAGTTCCTGCGCGGCGCGTAACTGATCGGGACGCAGCGTGCCATGGAATTGGACATCCAGAGGCGTTCCGGCGACACGCTCGTCACGGAGCTTCAATTCGATCCCGAGTTCGCTTAACAGCTCGGACATGTCATCCAGACAGCCGCGGGGCAGCAGCAGGTAGTCCCCCTCCATCTCTGCACATGTGATCAGGCGCGGCTTGCCGAAGGTGTTCTGGCGCATGGCCTGCGCGCGGTAGAACTCGGGATTCTGGAAGGTGGCGAGACGCACGAGCCGCGATTGCAGGGCGGCGGGCAGTTCCTGGGTGCGCAAATAGATGCGGTCGCCCAGCACTGCCTCGATGGCCGGCGGAAACGGCCCGGCAAGCGGCGGCAGCGCTTCACGTTGCGAGGGACGCAGCAGCCAGGGCTCGGCGGCTTCAGGATCCTCGACCAGCGGTGCCGGCATGAGGCGGTTGGCACGACGGGCACGCGCGACGTGCTGCTCGATCTCCGCCTGCCCCCACTCCGTGAGCGAGGCCAGATAGGCCCACTGGTCGTCGTAGGGACGGAAGGCCTCGTCAACAAACACGCTGTTACCCGACCGCCGCGCCTGTTTCTGCAGCGGCAGGGCAATCAGGTTGCCAAACCCCTTCCTGGGCATCGTGTCCTGACTGGGAAAAAGGCGGTCGAAGGAGGCAAGCTTGATACGCGGGCGCCGCTCTACTGCCAGCGTCAGTACCGAGGCGGCAAAGTCGCGTGCCAGGCGGGCCGGAAGCGGTTGCTTGAAGAACCACCATAGATGCGCGCCGCCGCCCGAACGCGAACGCTCCACGGCGGGTGGAAAACCAAGCTCATGCGCGCACGCGCGAACCGCCGCCACATCATCCTGCCATTCCTCGTCGTCGAAATCGGCCGCCACCCAGAAACAGCTCTCGTCCGCCAGCAGCGGATATACCCCCAAAACAAAAGGACGCCCGGAGGCGTCCTTTCCTGTGAGATGCTGTGCGATGACTTCCGGCGTGATGGGCAGGAACTTGCGGTTCGGGCAGGCGGCGCAGGTCATGCGGGGCTTGTCGCAAAGTCCCCGCACCCACTCGTTCGCGCAGGCGGGCGTATAGCCCGACTTGCCACTTCTGGCACTCTCGAAGCGTCGGGCGAAGACGTCGTCCCGTCCGCGGAAGCGGTGCATGAAGAGCGCGATCTTGGCCTGGGGCGGCGAGCTACGGTTCACCCCGCCCGACACTATTGTTCCCGTCTCCATCCCTGCTGAACCACCAATGCACATATTTCGCCGCGTCAATCAAATCCAGCTCGCCCGACTGTGCCACCGGCAGCGTGCGGCTGGCCTGTCTATCCGCCAGCCGTTCGCCCACACAGTGTATCAGCAGGGGCACGTATTCCCGGCGTCCGTCTCCGTCATCCACCTCGGAGGCATACTCGACCATGGCGCGGTGATCGCCGAAAATCACCACCACGGTATTTGCGGGCAAGGCGTTGATATAGGCTTCGAGTTCACGATCTAAAAAATGCATGCTGTTGAAATAGCGGGACTGGACATCCTTGCGTTGCGGCAGGAACAGCTCCAACTCGGGTTCCAAAAAGATGAACGGCTGATGGCTGGTCAGCGTGATAAGGTAGTGCAGTTGACGCTCCTCCGGCTTCTTATCCAGCAGGTATTTCAGGGAAAGCTGCAACACGGTGTCGTCGCGGATGCCCCAGAGACTCGTGGGCAAGCCGAGATCATCACGCATCTCCTCAAGAAAAAGGGCGCTGGCGAACCCCATCTGCGCAAACGTGCGGCGGCGCTCGAAGAAGTGGCCGCTGTTGCCGTGGAAGGCCACCGTGCGATAGCCGGCCTGCTCCGCCTTTTGCGGCAGCGTCTCCCGGTAGGGGTAGTCCTTGATCTTGTAGTTAATCACCGTAGGCGAAGGCGGTACCGCGTTGAGCATCACGAAGTCCGTGTCGCCGGAACCGTTCACGTGTATGGCGGCAATCTTGAAGCACATGGCCTGCTCGCGCAAACGGTTCAGAAAGGGCATCACGAGACGCTCCCCTACACGGTGGTGCAGCACCCGCCAGTCAAGGCTCTCGACCTGGATCAGGACTACGTCGCCCGTCAGGGTCACGGGAGCCTCGATAGCGCTTAACCGATCGGTTGCCAGTTCCCTTTGCGCCACAGCCTCACGCACCAGTTGCGCCTCGTCCAGATAGTGGAACTCACAGGCCCAGAGCGGCAGGAAACCGTAGGTCATGCCAAAACGGTCGGCACTAGCAAAGGTGCGCAGCTTTTCCGGGCGGTCGATGCGCCACATGGCCACGGCCAGCAACAGGAAGTAGGCCGGTAGCGAGACCGCGCCAAGCGTCAGCCGCCGGCGCCAGGCGACTGTTGCGTGGCCCGCCCGCCGCAACAACCACCATTTCAGCAGCACCCCCGCCATCAGCGCCAGCAGAAGCCACCAATTCAGGTAGCTCCACTCAAAATGCAGCGCGGCAAAACCCTCCGAGAACTGCGACGACAGCGTCCGCCAGGACAGAACGCGCCCAAACACCGCCTGGTAGTAGCCGAGCCCCTGGGTGCTGATGATGAAGAGCACGAAGACACAGAGCGTCAGGACGCGCGGCAGCAGCATGACAAGGGCGACGCTGAATGCGCAATCCAGCAGCAGCCGCACTACCTGTGCCCCGATGCGCTTGGCAAGGGGCACCGGATAGTCGAAGTGAAACGACAGGGCCTGGAAGACAAAGAGCTCCAGCGCCCAGATCAGCGCCACCGCCAATAGCATGCACCAGGCGGACGCCTGCGATTTTTGCTCATCTAGCGGCATGACTACTGGTCAGGTGTTTTCGGGGAATGCTCCGCCGCTGGCGACGACACAGCAGGGAGCAGTTCCAAGTGTGTCCCGCGGGGCAATTCGAACGGCAGGTTACCCAGGTGCTCCCGCAACTTCTTCTCCTCCTCCGGCCCCGTCGCATAGAACTTCACGGTCGCGAAAGCGCAGACCAGCGACTTCTCGATTGTGAGCCGGGCCACGGGAATAACGGTGAGCGGCAACTGGCGGCCCATGTCGAACCATTCATCGAAGACGGCCACATAGCCGATATTATGCCGCGCGAAAAGATCGGCGAGGAAATCCCGGCCGAACCGTCCCTCCCACTTTGCGCGCGCCACCTCGGTGGTGCCAAGCCCCCAGAGATCAATGACGCGGGCGCCGGAACGGTCGGCCATCAGACCCAGATCGTTGATGCCGACGGCCTTGCCCTCCAGATCCATGGTTCTAAAGATGCGCGCCATCTGCCACTGCTGCTGGTAGATATTCGCCGAACCGCGGGGCACGCGGCTAGTGGCCCATAAGCCGCGGAGGACGAGCGGTGTCAGCAAAAACAGAAGCAAGCAGGTCCGACCGAGCAGGAGCCAGTTGTCATCGTGGCGTACCGGACTAGGAATGATGTGGCGTAGCGGCAGCCGGTCGGGGGGCAGCCAGGCAACCATCAGCAGCAAATACCCGGCGGCCACAAGGTAGGCTTCATAGCGGTAGAAGTGTCCGCACCGGCTGAATGTGACGTGCCCGATCGCCGCCGCGACGACAACCAACCCCGGCAGCCGGACGGACTCCGGCACGCGCCGGAAGCAGGCGGTCAGCAACAGCAGGATGCAGATGATGTGGAGATGCACATTTTGCAGCGTCACGGAGACATACATGGAGAAGGCCTGAAACACATGCCGCAGCCATCCCCCGCCGGGAATCCGCCCCTTCAACACGAGGGAATTGGGCAGGAAAAGCCCGCCGTGCGCAAGGGAATAGACACCATGCAGCACCACCGGCAGCAAGCCGGCCACCGCCATCAGGAAGGCGGCTTTCCAGCGCCGCTTCAATAATAGCACCAGCGTGAACGGCGCGATGATGAAGAGCGACTCGTACCGCGCGCCGGTCATCAGAAACGCCAGCACCGGCAGAACAACCGCCTTGGCACCGCTCGTCGCCGGTCTCTCCAGTTCGTACATGCCAGCCCACAGGAAGAGAACTGTTATCAGAACATGCATCACATGCTCCATGCCAGTCGAGGCGATGACCGTCAACGGCACGAGAAAGAAGAACGCCAGACCCGCACCCACCCGGCGCCACGCGCTGACATCCCTGCGCGCAAGAATCCGGTCAACGGCCAGAAGCGCCAGCAGCGTGAAGGCAAAATTTAAAAGCCCCGGCAGCCAGTCGCGCGCGCCAACCAGCTTCATCGCTGACGCCAGCAGCACCGTCCAGAGCGGCGAGGATGAGCAGGCGGCAAAGTCATCAGGCGCCATGCCCAGCATGCCGTGAAATGCCAGATTGCGGGCCAGTACCAGATGGATGTAGGCATCATCAAGCGAGTAAACCCAGTGCCCATCGGCAAGCCGCACACCTTGCAGCAACTGAACGAGCAAAACGACAAGCGCCACTCCGGCCACGATGAGGCCGCTGGGGAGACGCCGGGGAGTATTCAGAGACTTGGACATGAGATGTCAACCTTCAAAGCTTGCGGTGCGCGCTGTACGTCTTCAAGACAAGTTGTGTGAGCCACCGCGCCATGGCCGGATAGATGCGCGCCGCATCGAAATCGGTCTCGGCCAGGCGGCGTGCCGCCTGCCGGTGCCGCGCCAGCAGGTCACGATCCTCATGGTAGCGTTTCACGGCGGCGGTGAGGCTGGCGGCGGATCCCGTCTCATAGGCCAACCCTGCCGCATGGTTATCAAGCAACGCCTGAGTGCCGCCCTTCAGACCGTTGATGATTGCCAGCCCCGCCGCCGCGTAGTCAATCAACTTGTTGGGTACCGCGACCCACGACTCCGGGAACATCGGTACCACCCCGAGATCGCACCCGGCCAGACATGCCTGCATGGCCTTATCGTCCAGATAGCCGCGAAAGTCGATGGGCACGCCCTGTTGACCGGCCGCGATGAACCGGCCACGCTGTGGGCCATCTCCAGCCACGGTCAGCGTCACCGGCACGCCATCCTTTGCCAGTTGGCGCACGGCCTCAATCAGCGTGTCCAGGTCATAGCCATCGCCCAGATTGCCCACATAACACAGTTTGAGGGACGGCGCAACGGACTTAAAATCCGCGGTGGCGGGCGGCAGCGGCGTGGCGAGCCGAAAACAGGCCATGGGCGCCCGGCATCCGTAGGCGCGCGCCAGTTCCTGATAGGTCTCGGCAACGACCGTCACGCCATCCGCCTGACGGTAAGCCTTCCGTGCCTGCCGCCGCGCGGGCCAGAGCAGAAGTGGCGCCAGCCAGCGCATACATCGCGGCAGCAGACGGTAGAAGGTCTCCGGCCACGCATCCTGGATATCCACTACCACCGGACATCCCCAGCGCCGCCGCATGCGCGCCGCCGCGCGGAAGAGTCCCAGCGGCGGCAGGCTCACCACAACACCCTCCGGCGGCCGTAGTTCACCCGCCGCCACCGCCGCACGTGCCTGACGCCACCAGTGGCGCGCGTACCGACGATGACTCAAGACCCTTTGCAGACCTATATTGCTGCGATAGGGCCGTGTCGGAATCAGGCGTACCTGGAACCCATCCGCCTCATAAACCGGCTCCAACTGACGCCGCGACTTGGTGACATGGTGGAAATCGCTCGACCATAGCACCACCTCATGCCCCTCCGCCACCAGCGCACGGCAAAGGAGCCAGTAGCGCATCGGCCTCCCCCCCTCGCTAGGTACCGTATCGAATGGCGTGTTGATCCAGATTCTCAAGAATCCGTCTCCATCCCGGGAACATTGATCGGAGGCAGGTCACGGAACCAGCGATACATCAGCCGGCTGCGCGGAAAGAGAATCACCCACCCCGTCAGGAAGAGCAGCTTGAGATCGGTCGCCAGCGACATGTTATCCTGATACCAGAGCTCGAGTGCCCCCTTGGCCGGCGCAATGTGCCGGGCATAGAAGAGCGCCGGATCGCCATCGCAATCCGAGAGCAGGCGCTCCTCGTCGCGGAAGATGATCGAGCCGATGCCGGTCAATCCCGGCCGTATATTGTAGATGCGCGCCTTGACCTCGTCCGGATACGGCGCGAAGGTCTTGTCCACCAGCGGGCGCGGCCCGACGAACGACATGTCGCCGATCAGGATGTTGACGAGCTGCGGCAGCTCGTTGATCTTGGTCATGCGCAGGAAGCGGCCCAGCGGCAGCACGCGCGGATCGCGACGGGTGGTATGCAGGCCTCCGAGCAGGTTCGGGCTCGCCTTGAGCATGGTCGCGAACTTCCACATCATGAACTTCCTCTTACCACGCCCGATCCGTTCCTGGAAATAGAAAACCTCATGCTCGCCGGTCAGCTTCAAGGCAATCATCACCGGCAGCAGCAGCGGAATTAGCAGCACCAACGCTACCAACGCGAGCATGACATCCATTAGTCTCTTCAAGAGCTGGTACATTTTTTTTGACAGGATTACAGGATTAACATGATTTGGATGATCGTCGCCAAACGCGATACTTGCGCTTGACCTGCAAGCTATCCGTTCCAAAGTTCAATAAAAGCCCAACATCGTAACCGGTTGCGACCAGATAATTGACAACCTGAGCTTCATGCCGTTGATGCAAGTTATAGCAGGCTTTGAGTTCGATGAGCACCCGGTCTTCGACAATAATGTCCGCCATGAATTCGCCCACCACTTCATCTCTGTAATGCACATTGATCGCAATCTGATTGACACAGTTCAAACCTGCATGACGCAGTTCAATCAACAGCGCTTTCTCATAAACCGACTCCAAATACCCCGGCCCAAGTCTTCGATGTACTTCCATCGCACATCCTATAATTTTTTCTGTGAGCGGATCGTTGATCATCTACAACCCCATCGGCACCAAGCCATCTCGATCATGCCCGCGCAGCGCACCATCCCTCATAAAAATCATGGAATCCTGTAATCCTGTCAAAAAAACATCCATGGAATCCTGTCTTAACCTACATTCTTTGATCCAAGCCTTTACCAGTTTCAATATGAGCGAAGTTCGGCAGGTAGTTCTTTAACACCTCCACCACCTCCGCCTTGGTCATTGCTTCGCGTGCAAACAGCCGTTCCAGTTCCGCGCAAATCCCGTCAATCTCCGCCAGCGGACGCCGCCTGGCATTCTTGATGACGCCCAGATTCACAAACTTATCCATATCCAGCGTCTCGTCCGCGGTATAGAACTCCTCGAAGGCCTTCTCGCCACTTGTATCCGACTCGAAGAAATAGACCGGCCACTCCCGCACTCCAGCACTCCCGCCCTTCCGAATCTCACCCATCCTCGCCCGTGCCTCTTCCTCGCTGCTGCAGATGATCGGTTCCATTCCCAAAGCCTGCAGCAGATCCAGCGCCACCTGATCGAAGCCGATCATGTCGCGCGCCTCATCCAGCTTGGGGAAGACAATGTCGCCACTCGATCCGATCAGCGATGCCAGCAGGCAGAGCTCGCCCGACTCCATCGGCGATACAAAGAAACGACGGATACCCAGCGGACACGACCACGTCTGGCGTTTGGCCAGGCGTTCGAGAAACCCCAGCGGCAGGCTCCCGTTGGAAAAGGCCACATTGGCAAAGCGCGCCGTCTTGACCGGCAGACGGTCGGCATAGGCCAGGATCAGCTCCTCCATCAGCTTCTTGCTCGCGCCCATGATGTTGACCGGATTGGCGGCCTTGTCGGTCGAGACGCAGAAGAAGTGGCGCGGCGGACACTGCTCCAGCAGTTCCAGCAGCCGCCGCGCACGCAGTACATTGTTCCCGATCATGGCTTCAATTGAGAAGATGTCCTTCTCGCTGCGCACATGCTTGTGGGCGGCGAAGTTCGCCACCACGTCGAAGGGGCCGTGCGCCCGGAAGAGCTTCTCGAAGACCCGGTCGGCAAAATTGACCGGGTAGGTAATGAAGTCGGACGGTATGCGGTAGCCTCCGTCGCTACGGAGATCGCGCACCAGTTCCGTCAGGCCATTCTCGTTGGTATCCACCACCACCAGCTTGGCGACTGGAAAGCGGAGCAGCGCCTTGATGTAGTGCGAGCCGATCGAGCCGGCCCCGCCGATCACCAGCACCCGGCTCCCGCCCAGACACTCCTGCAGCTCGGTATCGTACCGTGACAAGTCATCGGCCAGCAGGCTCCGCTCGCGCTTGGTGACAAAGCGACGGATAAAACCATCAAGATCAAACATAAGCGGGTTCATACTACAACCAGATAATAGTGTTTCGCAAACTGGCTCAGGAAAGGTAGCAGTTCGGACTGCTCTCTTGTTAAAACTTCAAGGTGCATATCGATTGAAAAGTAGCGTGAAGTAATGCAGTGATATCGGAGAGTAGTTATTCCGACGCCGCTCACTACGGCTAATCGAATTGCGGAACACCGCCGCCACCTGCCCCAGCCCCATGACGCGGAAGAGCTCGCGCACATCGTCCATCATGCCGTAGTTCAGGATGTGCTCCACGAGCAGCTCGTCGGTCACGGTCTCGCCCTTGTCTTCGGGAGAGTACCAGAACAGCGTGCCGCGGTCGCGGATATACTGCTTCAAGGCTTCGCTTCTCATGGGGATATTATAGTAAACCGCTCTTAAACGGTACACTGTCTTAAACCATCCGCTTACTCCCTGCCCGGCGTCGCTCCCGACTCTGCCGGGTCATTCTCGTTGCACCGAACCTCCGTGTCCGGTGACTAGAGCAGCTCGCGACAAAGCCGACGGCAGCCCTGAAGGGGCAAGATATACTAGCCCAGGGCAACGCCCTGGGGATAGAGGCGTTATATTTACAAGCCCTGAAAGGGCGTGACATAGGTCGGTGTGATAACGCCATATTCAATCCCATACATATCCCTCGTCGTAGTTCACAAGTATGAGGAAGCACAACCAATCACAAATCACAAATTTCCTTGGCGTTCTTGGCGTCTTGGCGGTTCAAAACATCGAACATTAGCGGACTTGTCGAGAATGAGAACGAGTAAGACAAAGCACAACCAATCACAAATCACAAACTTCCTTGGCGTCCTTGGCGTCTTGGCGGTTCAAAACATCGATCATCGTGAGTCGCGCCCAGGCGCGGCTCAGCACCTTATCTGCTGCCGCCCTAGCCGCTCGCCGCAGGCCTCGACAAATCCCTTGGCTTCCTTGAGAATGGCTTCCGGGGTGTTGTCTACATTCAGATGCGCCATCTGCACCGTCGCCACCAGTTCCCGCGCCACGCCCTCATCCTGCCGGATTGCCGCGACCATGGCGTCGGTCAGCGGCTCCAGTGCCTGGTCAAGCGGGGCACCCGGCGTGAACAGGAAGAGCGTCCCCGCCGCCTGACGGATGGCCTGCCGCGCCATGGTGGCCGCCTCGTCGGCAAAACCACCCCCCGCCAGCACCTCCGCCATGCGCATGTTGCGCTGCGCCGTCTCTAGCACCTTCTGCGCCTTCTTGCAGCGGCGTGCATGATCCGGCGGTGGCGGCGGCGTATCGCTCCCCGTGTCGAGCAGGGTTTTGGCCGCATCCGGACGGATCGTGATAAAGCCCAGATCGGCCAGACGCTGCAACAGTGCGCGCGTCTCGGGCGGCACCACCACGACCCGCTCCGGCGGCAGGGCGACGCCATGCGTCTTCTCCACCTGGCCGCGTAAGGACGCCGCGGCCTCCTGACGACCAACCGCCAGCACTGCCTGAATCGCACCCGACTCCTCGTCGTAGCGCCCCAGGCACAGCCCGACACCGGGATTCTCGCGCTTCAAAGCCTCGGACATCCGCTCCGCGGGCGGGACTGCCGACTTGGCTACGGCGGGTGCCACCGGCACTTGCAGCGGTGTGTCCATCACCTCGGCCAGCCGCGCCATGAAGGCGCCGCGGGCATCGGATTCCTCGAAAGTCTCCGTCTCTCCCCGCGCGTCGAGCACCACGTCCGCCAGACCCTGCTTGAACTTGAGCGTCGCCAGCATGCGGTGCTCGAGCGTGTTTTCAGAGACCAGGTTGATCACATTGACGCGGTTGGTCTGGTGCTTGCGCCAGGCACGGGCAATCCGCTGCTCCAGCTTGGCCGGGTTCCAGGGCAGGTCGAGGTTCACAACCACGCTGGCGGCCTGCAGGTTCAGCCCCACGCCGCCCGATTCGGAGGAAAGGAACACGCGGCATTGCGGATCGTTCTTGAAGCGCCGGATATGCGTGCGCCGCTCCACCTGCGGCATCGCCCCGATATGCAGGGCATAGTCGATTTTGTTCCGCTGCAGGCGCTCCTCCACCAGTTCCAGCATCCGCACCCATTCCGAGAAGATCAATACCTTGCGCGACGGGTTGTCGGCCCACAGGTCAGCCAGAATCTCCTCGAGCTCGTCCAGCTTGGGCGCGACCCGCGTCTCCCGGTCGAGGATGTAGCAGGTGTCGCAGCACATCCGCATACAGGCCAGCGCATTCTGCAGCCTCTTCATTTCCTCCGGACGCAACGGTCGCCGCTTCGCCAGATGGTAGAGCCGGGCCACGACCGACTCGTAATCATTGTACATCGCCTGCTGCTCGCGGGTCATCGGCACGAAATAGTTCTTGTCCACCCGTTCAGGGAGCTGCTCCTCGATTTCATCCTTGCGCCGGCGCAGCATGATCGTGCCGATCTTCTCGTGCATCTCGTCGAGCCGTTGCATCCCGTCCACCTTGCCGTCGTGGTCGAAACGGTAATAGCGGCGGTTGAAGTGGAACAGGCTGCCGAACAGCGAGGGATCGATGAACTCCGCCAGCGAGTAGAGCTCGTCGATGCGGTTCTCCAGCGGCGTGCCGGTCAGGACAAAGGCGAAGGGCGCCTCCAGGCGCTTCAGGCGCTGCGCCGTCTTGGTGCGCCAGTTCTTGATCCGCTGCGCCTCGTCGAGAATCACGAGGTCGGGCCGCAGCACCAGGTTGATCTCGTTGTAGTCGCGCAGCACCTGCTCGTAGTTGGCAATCAGGAAGAAGGCGGAGGTGTGCCGGTAGCGCAGCAGCCGCGTGGGGCGTCCGCCAAAGAGCACCTCCTGCGGCAGGTCGGTGAAGATGCGTATCTGCTCTTCCCATTCCGTCTTCAGCGAGGCCGGCGCCACGACCAGCACACGCTGCACCCCCATGGACTCGCGCATGACGGCGGCGGCCGCCACGGCCTGGACCGTCTTGCCCAGCCCCATCTCGTCGGCCAGCATCGCGCGTCCCTTGAAGGCCAGATGCAGCATGCCGTCGATTTGATAGGGATAAAGGGACTGCTTCAAAAAGGGCAGTTTCCCCTGCGACGCAACGAGCTCATCACGCAGTGCCTCCTGCGCCCGCGACAGCCGCTCCTTATTCTCCAGCCGCTGCAGAAATTCGCGCACTTCCGACGAGACCCGCACCTTGCCGGCGTCCGCCGGCTTCGTGTCCGCCTCACACGCCTCGATCAGTGCCGCCAGCGCGGCGGCGCCCGGCTTGAGCAGTCTTCCCTGCGCGTCGGTGTGCGCCTCGAGGCTGCGAGCCATCTCCTTCGTGAGATCCGCCCCGAGCCGCAGCACCGGCGCGTAGGGTGCCCGCGTCATGAAGAGCTCCGTCCGCTGCGACGTCTGCGGCTCCCCGCGCCTTGGACGCCGCAGCCCCAGCAGCACCCGCTCGATATGCTTGCACGTGCCGAGAAAGTTCTTCTGGAAATCGGGGCAGGTGCAACTGTTGATCGGCTCCGACCGCGAGCGCAGCTCGACCACATACGGCACGGCATCATCCGTGTCTGTCCGGATCACCTCGTAGTCCCCGAAGACGTCGGTGCGCCCCCGGTCGAGCAGCCGCACACGCATCTCCTCGGTCTGCGCCCGGTATTGGCGCAGCGTCCGCTCATCATCATCCGTCGTCACCCACCGCTTCGACGACTTGGGGGGCGCCGGCGCCTTCTTTTGCCCGGCTTGTCTATGTGTGCGCTTGTTCTTCATCGTTCGCAATCTCACTATAAAGCTCATGCACCGCCGTCCTGAGAGAATCCTTGTCAAGGTTGTCGGTGCCTAGGTGGCGGCACTTCTCCAGCAAGGTGGCCACGGTCTGGTGTTCGACCTGGCGGATTTTGCTGATGAAGATGCGCGCATGTCCTGTCTGGTAGGCCGAGCGCTCACTCACGTCGAGCTCCTCGAACAGCTTCTCGCCCGGCCGGATGCCGGTAAAGACGATCGGCACATCCACATGCGGACGCAGGCCGGAGAGGACAATCATCTCCTCCGCCAGTTCCACAATCCTTATCGGCTCGCCCATATCCAGCACAAAAATCTCTCCGCCCTTCGCTAGAGCCGCGGCCTGTAACACAAGAGAGACCGCCTCCCCGATCGTCATGAAGTAGCGCCGCATATCGGGATGAGTCACAGTAATAGGCTGTCCATTCTGGATCTGCTCGCGGAATAGCGGCACTACCGAGCCGGAGGAATCCAGCACGTTGCCAAAGCGTACCGCCGAAAAGCATGTTTTGTCCAACCGGTTGAGATCCTGCAGCACGACTTCCGCCATGCGCTTGGTCAAGCCCATAACGGAAGCGGGGTTGACCGCCTTGTCGGTCGAGATGAAGACAAAACGCTCCACGCCGCGCGCCACGCATACCTCGCCCAGCGTCTGGGTAGCAAGCACATTGTTCTTGAGCGCCTCGCCGGGATTGTGCTCCATCATGGGAACATGCTTGTAGGCGGCAGCATGCACCACGACCTGCGGACGGTAGGCCACCAGCACGGCATCAATCCGTTCCCGCTCGCCGATGTCGGCCAGGACGGGAGCGATAGGAGCCGCCGGGTTCAGCCGCCGGATTTCGCGCTCGATGTTGTACAAGGCGTTTTCCGAGCGATCCAGCATGACCAGTTGTTCGGGGCCGGCGCGCATGATCTGCCGCACCAGCTCGCTGCCGATCGTCCCGCCCGCACCGGTGACAAGCACCCGCTTACGGCCCAGCAGCGCGATGATCGAGGCGTTGTCGGGCTTCACCTCGTCACGGCCCAGCAAGTCGGCCACGTTGATCTTGCGGAAGGCCGTGGCCTCGAGGCGGTTCTCGATCAGTTCATAATAGGTCGGAACGATGCGGATGGGGACTTGCGCCTGCTCCGCCAGCCGGATCACCCGGCTGATTACCTCGCGCGGCACCTTCACCATGGTGACGATGATCTCGTCCACCATCTTCTTCTTGACAATGTGCGGCAGGTCATCAATCACCCCCAGCACCGGCACGCCCTGAACCCAGGCGTGCATCTTGGTGGGGTCATCGTCGAGAAAACCGACCACATCCCAGCGTCTCTCGCGGTTGCGCCGTAATTCACGGGCTACCTCATTGCCCGTCGAACCCGCACCTACCAGCAGCATGCGGCGATAGTTTTGCGCCGCAGCTTCCCAGACCGGGTTGCCCTCCAGAATCAGCCGCCGCAATAAGCGCACACCGAGCAGACCACCAAGCACCAGAAAACCATTGAACAGCGTGATGCTGTAGGGTGGACGCAACCCCATATACGAGGGGAAGAGCAGACGCAAGGCGAAGAGAGTGACGGTCGAGGTCGCGATGGCTCCCACAAATCTGGGCACATCCGCCACGCTGGTGTAGCGCCAGAGCAGCTTGTAGCAGCCGAACAAGGCCAGCGCCGCAAGCTGTACAATCAGCACCGTCACGAACGAGTAAGCAACCCGCCGCCAGCCCCACCAGGGCTCGTGGAAGTCGAAGCGCAGCAGGAACGCCACCAGATAGGCCGACGCCATTACCAGCGTGTCCACCAGCAGACTGCCCAGCCGCACCGTCCACAGGCTGATCCGCTTCTGTCTGTTTTTGCTCATTTATGGGATTGTAGTGTTATCTGGGATACGATTCAACATCGTTACCGAACGCCTCTAAGGTCACCCTCAACCCTTCGCGCGCATCCACCGGCATCCGTTCCCATCCCAGTGCAGACTTGATCTTAGCGTTGGAAGCGACATACGATTCGGTCAGCGTCTTCAACCGCTCGCTGTCGAGCGGCAGATGCAGCCAATCTCCGATTCTGGCCGTCCATCGGATTGGAGCCGCTGGAATCTTGAGGATAAGGGGACGGTGCCCGCAGGTTTCGGCCATCAGACGGATCAGCTCGTTGGTCGAGAGCGCCTCGTCGTCCGCCACCTGATAGATACCGGCCTCTATCTTGCCATCCAGCAACGCCGCGACTACCGCGCACACGTTGCCGACCGAGGCAAAGGTACGCCGGTTGTCGAAGGCGCCCAGCGGCCAGGGTAGTCTGCGCGAAGCCACCTTGAAGAGCAGGTTCAGGTTGCCCTTGTTGCCCGGACCATGGATCATGCAGGGACGCAGGATGTAAGTTCTCAAGTTCTGAAGTTCTAAAGTTCTAGAGTTGTCATTATTTGCCTGCTTCGCACCATCCGCGGCTACCAACTCCCGAACTGTGGAACCCCCGAACTTAAGAACTTCCCTCTCGGCCGCCAGTTTGCTCTCGCCATAGGGCGTGCGTGGCGCGGGAACCGCATCCTCGGTCAACACCCCCTCCACCTCATCCGCCACCGCCTTGACCGAACTGAAGAGGATGAAGACACGGCGGCGCGGCCCACACGTCGCGTCATCGGCACAGCCCGCCCGCCAGGCCTCCAGCACCCGTCGCGTCAGCCCGGTGTTGATCTCGAAATAGGCCTGCGCCTCGCTCGTGCGGCGCGTGTCGTGGGCCTTGCCGGCCAGATGCACCACCGCATCAATCTGCGTCCAGGGAACCGTCTCCAGCCCATCCCACGTGAAGCTGCGGCGGTAGTTATCCGATGTCCCGGCACCCGCCACATCCAGCGCCCAGACCTCGGTGCCCTGATTGGCCAGATAGGCCGACAGGTTGGTGCCGACAAACCCGAATGCACCCGTAATCAAAACAGCCATTTACTTACCCTTGTCCGTCCGCCGCATGCGCGGCAGCAGAAACTCCCAAACCTTGAAGGCGTATTTCGGCAGCAGCATCGGCAGACAGCAGAAATAGTCCGACTCACGGTTGCCGCGGACTATTTCCCGGTTCAACTGCAGATTGCTGCGCCAGCCCCGCGTGCTTTTGCCGCCCATCCGCATATCAACCATGCATAGCGGCAGATAACGGTGCGGCAGTCTTGCCCGGCGCAGGAAGCGGATCAACAGGGCATAATCGGCGGCGATCTCGTAATCCAGCGCATACAGCCCCAGCCGCTCGAAGCACGCGCGTCGGACATATATCGAAGGGTGCGGCGGCATGAAGCCCCATTGCAGCATCCAGGGCCGCCAGTGGCGCGCCGAATAGTAGCGCACGGTAGGTTCGGCACGCAGCTCATCCAGCGACGCATCAAGGCGGTTCGGCACGAACCGTATGTCGCCATAGACCACATCTATGGGCATCACTGCCACGCCACCTGCGCGCTTGCACTCCCGCGTCCCCGCATTCGTGAACGCCCCCGCCACCTTCTCAACAACATCATCCCCCGAGAGCACGTCATCGGCATTCAGGTTGCCGATCACCTCGCCCCGCGCCATGCGGATGCCCTTGTTGATCGCGTCGTACATCCCCTGGTCGGGCTCCGAAATCCAGCGCATGCGACCTTTGAACTTCGGCTCATACTCGCGGATCAGCTCAAGCGTGCCGTCATCCGAGCCACCATCAACGATCAAGTACTCGATATCAGGCCATGTCTGACGCAGTACCGACTCCATTGCCGTCCGGATCACGGCGGCAGAATTGAAGCAGGCGGTTATGATGGTCACGGTCATACGGTGCAGGCCTGTATTTCAGTATAGAGATCCACCATCTGTTCCGCAACCGCTTCCCAGCGGTATTTCTCTTCCACCAGTCTGCGCCCGTTTTGCCCCATCGCCCACCGCTCCTCATCGGTCAGTGCCATGGCCTCACGCAACGCCTCCGCCAGCGGCTCCACACCCACGTCCACCCACCAGCCCGCACGTCCCGTGCGCGTTTTTACACTCGTCATTGCGACCACTGCGTGGTCGCAATACCCCTGCAACTCGGACCACGGCGCTCCCTTCGTGCAGATCACCGGCACGCTGCACGCCAGCGCCTCGGCCACCACGATGCCGAAATTCTCGCTGCGCGACGGCAAAACGAATACATCCGCCGACCGCAGCATCCGCCATTTTTCTTCGCCGTAAACCGGTCCGGCAAACTTTACGCTCGCTTCCAGCCCCAAGCGCGCCACCTGCTCCTTCAGCGCCTTCAGCGTCCCCTGCTCATCCGGCCCCGCGATCACCAGGAGAAGTTCATTCGTGCACGAGTTCATTCGTGCATGAGTTGAATCACTGCCTACTGCCGATTGCCCACTGCCTACTGTCTGTTGGTCATCTGCAACTAATGCACTATCGCAATAATGCACTAATGAACTTCTCACACTTCTCCACGCTTCCACCAGCAGATCCAGCCCTTTCAGCGGATGCAGCCGTCCCAGATAAAGCACCGTTTTCCTCTCCCCACTTCTGCGTTCGGCGTTCTGCGTTCGGCGTTCTGCGTTCTCGGGCAAGCGGACGCTTGCCCCTCCCGTTTCCCCACTTCTGCGTTCTGAGTTCGATGTTCTGCGTTCGGCGTTCTTTCCCGGCAACTCAACGCCATTCGGAACCACCGCGATCTTCGTCTCGCACTCCGGAAGGTAATTCCTGATCCACTCACGCTCACATTCGGCCGTCGCATGGATCACCGCTGCCCGCCGCAGACAGGCGCGGTCCAGCCATCCCACCAGCCGCTTCTTCCTGGCCGAGTGTTCGAGATAGGCGGGATTCAGTGCGCCGTGCGGTGACATCACCAGCGGCTTGCGTGCCTGCAACGCACAGCGGCAACCCCACCAAACTGGAAAGGTCCATGCACCGTTTACATGCACCACATCGGACGTGCGCGCCAAGGCCGACAGACCGCGCAGCATCTGCCAAGAGAAGTAGAGCGCGCGCGGAAACGACGGCGCAAAGCGCACCAGCCGCACGCCCGCAGCCTCGGCTGCCCGCGCCGCCTCGCTCAACGGCCCGTCCAGCGTAGCGAGCGTCACCTCGTGGCCAAGCTGATGCAGATGTCGGCAGAGCGTCGGCACGGATTCCGCCATACCGCTCCCCGGCGGCACCCCAGCCAAGATATGCAGGATCTCCATGCTCCTTTTACAACCACTTATTGCGACCACTGAGTGGTCGCAATAAGTCTGCCACCACGCCCGCAGATAGCACCCGTTCAGCAGGCGCCAGATGCGCTGCTGCCACAGGCCGAAGCGCGTCACGCGCAGGCCATTCTTGGCGTACACCCGCGCACGCTCCTCCAGCATGCGCGGATCAGCCGCGCCGCGCAGATCGGCAGCGGTCTTCGAGCCGTCATGCACGCGGAACGCCCAGCACAGGTGCGACAGCCGATCGAAGCGTGCCCCGGCGGCTTTGAAACGTAGCCAGAGATCGGTATCCATCGCATAGTGCAACGACTCGTCAAAGCCGCCGACCCGCTCGAACAGTTCGCGGCTGAAGATCGACGTCGGACCGTACACCCTGACCGGCGCATGACGGTAGAGCCAATCATGCCAGCGGCCGTCACGTGCAACGCGCAGCACCCGGTCCTGCGCGTCGATGTACACCATGTTCCCTGCCAGCCATGAGCATTCGGGATGCTTCCGCAGGTACTCGCGCGCCCGATCCAGCGTGCCGGGCAGCAGCAGGTCATCCGCATTGATCCAGAGCAGATACCGGCCGCGCGCCCGTGCAAAGCCCTTATTTAGTGCCGCGCTCTGCCCGCCATCCGGCTCAGAAGACCAGCTATTGCGCTCACTCCGTGACCGCAATAGCTTCTCTATCACCTCCACGCTCCCGTCCGTCGAGCCACCATCCACCACGATCACCTCGGTATCATCGCCGGCCTGAGCCAGCACCGACCGCAGCGCGCGCTCAATAAACTCACCGGCATTCAGCACCGGCATCACGATGGAAAAGAGAGGAGGCATGATAGGAAGTGGTTAGTGGCGAGTGACGAGTGGCGAATGGTTGTTTATAAGTGGTTAGTGGCGAGTGACGAGTGGTTAGTTTGTTGCTAGCCACCACTAGCCACTAGCCACTACTTGGCCACCCTAGCGGCGAGTTTGCTCATCAACGCACTCGTCATTTTATTTACTTCGGCTTGGACATCCACAAGCTCAGCCAACTTTTGTGGCTCGATATAATTCAAGCGTCTGGCAATGAGCAGTTGCGTTTCGACCTCTGCGAGTGATCCACGGGCAATGGAAAGGAAGTTCTTGAATTCGGCAGTCGAATGACGAGCCTGTCCTTCAGCAATGTTGGACGGAATGGAAACTGCGGCACGACGGAGCTGATTGGTCAGCCCGTACCGCTCGTCCGTCGGGAAGTCCTTCGTAACATGATAAATCATCTCGACCAAATCCATCGCCTTTTGCCAAACAACCAAATCCTTATAGCTTTTCACCTTCACACGCATCTCCTTGTTAGTGGTAGGAAGTAGTGGCGAGTGGTTAGTGGCGAGTGGCGAGTGGTTAGTTTGTTTCTAGCCACTAGTCACTCAAAAAAAGCCGTCCCTTTCGGTGACGGCTTTTCAGGATCACCGCTCGGTGCTCCGCGCGTTTTCATACTCGTCATTACGACCACTTTTTGTGACCACCCAGTGGACACAAAGATGAGGTTAAAACCTTACGCCACCGGGCACAGCCCGTGCGAGCCCCTATTGCATGTCCTGTGCGCATTCAGCGCCCGTTCCTCGCCCGTTTTTACACTCGCCATTGCGACCACTGAGTGGTCACCCGGCTCATCACCGGGCTCTTCCGGCGCAAGCCCCATCGTATGTCTCATGCGCGTCGTGTCCCCGTTCCGTGCTTGTTTTTACACTCGTCATTGCGACCACTGAGTGGTCGCAATAAGCTCAGATCTTCATGCCATATTTATCACGCAGCAACGCCAGCATCTTCTGCGGATCGCCGCCGCTGGCGCGCTTGATCTCGAAGACCTTGGCATCCACCAGCGTACGGTACCACCAGCCTTGCAGGAAGTGCCACAGGAAGCCCTCCTTACCCTCCAGAAACCCGCCTCTTAAAAAATATCTATAACAGAAATAAACGAACGCGCGCCAAAAGAGCGGCATGCGCGCATACTTCATCTTCTTCCTTCGCTTCTCCGCCGCCTGTCCCTCGAGAGCCCCCCGCGCTTGAACCCTTGAACCAGCGGCGTCAGCCGCGCTTGAACCAGCGCCGAAGGCGCGTTTGAACCCTTGAACCCTTGAACCAGCGGCGTCAGCCGCGTTTGAACCAGCGCCGAAGGCGCGTTTGAACCCTTGAACCCTTGAACCAGCGGCGTCAGCCGCGTTTGAACCTTCTTGAACCAGCGCCGAAGGCGCGTTTGAACCCTCCAAAATCCCGAACTCCAGATCCAGCAGATCCACCGCTTCACGCAAGGCATAACCATTGTGTTTGGACGTCCACCAACCGATATCGTTCAGATTGTGGTCGGCGAAATCCCCGTCGAACGTCACCGACCGCCCCTCCAGCAGCTCGATGTGCTCATCCATCAGCCGCTGCTCGCAGCGCGCCTTGCCGTACCGGAAGAGGCGGATCAGCGTGACCGGATAGGTGCCGCGTCTCATCCAGCGGCCGAGGAAGATGTGCCGACGTTTAAACGCCACCCCCGTCACATCCTCGGGCAGCGACGCCAGCTTCGCCTTGATCTCGTCGATCAGTTCGGGACACAGATACTCGTCCGCATCCAGCCGCAACACCCACTTCGTCTGTATCGGCAGATGATCTAAGGCCCAGTTGAACTGCAGCGCCTGGGTGCCCGGCCACGCGTGCTGCACGAAGCGTATCTCGCACCCCTCCCCCCCGTCTCCCGCCCCCTGCCCACTGCCACTGCCTACTGCCACTTCTTCCCGTCTCCCGTCTCCTGTCTCCCGTCGCCCGTTCTCCGCACTTCCACACTTTAGAACTTTAGAACTTCCGAACTTTAGAACTTCTTCCGCCGTCTTGTCCGTCGAAAAACAATCCACCACAAACACATCACGAGCCAACGGCGCAACATACTCAATGCAACGCCGGATGTGAATTTCTTCGTTGAACGTTAAAATTATCACTGAAATATCCATAAGTTACGGGAGTCGGGGGACGGGATCGGAAGACAGGGGACGGGGGACGGG
>JAAYLN010000032.1 GCA_012521875.1 Lentisphaerota bacterium | reverse complement strand
CACAACCAGCCGATCTCCGCGCCGGTCAACCGCGGCTGGTGGAAGCGCTACCGCGACTGGATGGGGCACTCGTCGGAGATCATGCTCTACGCCTACTACGGACTCGGCGACGGCTTCCTCCCGCTCGCGGAGGCGCACCAGTTCGATTTGAAGGCCCAGCGCGCGATCGGCTTCCTGCGCAACTCCACGGAGGGGTCGCTCAAGGGCCACGATGTCCTCGGCACCGCCGATGAGCGCTGGTGCGTGACCCGGCTGGACTGGAATCCCGACCAGGACGTCGAGCAGTTGCACCGCTATTTCAACCGCCGTGTCTACCGCGAGGCGGCACCGTGGATGGACCGCTTCCGCGGCACGATCCGCCAGGTCTATTTCGCCAACGGATGCAAGGGCGACCTGCCGGCCATGCTGCGCCGTCCGGAGACCGCCAGGGAGCTGCGCCACTATATGGACGAGGCCGTCAAGGCTGTTCAGCATCCCACCTCGCGCCTGCTGGTCGAGATGGCCTCCGCGCGACTCGACGACGTCATTATTAATCCCAAGCCGCCGACCGCCGAGCAGACCTTCGACGCCATGGTGAAGAAGCTCAAGCGTGACGGCAAGAAGGTCGGCGATGTGCTGGCGCCGGCGCAGCTTGGGACCATGACACTGCCGGGCGAGATCGAGCTGGATGTCGATTTCGACCGCGTTGACAAGGAGAACGCCGCCGAGGCGGAGAAGGCGCGCAGCAAGGCGGCGCGTGTCTCACGCACCAGGTTTGCCGAGCAGACCGCCCGCGAATGGCGCACAATTCGCAACGCGGCCAAGGCCGGCGATACCGAACAGGCGCTCGCGCTGCTGGAACGCATCTACGCCGACCGCCGCCGTCCGGCAGAGACCAACCACGTCATCTTTCTCGAGACGCTCTACACGCTGGTTTCGACCGACAGCAAATTCACGGCCGACCAGATCAACGCCGTCATGCGCAAGTACTATCCCGACGATGTGAGCCGCGCCATCGGCTGGATGACCGCTTCGCCCAGAACACGCTGGGAGTGGCCGGCCGTGGTACAGGAGCTTGCCAATCGCCTGGCCGCCCGCGGCGACCTGGATGGGGCGGATGCCATCTATACCGCCTGGCGCGACTGGGATGGCGACAATTTGCCGCTCAGCATGCGCATCGACCGGCAGTGGCAGCGTGTCGCCTTCTTCCGCAACCGCATGAAACCGCTGGCCCGCAGCGCGGGCGGCGCCATGCTGCAACGCCCCGAGAGCCAGTTGACCGAAGGACAGCTCAGGGAACGCCAGCGCTATCTCGAACTCGCGAAGTACGAGACCCGCGCCACCGAAGAGTGGGTCGCCGACCTGCGCCGCGGCATCACGGAATGCGCCACCGCCAACCAGCGCGCTTCGGCTTTCGAGCGGCTGATGAACGAGGAGTGGGGGACAAAGACCAAGGACGAGCGTATCGCGGCTCTCGACCGGCTGATCGAGGACAAGTTCCTCGCCAATCCCACGCGCCAGCGTGCCACGCTGCGCATACCCGAGGCCCATACCGAGAACGGCGTGACGGATTGGAAGGGCGTCGCGGAGCACACGCTCAGGGCCATCGGCAGCGGCGACTGGAGCCAGTTGAAGCGCTCCTGCTACGTCGGACTCTGGCGCGGCTCCTCCGACCGCGACATGCGTCTCGACGCGCTCTGCGCCATCGCCGACCGCATGGTTGCCGCCAACGAGATCAAGATCGCGCAGTCGCTGCTCGAGCGCGGCGCACCGATCATCGGTTACCCGGACGACTTCGACCCGACCAAGGTAAAGGAACTCGGCGCGACCGCCGGCGACCTCGCGGCACGCCTGAAACGCCTCGACACGGCACGCGTCAACGCCGACCTGCCGCCGATCAACAAGTACTTCGTGGGCGACAAGAAACGCGAAATACCGGCGGCTGATGTCTTCATGCAGGGCGGTGGGGATGACGAGTTGATAATGCTTGATGAGTTGTAGCGGCGGGGTTCCCGGCATAGGTAATCGGCTAGTGACAGGGGAGCGCGAAGCACCCACTCCAAACCCTTTCTTAAACTCACTCTTAAGCAGAGGAGTAAGCGGGTGGAGTGTACCGATTAAGAGCGAGATTAAGAGTGGGTTTAAGTGGGTGCTTCGCGCTTACACCTTGTCTCCACACCTTGTCTCCACACTTTGTCTCCACACTTTGTCGGATACGCTTCGTCCCCACACTTTGTCTCCACACTTTGTCTCCACACTTTGTCGGATACGCTT
>JAAYLN010000270.1 GCA_012521875.1 Lentisphaerota bacterium | reverse complement strand
GCGCAGCACCCACCACCAAAAAAATCCGCGCCAATCCGCGTCATCCGTAGCTAAAAACACCAGTCGCAGCCACCGCATCGCGCCTGCTCCGCGCGCAGCACCCCGCTAACATACAATCATGGAATCCTGTCATCCTGTCAAAAAAACCAGTCGCAGCCCCAGCATCGCGCCTGCTCCGCGCGCAGCACCCACCACCAAAAAAATCCGCGCCAATCCGCGTCATCCGTAGCTAAAAACACCAGTCGCAGCCACCGCATCGCGCCTGCTCCGCGCGCAGCACCCCCAAATCACAAATCTAAAATTTAAAATCTAAAATCACCCCTTCACCCCTTCATCCTTGCCAGGAAGCGCCCCGTGTGCGACTCCGCACACGCCGCCACCTCCTCGGGCGTGCCCGCGACGACCAGTTGGCCGCCCGCGTCGCCCCCCTCGGGGCCGAGATCGATAATGTAGTCGGCACAGCGGATGATGTCGGGGTTGTGCTCGATGATCACCACGCTGTTGCCGGCATCGCGTAGGCGCAGCAGGACGTTCAGCAGCTTATGCACGTCGGCGAAGTGCAGCCCCGTGGTCGGCTCGTCCAGCAGGTAGAGCGTGCGGCCCGTGGCGGGCCGGCTCAGCTCGGCCGCCAGCTTGATGCGCTGCGCCTCGCCCCCCGAGAGCGTCGTGGCCGGCTGCCCCAGTTGCACATACCCGAGGCCCACCTCGGAGAGCGTGCCCAGCTTGGAGGCAATCTTCTTAACCGGCTTGAAGACCTCCAGCGCCTCGTCCACGGTCATCGCCAGCACATCGGCGATGGTGTGCCCGGCGTACTGCACCTGCAGCGTCTCGCGGTTGTAGCGCAGGCCGCCGCACTGCTCGCAGGTGACGTAGACGTCGGGCAGGAAGTGCATCTCCATGCGCAGCGAGCCGTCGCCCTTGCAGGTCTCGCAGCGCCCGCCCTTGACGTTGAAGCTGAAGCGCCCCGGCCCGTAGCCGCGCATCTTGCCGGCTGGGGTCTGGGCGAAGAGGCTGCGGATCGGCGTGAAGGCGTCGGTGTAGGTGGCGGGGTTGCTGCGCGGCGTGCGCCCGATGGGACTCTGGTCGATCACGATCACCTTGTCCAGATGCTCGAGGCCGGTCATCCTGCGGAAGGGGCCCGGCAGATCCTTGGCGCCGTGGAAGTGCCGCGCCAGATGCTTGCGCAGGATCTCGTCCACCAGCGAGCTCTTGCCCGAGCCGGAGACGCCGGTCACGCAGACGAGGCAGCCCAGCGGAAACTCGACATCGATGTTGCGCAGGTTGTTGGCGCCGGCCCCCTCCACCCGCAGCCACTGCCCGCCCGGCCTGACGCGCTCCGCGGTCGCCCCGATGCGCTTCCGGCCGGTCATGTAGTCGGCCGTGAGCGAGTTGGAGTGCGCCAGCAGGCCGGCGCAGTCGCCCTCGTAGACCACCTCGCCACCGAGGCGTCCGGCACCGGGCCCCAGATCAATGATGTGGTCGGCCGAGCGGATCATGGTTTCGTCGTGCTCGACGATCACCACCGTGTTGCCGCGCGACTGCAACTCGCGCAGCATGGCGATCAGCCGCTCGTTGTCGCGCGGGTGCAGACCGATGGTCGGCTCGTCCAGCACGTAAAGCACGCCCACGAGCCCCGAGCCGATCTGCGTGGCGAGGCGGATGCGCTGCATCTCACCGCCCGAGAGGGTCGAGCTCTCGCGGTCAAGAGTAAGATACTCGAGCCCCACGTTGACGAGGAACTGGAGCCGGCGGCGGATCTCCTTGAGCACCTCGCCGACCACCTGCTGCTCGCTCCTATCCAGCTTCAGTTGCTCGAAAAAGGCGGCCGTGGCGCGGATCGTCCGGCTCATGAGATCGACGATGGTCACACCGCCCACGGTGGCGGCGCACGGCTCTGGCCGCAGGCGCGCGCCCTTGCAGACCGGACACGTCTCGCGCGTCATATACTGCTGCAGGCGCTCGCGGATCTCCTCGAAGTCGGTCTCGGTATACTGCCGGTGCAGCGCCGGCAGGACGCCCTCGAAAGGCTTCTGATGCTTGCGGGTGACTCCCCGCATACGGAAGCGGATCTCGATCTCCTTGTCGCCGGTGCCGTGCATCAGAATTTGGCGGAACGACTTGGGCAGATCCTTGTAGGGCGTCGCCATGTCGATGTCGAAGTTACGCGCCACCTCGCGCACCAGGTGGCGATGGTAGAGCACCATGCGGTAGCCGCCATGGCGCCACGGGTGGATCGCCCCGTCCGCCAGGCTCAGTTCCTTGTTCGGCACCACCAGATCCTCGATGAAGACCAGTTGCGCGCCGAGGCCGGCACAGGCTGGGCAGGCGCCGTGGGGATTGTTGAAGGAGAAGTTGCGCGGCTTAAGCTCCTCGAAGCTCAGTTGGCATTGCGCACAGGCATTGAGTTCCGAAAAGAGCTTTTCGGTCTCATCCTTGCCCGGCTCCGCAATCAGCACGATCACCAGTCCGCTGCCGCGCTTGAGAGCCAACTCGACCGAGTCGGTCAGACGCGTGCGGATCGTGTCCGACACTACCAGGCGGTCGACGACCACCTCGATGGTGTGGTTGCGCCGCTTGTCCAGCGCCGGCACCTCATC
>JAAYLN010000269.1 GCA_012521875.1 Lentisphaerota bacterium | reverse complement strand
TGATGCCGGTAAACGCGCCCTTGGCGAGGTTGTCGCGGAACCAGCGCAGATGGGCGAAATCGTCCGAACGGACCGACGAGCCCGCCTTGACCTCGATGCCGAGCAGGTGCCCGGCACCCTTCTCGACGATGAAATCAATTTCACGTTTGGCGGCATCCCGGTAGTGACTGAGTGTGCAGTCGTCCGCCAGCTCGCACCGTATGGCCAGTTCGTTGTGGACCCAGGTCTCGATCAGCTTGCCCGAACGATCCGAGTCCAGGTAGACCTCGTCCTCGTTCCAGCCCAGGCAGTTGGCGACAAGGCCGGCATCGCTGGCGAACCATTTCGGGCGTTTTCCGGCCTTGGCGTAGTCGGTTTTCGACCACGCCGGCAGCTTGTCGAAGAGGTACAGCGCCGACAGTGCCACAAGGTAGTTTTCGGCGGTGGCCTGCGAAAGTCGGGTGGATGCGGCCAGTTCCCCGATCGAGAAGAACTTTCCCGACCGCGCCGCGAGCCAGATGGCGACATCGCGCAGGACGTCGAGCTTCCGGATTTCGGTGATGTCCTGGATGTCGCGGAAGAGCAGGTCGTTGAGATAGCCCCGGTACCATTCGCGGCGTTCCCGGCGCGACATGTCCAGCACCTCGGGATATCCTCCGCGGAAGGCGAGATTCACGACGGTCCGCTTATCGAGCCCCTCGATGGAATCCGGAAAATCCCCGGCGAAAGCCCTCTCCAGAAAGCTGGGTTCGCGGCCGCGAATCTCGGCCTCTGCCAGCGTGCGAAGCCGGATGGTGCGCATGCGTCCGGCGAGGCTGTCGGTCACGGCGGAGGCAAAACGCAGGTTGGCTGAGCCGGTGAGGAGGTATTGCCCCTTGGAGCGGTCCTGGTCGACGACCTGCTTGATGGCGGGCAGCAGGGCGGGTGCCTTCTGGATTTCGTCGAGGATTGTGGTTGTGTCCTTGTCGTGCTGGACGAACCCCATGGGATCCGTGATGGCGGCTTGGAGAAGGGTGTTGTCATCCAGCGTCAGGCGTCTGGCGCCGGGAATATCCAGATGTCCCGCGAGGGTGGTCTTGCCGGTTTGCCTGGCGCCGGTGAGGTTGACGACACGCCGTTCCGCCAGAGCCGAGACGACATGCGGCTCCAGCCAGCGTTTGATGTCCTGGTTCATGGCAGATTCCTTCCGATGGGTTTCATTGGAGAGAAAGTCTAGCCGCTTGCAGATAAAAAGTAAAGTAGCTTTAAGATTTATCTGCAAGCAGGGGTGCGATTCAGCTTGGCTGAGTCGCACCGAATTCAGAATTCAGAATTCAGAATTCAGAATTCAGAATTCAGTATCCAGAATATTGCACGGCAACAATACACCTTGTCTCCACACTTTGTCTCCCCACCTTGTCTCCACACCTTGTCCCTTTACGCTTCGTCACCACACTTTGTCTCCACACTTTGTCGAAACTTTAGCGGCTGAAGCGATTCCGACAAAGCGTAGGGACAAAGTGTTTAGACGAAGCGTAGCCGACAAAGCGTAGGGACAAAGTGTCGGAACAAAGTGACCGAGCTCTTCGGGAGCACCCCTGTCGCTACCCGATTACCCGCCCGACCCCGTCCGCCACGTCCGACTGATCCCCCCCCCAACCCGCACCGCGTCGCCGTCGGTTAGTAGGCACCACCGGTCGACGGGAAGGCAAAGAAGGCCACACCCTCGTAGGTCCAGTACTGCGGGAGCCGGGCGATAACATCGTTCTTCTCCGCCTCGTTGATCGTGTAGAAGTGGTGCCCCTTGACCGGCGACCAGAAGCGGTACACGGCACGCAGCAGTGCCAGCTCAGATTCGGCGTAATAGTCCATGCAGAAGTGGTTGTTCGTGTTGCACGTTTCGGCCAC
>JAAYLN010000268.1 GCA_012521875.1 Lentisphaerota bacterium | reverse complement strand
TCCCAGAACTCCCCGGTCGCTATGTGGCGGATCGAGCCGGCGCCATAGAAGACCGCCTCCAGTTGCGGCATCTGATCCAGCAGCGTACCCGTCAAGGGCGGCGTGCCCCAGCCGCCAAAGAGCAACCGCACCCCGTCCAGCACCTCCGGCCCGGGCGGCATCGGCCCCGCGCCGGGCAGCGGCTCGGCGATCTCCGCCATCTCACGGATGGCCTCTACCTGGCGTGTACCGTAGATGCGGCGGAACGCGTCAGCCCCAAGCAGAAATAGGGCTTTCTTTTTCATGTAAGGCAGTCTACCTTTTGTGCGTGACAGGGTCAACAATCGGACTTAACCATGCACCTACTACCCGGACTAGTCTCCATCTCCTTCCGCAGCCGGACGCCGGCCGAGCTGATCGCGGCATGCCGCCGCGCCGGATTACAGGGCATCGAGTGGGGCGGTGACGTCCACGTCCCCCACGGCAATCTGGAGGTGGCGCGCGAGGTGGCGGCGCGCACCCGCGAGGCGGGGCTGGAGATACCCTCCTACGGCTCCTACTACCGCGTGGGACGCGACGAGTCGGCGCAGGTCTCCTTCGCCCGGGTGCTGGATACTGCCGTCGTGCTGCAGACGCCCCTGATCCGCGTCTGGGCCGGCGAGCAGGGCTCGGCCGCGACCACCCCCGCCACCCGCGCGCGGATCATCGCGGAGAGCCGGCGCATCGGCACGATGGCGCGTGAGGCGGGAATCGGTGTCGCCTTTGAGTTCCATTGCAATACACTGACCGATGCAACCGAATCGGCCATAGGGCTGATGGAAGCCACGTCCGACGCCGGCCTCTGCTGCTACTGGCAGCCCAGCGTAGGCTGGACACACGCGGCGCAACTGGATGCCCTGCGCCGTCTGCGTTCCACGCTGGCGCACCTGCACGTTTACCAATGGCAGTCCGACGGACGCCGCGAGCCGCTGGCCAGCGGCCGCGACGCCTGGCGCGAGTTCCTGACGGAGGCCGTCACGGTACCGCTGCCCGCCGGCCTGAAGCAGCGCTGGGCGCTGCTGGAGTTCGTCAAGGACGACTCACTGGAGCAGTTGCAGGAGGATGCGGAGACGCTGCGCAAGATGCTGGAAGAGGCCGGAGCGGGTGAGGAGTGTGTGGTGAATAGTGAGTAGTGAGTGTGCCGTTCGTCCTCGTCCTCGTCCTCGTACTCGTACTCGATATACCCCCTACTGCAATTTTGACAGATGGATCTGATGCACGGGGCATGAAGCCTCGAATGAATCGAGCGAGTCGAATGAATCGAGCGAATCGAATCTGTCGAATCTGTCGAATCATTCGATTCTATCGATTCCATCGAAAGGTGCATGAGGCGGCGAACAACAAGGTCCACCCAAGCGGCGCATTTCAGCCGCCCATCTTTAGCTTTCGACAAAGCGTGGGGACAAGGTGCGGGGACGAAGCGTATCCGACAAAGCGTGGGGACAAGGTGCGGGGACAAAGTGTAAGTGCGAAGCACCCCACTCCAAACCCTCTCTTAAACTACTCTTACTCCACCCGCTTACTCCTTGCCGGCTTCATCGGGTCATTCTCGTTGCACCGGAGCTCCGTGTCCGGTGACAGGAGCAGCTTGTGCCAAGGTTAATGCAAGCCCTGAAGGGGCGCGACATTCCAGCCCAGGGCAACGCCCTAAGAAATGAGCCAAAAATGACTAGCCCTGAAGGGGCGGGATATAGTCATGAAATAAGGCGTCTGTCTGCCAGATGCAAGACGTCGTCGCCTGTCGTCGAGTGACGGGGTCGCTCCGGCAAAGGCGCGCCAGCACAGACGGGGCGTCGCCGTCCCGGTTGGCGGCAGTACCGGGCGTCCGGCTGGTAGACGCGGCGTCCCTGCCGCGTGCGGATTGGGCTGAAGAGAAAGCCGCAGGGCCAGACTGCAAGCCCACAACTGCAAGGCCTCGCCGCCCCGTCGCTCCATCGCCGCGACAAGCGGGACGGTTGCTGTACCGTCAGCTTGTGCGGGGGCGGCGGGCGGGGCGCTTCGGTACAGTCGACAGCCAAACTTTAGAACTTTAGAACTCCCAAACTTTAGAACCCTTTAGAACCGCACTTAGTCGCTTCCTTGACGTTTACCCGAAACCTGCTACTTTATACGAACAATCTAGCCACATCATGCATGGGCGCCGCCCCTGCGTCACTGAGCAGGAAGAGGGTTCAGAGGAAGTTTTCAGCCCGAACCGAGGCTCATGGCACCTACTGTGGTTCTGCAAGCGCTCCAACAACAGCACCGACCTACACATCATGTCCGCTGACCTACAGTCACCGACGCACCGCCATCCGCGGCGGGCCTGGATCGGGATCGACACCTCGCAGTCGCCCCCGGTTGCCGTGGCCGCATGGCGCAGTTTCGGACGGCTGTACCGCGCCGTGGTGCCGCTTGAGCATCTGGCGCAGAAGCGTTCCGGCGGAGCACGCTGTTCCATGGCGGTCTCGATGGAGTCGGTTTTCACGGAGCGTCTGGAACCGCCAGCCCGCACCCTTGAGCAGGCGGAGCGGCTGGCGGCGGGCATGCTCGATCTGCGGCTGCCCCTGCCGGTCGAGCAGTGCGCCGTGACCTGGGTGCCGGCCGACGCCCAACGCCGTTCCACCGCCCTGATCGCCTATGCCATCGACCGCAAGGCACTCAATTCACGCTTGGCGGCGCTGGAGGGAATGGTCGCAGCCGAACGCCTTGTGCCGGCTGCGCACGCCCTCTGGCACTGGATGATGCTGCAGGAACCGGTTACCGGGGAGAACACGCTCCAGTTGCTGCTGCATGCCGGCAAGCATCACGGCACACTGCTGGCCGGATACGGCGGCCAATTGCGGAGCTGCATCACGGTGCCGCCGGGCGATCTCGACGCTGTCGGGCGCCACCTCCAAGTCTTCGCCACGCGCTGGAGCCCGTCGTCGAGCCGCATGCTGCTCTGCGGCGAGGCCGCCGACACCGCGCTCCTCGAATCCCTGCGTGCCCTGCCCGCCTGCGCTGACACCGATATCCGCCTCGCCGACGACGCCCGCACCTGCCTCGCCAGCGCCCTGGCCATCGAGGCGCTGGGGCTCAACCGCGGCGGCGCGCACGAAGGCGATCTGCGCGCCTCCCTGGGCGGGCATCCCGTCACACAACGCCGCCAGAGACGCGCACAGGCACTCCAGGCCGCGGCACTGCTGCTGGCGGGGCTGGTGCTCGCCGGAGCCCAGTTTGCCAGGCTGCACAAGAGCCGCCGCGCGCTGGCCATGCTCGACCAGCGAGTGGTGCAGGCGGCCAATCGGCTCGCCGGGCGTCCGCTGCCGGTGCGCGGCGCGGCGGCCATCGAGCTGGCCCGGCGCGAGCTCGACACGCGCCTCCATCCCGAGGTGGAGGCCTTAGGCGAACCGCGGCTGGCAACCCACCTTGCCGACCTGCTGGATGCCGTGGCCCTGCGGCGCATGACACTTGGCACGCTCGTAGTTGACGACCGGCGCATCGAGCTGGTCGGACTGGCCGACAACGAGGCCGACCTCTCGGTACTGCGCGAGGCCGCGCGCCGCGCGCAGCTGGTCCCGGCCATCGAGAGCATGCCGACACCTTCCGGGCGGCTGCGCTTCAGCGCCACACTCATGCGGCAGGAGGTGCTGCCATGAAGGGAGTGCGACGTTTCGGTGCCATAGGCTATGCGCTGATTGGCTTTATTCTGCTGGCGCTCCTCGCCCTGCAGTTCCATCGCCAGAGCGTTGCACGGCAAAATGATATCCGCAACCGCCAGCGTCTGCTGGCCTCGCTCGCGCCGGACCTCGAACGGCTGCAACGCTACGAGGATGTCGAGCGGGCGATCCGCGACGCGCTGCATCGCGATGCCGCCCCGCCCACCCTACCCGCGCATCTCCCCGCCCCTGCCGGGCGCGAGACCAAGCGCCTGCCACCCGCCGGCGGTTGGCGCGGTTTACAGCTTGAGATGACGTGGCCGCGGATCGAGACGCCCAAGGCACTGGAGGTGGCCGTCTTCTGCGCCACCAACCCGCCGGCGTGGCGCCTCGGGCGCCTGCAGATCGAGGCGCTGGAAAACGCCGGCCACTGCCGCCTGCAACTCACGCTTGAGCGGGTGGAGGAGCAGCAGTAGGCAGTCGGAATGTGGCAAAGACGCCACTTTGTCGCGAGCTTTGTCGGTAACTTTATCGAAAGCGAAAGAGTAAGCGGGTGGAGTAAGCGTGCCGTTTAAGAGTGAGTTTAAGAGAGGGTTTGGAGTGTGTGCATCGCGCTTACACTTTGTCCCCGCACTTTGTCTCCACGCTTGGTCGGCTACGCTTCGTCGCCACACTTCGGCCCTACGCTTTGTCAAAAGCGACAGGGAAAGCTCACGCGAAGGCGCGAAGGCGCAGAGGCGCAGGGAGAGGTGGGAGAGAACCGTTAGCGACACAACTCAGTTGTATCGCAGAAGAGTGCAAAAGAAGTTCTAGAGTTCGGGAGTTCTAAAGTTTGGATCTGGTGCCTGTACCGAACCACCCCGCCCGCCGCGCCGGCACAAGCTGACGGTACAGCGAACCGAAGGGTAGGGCGAGCCGTCCCCGTCACGCCGCTACGCGGTGTGACCGGCGAACTGCACGCAAGGCCATGTAACGTCAACCCCGCCCGTTCCACCACCTATGCGCCATTGCGGGAGCTGCTCCAGAGTGGCGCGGACATTCCTGTCTGCGCACGTCCACGAGGGCAGACAGGAATGTCTGCCCCACAATCCCACGCTCCATCGCTAGCTGGGACGGCTTCGCCCCACCTGTGCTTGCGCGCCTTTGCCGGAGCATCTCCGGCGCTCGACGACAGCCGACGACAATCGACCACAGCGGGCAACCGGCAGACAGACGTGGTATTGCATGACTATATGCCGCCCCTTCAGGGCTAGTCATTATTTTGCCCAATTTCCTAGGGCGTTGCCCTGGGCTGGTATATAGCGCCCCTTCAGGGCTTGCATGAGCCATGTCCGTTGCCTTGCCAAAAGCGAAAGATTAAGCGGGTGCTACGCGAAAACTATTGCACTTACTCCCTCACTTCATCCCACATTTCGTCGGCACGCTGCTATTATGATGAACGGTGTTACAAATCTGTCACACATCTAACGCAAACCTCACATCCCCTTGGAGTTCTTGGCGTCTTGGCGGTTCTATCCATGAACACCAATGAGAATCAGCGAATTTTATGAAATCAGTGATTGCCCTACCCTGCCCATAGCACTATAATCGTGCTTAACAAAACGATAATGCCGTCATGCGGGAGTAGCACTCGCAGATGGATAACAACCAGCGGGGGTTTGGACATGGGTAATCTTGCGGTACGCGTTAAAACGCTTTCGATGCTCGCACTTGTGCTGGTCGCACTGGGTGCCCTGGGGTACGACGCCTCGTCGTATGTGCAATCAGGCCTGATCGCCCAGTGGGACGGCATAGACAACGCCGGACTCGGTTTTCACTACTCCGATGCGACCGTCTGGAAGGATCTGAAGGGGATCTACGATCTGGCGCTGACTGCCAAGGGATCGTGGGGCGCCAACTTCCTGCAGGTGGCAAACGGGTGCGCCGCAAACTACGGCGCGAAGGGCCCCACGGACTATTTGACGATCGAGGTGCTGTACCGTCAGCCCGCTGTACTCTCTAGGTACGGCTACCTCTTGAATAGTGGCGACAAATACCATTACGTGCTCATCAAGGAAGACGGCAAGACGGTCTTCTTCAATGGCAGCGGCGGAGTGGATGATATCATTGCCTACGATACGCTCGATGGCGAAATCCATGCCGTCGCGGCGGTATATTCCAGCGCAACTGCGGTCAGCGCGGTCTATACGAATGGCGTCACGGCCACCGGCGCGGCGGGCGCCGCGAGCTATAATGCCGGCAAAGGGTGGCTGATGCTTGGCGACCGCGAGCTAAGCGCCACGTATCCCTGGAGTGGCGAAATCTATGCCATCCGCCTCTATTCGGAGGCCCTCACGCCCGCGCAGATCGCGACGAATCATCTGGTCGATAGCGTGCGCTACCTGGGTGCCACACCCGATGACTTACTGGCTATTTGCGCCTCTCCCATCAACCTCGACGTGACACTCAGCCCGGGCTATGCCGGACGCGACGGGCTCGCCGCCGGTGAGTCGCTCGCCGTGAGCGCGCCTGCGGGTGAAGTAACGATCACCGACGGTTTCAAGGCAACCTGCACCGGCTGGAAGCTCTACGATGCCGCTGCCAATGTCGTCGACTCCGGCAATGGCAACTCCTTCACCTACGTCCACCCGACGCCAGCCGCCTACCGCAAGCTCGAATGGCAGTTCGCCACCGCGATCCGCGTGACGGCATCCGGCGCAGGCGGTACATACACCCCTGCCGAGCAGTGGGTGGCCTTCGGTTCCCCGGCCTCCTTCACGGTTT
>JAAYLN010000267.1 GCA_012521875.1 Lentisphaerota bacterium | reverse complement strand
GGCCTCGATATCTTCCCCGCCGAATGCTCCGAGCCGGCCTGCCGCGGCGCCGCGCTGCTGGCCGCCCGTGCCGCCACTGCGCCGCAGGCGCAGTGGCAGTTGCAGTAGGCAGTGGTGATTTATTCCCGGTGCGGATTAATCAGGAACTCAAGAAGGATGCAAGAATGCGCGGCTGCCACAAATGATTTCCTGAGTTCCTGATTCAAAAAAGCATCGGTCCGCAATGAGTCAACACTCCCAGTAGGCAGTATTGGTGTGGGCATGAGGCGGCGAACGGTACCGCCGAGGACGGCGTCGTCCTTAATTCGCTTTCCCTGCGCGTTTCGTGTGCTGCCTGCGCGCGCAGACAGGAATGTCCGCGCCACACTGGGGCGGCAACCGGGAGGGGCGAGCGTCTGCTCGCCCGGAGCAGGGTCGGCAGTACCGGCTCCACGCAGCCACCGGTACTACCGGTACCGCCGGTACTACCGGTACTACCGAGGGTTTGCCCGGCAGAGCCGGGCAGTGCGGTGACATGCAGCCCGCCGTCGGCGGCGAGCCGTACACAGACACCGCCTCACCATTTTAGCCTGGGCATCTGCTACATTCATGTCCTTGCCTTTCAGTTACTTCCATTCGCGCTGCCTCGAGTTCGGCCGACAACCTATCGAAACACCGGCATGCCCGCCCGATAGGATAGCCAAAGGTCTGCGGATGCCACTCGTTCTGCACCGACTTCAGGCGCCGGCAGGTGGCCAGCAGGGCCAGATAGCGCGGCCAGTCGATGCGGCCATCACCCGGCAGGCGGTGCTCGTCGCCGGTAGCATCGTTGTCGTGTATATGGCACGTCACGACCCAGGGCGACAACATGCGCACGATCTCCGTGAAGGGCGTCAGCCTCACCTTGTTGTTCCAGGCCTTGTGGATGTAGGGCATGAACTCCCCGATGGTTCGCGGTGCATCGGCATCTATCACATGCGCGTGGCCGAGATCGAGGCAGCACCCGATCCACGGTGAATCGAAACTGCCGACGAGCGAGGCGACCACTGCGGGTGCCGTCGAGGGCTCGACGATGTTCTCGACGGCGATGGCGATGCCGCGTGCCTCGGCCTCCGGCAAGAGCGCCTCGAGCGTCTGCAGCGCGCAGGCCTGCATGGAGTCGGTATGCACCCCGCCATTGGTGTAGTTGGGGGCCGAGCCGACATGTATCGTGTAGGTCTCGACGCCGAAATCGGCCAGCATTGCCAGACATAGCCGATGGCCCGCGAGCATCGCCGGACGGCGTGCGGCATCCTCGACGTCCAGATCCCACGACGTGCCCCATGGCGCATGGGCATCCTGCATGACGAGTCCGTGGTGGGCCAGCCGCTGCCGCAGCAAGGCGGCAAAGGCGGGATCGCGCAGGAACCGGGAAGTCCAGTGGGGCGGCGCGCTCAGCGCCCGCGCGCCATTGGCGGCAAACTCCGCCAGGACGCAGTCCAGCATGGCATCATTGACATGCTGCCAATCGTAGAAGTGGCTTACGCGAAGAGGGGATGGGGACGACATGGTGGCAACTATACCATTGTGGACATGGCTAGTTCCCAAGCTGCTCCATTGCGGCGTCCATCGGTATCCATCCGTCTTTACGGACGGACTCCTCGCCTTCGGCCAGGGCCGACATTAGCTCCAGTTCGGCACGCAGCCGCTCGTATGCACGGATGTCAACAATGGCAAAGCGCCCGTGCCCGTTCTTCGTCAGGAAAACCGGCTGATCCTCCGTGACTTCGCGTAGGACCTTGTTGTAATTCCTGAGTTCGGTAACTGGCTTTATGGTCAGCATGATGGTTTCTCCTATCCCGATGCGGACACTGTAGCATAATTAGTCGAATGATACAACAGCAGCGTGGCACACGGAAAGGCCGCGTAAAGGCCGGAACCGGAGCACGCCGCCGTTTGTCCATCGATACCCGTCGGCAGTTCCGGTAGTGCCGGTAGTGCCGGTAGCGCCGGTAGCGCCGGTGGTCTCGAGGACGAGGACGAGGACGAGGACGAGGACGAGAGGATGCTGTACCGTAAGCCTATGCGGGCGCTTGCCGCTGCGGCTGACGGTACGGTCGCAGTAGTGTGAACTGAAAGGCCGTAACGTGGAGCCCGCCGTCCCCGGCGGTGTCGTTCTCCATCCATGCGCCGCATCAATACACCGCGGAGACCGCGGGCTCCATAGCGCATCTGAAGTGAACGGGATGCCAAGACCAGGGAAAAGCGCACGCTCCCCACCCTTTTACCCTCTTCTGCGATACAACTGAGTTGTTTCGCAAACGGTTCTCTCCCACCCCTTCTTCCCTGCGCCTTCGCGGCTTCGCGGCTTCGCGTGAGCGTTCCCTGTTGCTTTCGACAAAGCGTAGGGACAAAGTGCTGGGACTAAGCGTAGCCGACGAAGCGTGGAGACAAAGTGCGGAGACAAGGTGTTGGGGACAAGGTGTGGAGACAAGGTGTAAGCGCGAAGCACACACTTAAACCCCGCACTTAAACCCACTCTTAAACGGCACGCTCCACCCGCTTAATCTTTTGCTTTCGACAAAGTTACCGACAAGGCTCGCGACAAAGCGGGGCGTGAGTCCTAAGGTACCGTCATGCTACGCCCTCGGATGGGCCTGGCGGTAGACTTCCTTGAGCCTCTCGACGGTGACGTGGGTGTAGATCTGTGTCGTCGAGAGGCTGGCATGGCCGAGCATCTCCTGCACGCTGCGCAGGTCGGCGCCGGCCTCGAGCAGGTGGGTGGCGAAGGAGTGGCGCAGCTTGTGCGGGGTCAGGCGGGGCGGGAGTCCGGCGGCTGCGAGCCAGCGCTTCATCTGCCGCTCGATTGATCGCGGCGTGAGGGGGCCGCCGCGCAGGTTCAGGAAAACCGCCGATGAAGGACTGGCCGACCCGGGCCAGATAAAGGCAGCGAAATCAAGGGTCTGGCGCAGAGCCTCGACGGCCGGACGGCCCAGGGCGCCCAGCCGCTCCTTGCGTCCCTTGCCGCGCAGGCGCACTACGGCTCCATCCAGATCCACGGTGGCGCGGGTCAGCGCCGCCGCCTCGGCCACGCGCGCGCCGGTGCTGTAGAGCACCTCGAAGATCGCGGCGTCGCGCCAGGCGGCATAGGCCTCGATGGGCGGCGGCGGCACGCCGCTGCGCTCGCGGCGCGCCTGCAGTTCGGCCAGCGGCGCCTGCAGCAACGCCTCCACCTGCTGTACCGTCAGCACATCCGGCAGGCGGCGCGGCAGGCGCGGGCCGCGCAGGCCGGCGCAGGGATTGCGCTCCGCGTCGCCTTCGCGGATCAGGTAGGTGTAGAAGGCCCGCACGGCGGCGAGCTTGCGGCGCGTCGTGGCGGGGGCCGCGCCGCCCTTCTGGCAGTCCACGAGAAAACCGCGCACAGTGAAGCGGTCGGGGGTCAGCCAGTTGAAGGGCGGGGCGGTCTCGCCGAAGGCGTGCGCCGCGAACTGGGCCAGATCCTGCATGTAGGCGGCAACCGTGTGCTCCGAGGCGTTGCGCTCGATCCGCAGGTGCTGCTCGAAACGCTGCACCAGCGGGTCGGCAGCCAGTTGCGGATGCAGCGGCAGCGGCTCGGCCGCCGTCTCCATCGCGCAGGCCAGCTCGACGTCCGGTGGCTGCTCCGCCATGCCGGGAACCGGCATAGGGTCAACCGTCACGGGCGTGTCGGCAGGGTGCGCCACAACATGGTTCCGTCCTAGGCCTCCGCATCGGCGGCCTTCCTGGTTTTCTTTGCCTTCTTGGCGGTATCTGCGGCCTTCTCCGCCTTTTCCGGCGGCATCTGCATGCCCAGGGCGGCCATGCGCTCCCCGATGTTGCTGATCTGCGACTTGTAGCGCAGCATCAGCTTCTTCATCGCCGCGCGCTGGCGGTCGGAGAGGGCACCCTTGCGTTTGAACTGCTCCGCGACGCTCTTGACGAAGGCCTGGTCGTCGAAGACGCGCTTGCCGCGCTTGGTGGGCTCGCGCCACTCCTTGATCTCCCCCAGCGCCTCGATCAGCAGCGGGCTCTCGTTATCCGGTGCCAGCGCCCCGGAGGGCAAGCTGATACCCAGCCGTTCGCAGACCTTCTCGAAGTCGGGGATGCGGCGGGCGTTGGAGATGAGCATCCGGTCGAGCGCGCCAACCTGCGCCTCGCTCAGGCGGCGGCCGGTCTCCACCTGCTGCTCCAGCGAGCTTATGAAGCGGTTCTGCTCCTCGGAGAGTTCCTGCGTGCGCAGGATGGCGAACTTCTCCCTGGTCTCGGGACGCGGGGGCTGCGTGGCCTCGTCGGCCGCCAGCTCCTCGAACCCGAGGTCGCGCAGGCGTGCGCGGACACCGGGAATCTGCTTCTGGTAGCGCAGGGCCATCTTGACGACCGTGTCGAGCTGACGCTCCGTCACCGGTCGCCCGCCTCCGGCGAGCTGCTCGCCGACCGACGCGATGAACTTGGCGTCGTCATAGACGCGCCTGCCGCGCTTCAGCACGGGGGCCCACTCCTTGACATGCTCAAACTCGGCAAGCACCGCCGCGACCTTGTCGCGGTCGGCGGGCGGCTCGCGTGCGCTCTCCATCCAGACGGTGAACTTCTTGTAGAAATCCTCCATCACCTGGCGCCAGTCCACCTCTCCCTCCTCGACCTCGTCGAGCTGCTGTTCCATGCGGGCGGTGAAGCCGACCTCGAAGAGCGTGTCGAGCTTGTCAACCAGCAGGTCGCAGACCTGGAAGCCGAGCGGCGTGGGTGAAAGCATGCGCTTCTCGCGGGTGACGTAGTCGCGCTGCGAGAGCGTCTCGAGGATCGCGGCGTAGGTGGAGGGGCGGCCGATGCCGTCGGCCTCCAGTGCGCGGATCAGCGAGGCCTCGGAGTAGCGGGACGGCGGCTTGGTCTCCTTGCGGTCGCTGAGCCACTTGACCAGATCAACTATCTCGCCCTCCTTCAGCTCCGGCAGGCGCTCGACCTCGTCGGTCTCCTCCTCGGCGTCCTCGTCCTTGCCGTTGGCTATGGCCAGGCTCTTGCGGATGTCGAGTTCCATCACGCGCAGGAAGCCGGGGAAGGTCACCTCGGTCGTGGTGGCGCTGAACTGGTACTGGTGCTTTTGCGCGGGCGGCGGTTCGGAGTCGATCAGCACTGTGCGCTGGTTCATGCGCGCCGCCGTCATCTGGCTGGCCACGAAGCGGCGCCAGATTAGGTCGTAGAGCTTCAGTTCCGTCGCCGAGAGACGGCCGGCGAGATCCTTCGGGGAGCGGGTGACATCGGTAGGGCGTATGGCCTCGTGGGCCTCCTGCGCGCCGGAACGGCTCTTGTAGATGTTGGGCTTGTCGGGGCAGTAGTCGTCGCCGTACTCGCTGCGGATGAAGCCGAGCGTGGCGTTCTGGGCGTCGCGCGCGACCGTCGGCGCGTCGGTACGCATGTAGGTGATGAGACCCACGGTGTTGCCCTCTCCGAGGTCAATGCCCTCGTAGAGCTTCTGGGCGATGCTCATCGTGCGGCTGGGCGAGTAGCCGAGCACGCTCGAGGCGGCCTGCTGCAGCGTGCTGGTGATGAAGGGGGGCAGGGGACGGCGCGAGACGGCGCGGGTGTTTATGGAATTCACCCGCAGGGCGCGTCCCTCGAGGTCGGCCAGCGCGGCGGCGGCCTGCTCTTCCGTGCCGATCCCGGGCTTCTCGCCGTCGATCCGCGCGAGCTTGACGGTGAACGTCTCGGCCGCCGGAGTCTGCTGGCGGAGCTGCGCGCCCAGCACCCAGTAGGAGACCGGCACGAAATCCCGGATCAGGCGCTCGCGCTCGCAGACCAGCCGCAGGGCTACCGACTGCACGCGTCCGGCGCTCAGGCCGCGCTTGATGCGCCGCCACAGCAGCGGGCTGACGGTATAGCCGACGATGCGGTCGATCACGCGGCGGCCCTGCTGCGCGTTGACGCGGTCCATGTCGATCTCGCCGGGGTTCTCGAAGGCGGCCCGCACGGCGCGCGGGGTGATCTCGTTGTACTGGATGCGGTGGAAGGGCTTGTTTTTGGCCGCCGACGCCAGCACCTCCTGCAGGTGCCAGGCGATCGCCTCGCCCTCGCGGTCGGGGTCAGGGGCCAGATAGATGGCCTCCGCCTCGCGCGCCGCCTTGCGCAAATCCTCGATTACCTTGGCCTTGCCGGGGGAGACGGTGTAGTTCGGCTTGAACTCCTTCTCGATGTCAACGCCCAGCGTGCGCTGCGGCAGGTCGCGGACATGCCCGTACGAGGGCATGACGCGGTACTTGCTGCCCAAAATCTTACCGATGGTCTTCGCCTTGGCCGGCGATTCTACGATTACCAGATTCTCGCTCATCTGCTGTGATTCCCTTTGCATGACAAAAATGCGACAAGATAGGCGCTCTTGTCAAGCCGAACGTGATTGGGGAGCTACGGATGGCGCGGATGTCCTGCTTCGCAGGCGCATGTGTCGCGGAATGCTGCGCGCTGCATCAGGTGCGATGCGGGGGCGGCGACTGGTCTTTTTTGACAGGATTACAGGATGACAGGATGCGGGGAGGGGGAGGATGCGGGGAAGGGGAGCTACGGATTTCGCGGATTGGCGCGGAATGCTTCGGGCTGCATCAGATGCGATGCCGAGGCTGCGACTGGGTTTTAGCTAAGGATGGCGCGGATCACGCCGAAGCGGAGGAGGCTGATGGATTTTGAATCAGGAAGATTTTTTGAACCGCCAAGGCGCCAAGGACGCCAGGGAAGGGGGATTGGTTTAACCGCAGATGTGCGCAGATGTTCGCAGATTTGATCGGGGGGCACAGGCAGGATGGTGATGGGGGGCGATGCCGTCGGCAATCTGCTTCGACGGGGGTTGACGGGGGTCGGGCGAGGTCGATGGGGGTCGGGTGAGTGGGGAGTTGCAGGGCAGCCGCGAAGGCCTAAAATGGCAGGCAGGGCAATGTGGGGCAGGCATTCCTGCCTGCCCGCGCCCGCCTGCGCAGACAGGAATGTCCGCGCCACCTTGGGGCGCTGTCATCGCCACCCGTCGCCGCCCGTCGCCGCCCGTCGGCAGTTCCGGTGATCTCGAGGACGAGGACGAGGACGAGGACGATTGGTCTGGTCTGATGCACTTCTGCCGCTCCCGCTTTCGCATTCGACAAAGTCCGCGCCAAAGCTCTACAATCGCGGCAACTTCCGGGTTGGATGTTATGACGACGAAAACCGCATTGATAGCCCGCATGGCTCTGCTTGTGCTGTTGCTTGCATGTCTTGGACAAGTGCCGGCGCTTGCCGATGAGTTCGTTGACGATCTCAAAAGGTGCTATGGGTTCACCAACTGGGTCGGCAACACAGAGACCAATTACTCTTGTCTTGTTACCAACTGGGTTCCAAACTTCACGATGTTCGGAGTGTCAAACCTGATCTCTGCCCTGGAGGGGCCATGGGCCAACGGATCAAAGAATAGTGACTACTTTTTTCATCCAACGAACAAGCCAGATGCAATCGTTCATCTCCGGGTTCAAGAAACGCCGAGTGTCACCGATGCCCATAACGTCATGATGAATGTATTCGGCACCTGTTCTGCAATCCAACCATTTCATGTCGGCACCACTAATGCATTGAAGGTCGGTGACCGATGTTATTTGGGTTATCCGCCAAACACCTACAGCGGCATCTTTTTCGTGCGGAACAACGTGTTTATCATCGTTTCGGCAGGCTCTACGAACTACTCCGTTCGGACCATTGCCGTAGATCTGGACAACCAACTCAAGGCCATATCCTTGTCTGGGTGCGCCATGGCTGCGGGTGACAGGATAAATCGAGGAGCCGAAATACCATAAATTATGCGGTGCTGTGTATCCTGGCGTTGGGACAAGGTGTAGGAGACAAGGTGTGGGGACAAGGTGTAAGCGCGAAGCACCCGCTTAATCCCTCACTTAATCCCTCTCTTAAACTTAAACGGAACGCTTAATCCACTCGCTCAATCTTTCGCCATTGGTAAGGCGCGTGATACAGCTAATGAAAGCCCTGAAGGGGCGCGATATACCAGCCCAGGGCAACGCCCTGGGGAATGGGCAAAAAATAAGACGCGCCCTGAAGGGGCGCTACATAGTGCCGAAAAACGACCGTGATCCCCGAGATGATAGGCCGGGCTTTCAGCCCTTGTTTTCTTGATTTGCCGGCAGTCCTAGGGCTTCACCCTAGGCTGGGATAGGGCGCGCCGTTAGCGCTGGCTTGTTCTGTCCGACGAGTCTGACG
>JAAYLN010000266.1 GCA_012521875.1 Lentisphaerota bacterium | reverse complement strand
TGCGCAGGAATCGAATAACGCATTGCTTTTGTTCACGACCAATCAACGAAGCGATTCCTGACCCAGTTGTTTGCCGTTTTTTCGGTGTTTTCGTCGTAATGCTGCCTAAGTCCGACAGGCTGCTAGGGCTTCACCCTAGGCTGGGATAGGGCGCGCCGTTGGCGCTTTTCGCTCCATCACTCCATCGCTGCGGCTAGCCGGGAAGGCGTCGCCCCACCTTTCAGTTGCTGTACCGTGAGCTTTTGCAGAGGCGTTCCGGAGTTCTGCCTGCCAGCGGCAGTTGACCGTATTGACGTCATTGACTTCATTGACCTTATTGACAGGTTTGTGCAGGGCGGGCGCCATCGTCAACAAGGTCAATAAGGTCAACCTTGTCAATAGGGTCTCACCCTCGTGCCTTCGCGTGAGCTTTCCCGCTGCTTGCGACGAAGGCGACAAAGTTACCGACAAAGCGACAAAGTTGGGAACACACGCTCGCCATGCGCCTTCTGAGCGCTCCCTCTTTATCTGGCCAATTACGAGGAGTCGAATACGCCGGATGACAAACGCGCCGAAATATGGGATGCTTTTACTATGCATGGGCGCGGTAGGTTCCGCGCGGGATACGATTGGGAGCCAACAACATGAAGACCACTCTGCGCGTGGGTATCGCCGGCCTGGGACGGGCCGGGCAGGGCGGGCAGGCCGGCAAAATGGCCGGCTTGCCGGAACTCTTCAAGGATCTAATCGGGCAGGCCTGCCGCGTCAGCGGCTTCGGACCCATGCGGGTCTTCACCGGCGCGCAATAGCGCCATCAAACGGAGTTTAACTATGGCCTTGGATTCATCTTCCCCGTCGCAGCAGCCGGAGAGCTTTGGCGAGTTGTTCGACGCCGCCGACCCGGCGCGCCGCGCCGCCTTCCTACGGCAGGAGATTGCGCGTCACGACCGCCTTTACTTTGTCGAGGCGCGTCCCGAGATCGGCGATGCCGACTACGACGCCCTGTACCGCGAGCTGGAGGCGCTGGAGCAGAAGCATCCCGAGCTGGCGCGCGAGGACTCGCCGACGCGGCGGGTAGGCGGCGCGCCGCAATCCGGCTTCGCCTCCGTGCGGCACGATCCGCCGATGATGAGCCTCGACAAGGTGCATACGCGCGCTGATCTGGCCGACTTCGAGCAGTTCCTGCGGCGTCAGATTCCTGAAATTGTCTGCACCTATGTCGTGGAACCCAAGGTGGACGGTGTCGCGCTGAGCCTGCGCTATGAGCGGGGCCGGTTGGTGCGCGCCGCGACGCGCGGCGACGGCGAGACCGGCGACGACATCACCGCCAACGTGCGGACGATCCGCGCCATTCCACTGCGGATTGACACCGAGGCGGCGGTCGTCGAGGTGCGGGGCGAAGTCTACATGCCCAAGGAGGGTTTTGCCGAGCTGGCGCGCCGCCAGGAGGCCGAGGGCCAGCCGCCCTTCGCCAACCCGCGCAACGCGGCGGCCGGTTCGCTGAAGCTTCTAGATCCGCGCGAGGTGGCGCAGCGTCCGCTGCAGGCGCTCTTCTACGCCAGCGGTGCGCTGGAGGGTATCGAGTTCGAGACGCACGCCGAGATGACGGAGCAGTTCCGGCGCTGGGGTCTGCCGGTGGCGCCGCGGGCATGGCCCTGCGCCGACATGGCGGCGGTCATGGCCGCCCTCGACGAGCTGGAGCAGTTGCGCCACGACTTTGCCTTCGAGATGGACGGTGCGGTACTCAAGGTCAACGAGCGCCGCTGGTACGCGCCGCTGGGTGCCACGGCGCGCAGTCCGCGCTTCGCGCGCGCCTTCAAGTTCGCGCCCGAGCGTGCCGAGACCAGGATCAACTCCATCACGGTACAGGTAGGGCGTACCGGCGTGCTGACGCCGGTGGCGGAACTGGAGCCGGTACCGCTGGCCGGCTCGGTCATCTCCCGTGCCACGCTGCACAATGCCGACGAGATCGCGCGCAAGGATTTGCGCATCGGCGATGCCGTCTGGATCGTCAAGGCCGGCGATGTCATTCCGGCGGTCGAGTCGGCCATAACGGAGAAGCGCACCGGCCGCGAGCAGGTGTTTGCCATGCCGGAGGCGTGTCCCGCCTGCGGGGAGCCCGTGACGCGTGCCGATGGCGAGGTGGCGCACCGTTGCGTGAATCCGGCCTGTCCGGCGCGGCTGGTGGCGCGACTGGAGTACTTCGCGGCACGCGGCGGGCTGGAGATTGAGGGACTCGGCGGCAAGGTGGCCGAGGCACTGGTGGCCACCGGCAAGCTGCACGATCCGCTTGACCTCTACGACTGGAGCGTCTTCGATCTGGCCGAGCTCAACCTGGGCGAGGGGGATGAGCGGCGGTTGCTGGGCGGTAAGCAGGCGGAGAAGATCGTCAATGCGCTACAGGCGGCGCGCGGGCTGCCGCTGGCGCGCTGGCTGGTGGCGCTCGGCATCCCCGGCGTTGGCGAGACGGTCGCCGCGCAGGTTGCCGCGGCACACGCCGATTTCCGGGCGCTGCTCGACTCGCCGGTCTTGAAGTCCGTCGTCCGGCTCGCCGAGCTGACGGAGCAGGCCGCCGCGCTGAACCCGCGGGCGCGCCATCGCCGGGGGGTGGATGACGGCGAGGAAGTGGTGCAGGCCTTCGAGGCTGTCTGCCGGGAGATCGAGGATGTCGGCGATACGCTGGTGGCACAGGGCTTGGCGCGGCGTACCGACCGCAAATCGCGGCCGGCCAGGTACCTGACGGAAATCAAGGTTGAGCCGGCGCGTGCGCTGCTGGCCTTCGCCGCCTCGCCATGGGGCCGGCGTACCGCGGCGCGACTGGCGGAACTGGGTATCAATCCGGCGGGCACACCGCCGGCGGATACCACCAATGGCCCCCTGGCCGGGCTGACCATAGTCATCACCGGCACGCTTAGCCAGCCGCGCGACGCCATGGCCGGGCTTGTGCGCCAGGCCGGCGGCAAGGTGACCGATTCCGTCTCCAGGGCGACGAGCTTCGTGCTTGTCGGCGACGCCCCCGGCGCCTCCAAGATCAACCGCGCCGAGGCCCTGGGCATTCCGATGCTCGATGAGAGTGCGTTCAGGGCGAGGTTGGAATGGGGTGTCTCAGACCAGAATCCGGAATCCAACGGGAGATGAGATGAAATTCAGCTTTGTTGCGGACTTGACTGCCTGGAACACTGAACGCTTGATGCTCAGCCTTCGGCGTCAGTTCGCCTATTCAACAGGCTGTCATTAATGAATGAGGCTCTTGCAAAACTCCTTGATTGCAAGTGTGGCACGGGCATCCTGCCCGTGTCTCATGGGCGGAACGCCCATGCCAAGAGGAGGTTTGCAAGAGCCTCGAATGTAAGATTGCCCAAACTGCCCGTCCTTTCCGTGCTGGGGCTGCTGATGTGCTTGCCGGTTGCGGGAGCCGATGCCTTGATGGAGACGGCGCAGCAGGAGGCTGCTGTCGTTCTCGAAAAGGGGCGTTCCTCTGGTCCGGTCTCGACGGTGTTTGATGTCGAGCCGCTCGGCCGCTACCGCCTGACAATGCGTGCGAAGGTGACGGGGCAGATGACGGTCGAGACCAATCCCGAATTCCGCGAGATCTTCTACGACACCGCACGCGGACAACGCGGTGCCGACCTGCCGGGCTGGCGCAAGCACTTTGCCACTCCCGGGGGAGAACGCGGCGACATGCATATCTTTTTTCCGTATTGGTATGTATTCGTATCGAGCGGCTGGCGTGAGTATGTGGATGAGTTCTATGTTCCAATCGGCTGCAACAGACTGACAGTCACCTACAGCCGCAGCGGCGCGACGCGCCTCGAGGCCGGCGCGCCGAGGCTTGAGAAGGTGACGGGCGAAACCGTGAATATCAATCCGCACTTCTCGTTCGGCGAATTTGGTCTCGCGGGCTATGCCCACGCCGGTTTCGGTGCCGGCGTGCGCCTGCTGCCGCGTCCGGAAGGGGAGGGTTTCTTCCTGCGCGTTCTCACCTGGATCAACACCGACCCTGTCCCCGTCACGCCGGGGGTGCGTTATCGCGTCCGTCTCGTTCTGCGAAAGGATACGGTCAGGAACCGCTGGGGGAAGGTCTTGTTTATGGATGCGGCTTTTAAGGATGTGCCGCACTCGGGCGGCATTGTGCTCGCCAAGCCGGGACCCGAAGGCGGCGAGGATTCTTTCGTCGCGCCGCCCGGTGCTGCCTACGTGATGCTGCGCCCTGGATCCGGGGACTATTCGGACATCGAGATTATCCCGGTAAAGGGAGATGTGAAGTGAGTAGGCGCCTTGGGTTGATTCTGGTGTACGCGGCATGTGCCGCCATGGCCTTTGCGGGTAACGTCCTGGACCGGTGTACAGATCTAACACAGGCCGAGTTCAAGACGGGAACCAACGGTGTCCGTTATCTTGAAATTGCCGAAGCGCGTCATTCAATGGCGAAAACAGAGCTTATGCCTGTTTCGCCCGGCAAGAAGTATCGTCTCACTCTTCACCGCTACGGCCCCGGGGTTTCTGATATCGACATTTTCGTGCTTCTCTACGACGAGGATCTCCACCTGCTGCACGAGGGGTGTTATCCACCGGAGTGGGACATCAGGGGGTTTAGATTCTATGCGGCCTGGGACGCCGGGCTGAAGCGCTGGCGCGAGATGACTATGCCGGAGGAGGCGGCATTTGTGCAGATCGTGGTGGCCTCCGACAAGATCGCGCGGCTGGACGCGCTTGTCTGGGACGAGATCGGCGGCACGGAACTGCCGGTCAAGCCGCTCCCCGCGTCGCCCTACGTGGTCGTCGTCCCGACGCGCCCGTCGGAGCCGCTTGCTTTCGCCGCCGCGGAACTGCGGCATTGGATCCGGCGGATCACCGGCAAGCGCGTTGCACTGGTGCATGCCGGCAGCGTTGCGGAAGTGGAAGGCACGAACAGTCTCATCTGCCTCGGCCATGACTTTCTGCCGGTCGATACGGGCAAGAACGACTCGTGGCGCATTACGCGCAAGGACGGTGTGATCTTCCTCACAGCCAGGATGGACGAGGGCGTCTGCAATGCGGTTTACGATCTGCTGGAGCGCAATACGGATATCATCTTCGCGCGCAATGAGCGTATTCCGGGCGGCGTCGTTTTCACGGAAAAACCGGATCTGGTATTCACCAACTGTGATAGCCACGTCGTTCCGAAGTTCGCCAGCCGCGAATTCGGCTTTGTAGGCGAGCACTTCAATCCGCCAACCCAGATCTGGTGCCGCCGCAACTATCTCAACCATCGCGGCGGTTTCTACGGCAAGTGGCACATTCTCTCGACTTCGATGGTGGTTTTCCGCGACCACTTGCGCTATGAGCTCGGGTCAATGATCCCCAACGACAAGTACTTCGAGACGCATCCGGAGTTCTTCGGCATGCGCGAGGGTATCCGCCGCGCCTATGAGCACTACGGCACGCAACCGTGCTACACGTGCGAGGCGGGACGGCGCGAGATAGCCGGGAACCTGATTGCCTGCCTCCGGCGCGACATGGTGCCGCGCATCACGGGTGTCAACCTCGCCTATGGCGACACATGGGATCTATGCTGCTGTTCCGAATGCATCAGAGATGTCACATTGCCGTCGGGACGTGTCCTGCCACGGGATGATCCCGAATTCCGCTCGTACCAGTTTTTCCGCTTCGTCCTCGGCATTGCCGAGGAGATTCACAGGGAGTTCCCCGGTCTGGAGGTCAATACTCTCGGCTACATTTATGCCTCCATTCCGCCGCCGGAGCTGTCATTCCCGCCGTACTTTTCAATTACCTTCTGCCCCTATCCGAAGTGCTGCAGCGTCACGGTTTACGATGACACGAAGAACAGCAAGTGGCACGAGCGTTCCGAGATGTGGGGAAAATCAGGCGCGCTCATGAACATCTACGAGTACTACGGCAACGCCATTTCCTGGCCGCGGCCCGCCTGCGACATCGCCGCGAAGGACATGATCTATTGGAATGCGCTCGGCTTCGGCAACCTCATGTACTGCGAGATGCCGCCCGACAACCGCCAGCGCGCGGAAGGCAACGCGGGGATGGGCTTCGCCGGTGCCTGGGATCTGAGCGCCATGGAGAACTGGGTGATGGCGCGTCTCTTTGTCGATCCTGCGCGCGATGTCGCGGCGCTGCGCCGCGAGTACTGTCGGCGGGCCTACCGCGGTGCGGCGGAGGAGATGCTCGCGTTCTATGCGCGGATCCATCAGGAGTGGCGCAAGGCCGGGTACAAGGGGTGGGGCGAGGATGGCGTGCAGTCCATGAACACGGACATCCGTCCCGCAGGTCTAGAGAAGCCGTTGCGAGAGATGCTGGTGCGGGCACAGGCAAAGGCGGACCATCCGGCTTCCCAGTTGCTCGTCGGCCACGCGCTCACACAGTGGGATCGTCTGATTGCCGCGGCCGAGAAGGCCGTGCCGCCGACGCAGGAGATTCCCCACGCCGGGATTGCCGCCGGTACGCTGCCGGACTTTGAGGATGCTGTCTGGGAAGGCGCTTGTACCGTTACCAACTTCTCGTACCGCTGGCCGCAAGAGGTCATTGCCGCCCCCTGGCATACCGAGGCGCGTGCGATCCACGACAACCACTATCTCCATGTGCGCTTCCGGTGCGAAGGCGTGACGGATACCGTACAGGGCGGCCCGGCCGACGGCGGACGGCTGCTGGACGGCGATTCGGTTGCCGTGTTCGTGTCGCCCCGGAAAGGGGCGAATGAATATACCGTTTATCGCGCCTATCCGGACGGTGGCAGCTATGACGCGCGCGCCTACGACGGCACGTGGACGGCGGACGGATTCACGGTCAAGGCGGCATGTGCCGGAGAGGGATGGCAGGCGGTGCTGCGCATTCCGCTCGCGGCGGCGGGGGTGAATCCGACCGTGCCCGGGGATACGTTCTTCAACTTCGTGCGTTCGACCGGACGCGGCGACGCATGGCGCAGTTATACCTCAACGGGTGCCGATGCCCACGACACAAACAAGTACAATCCCTACGCTATCGAGGCGCAATAGAGGACGGCGACGCATCGCCGCGCTTGATGCGCAATTGAATAGTGGTGTCTCCAACATGGCGCGTGTCGGGACTTTCGATCGGGCGGGATCCATCGCCTTGCGGGATGGCAACGAGGAGCTCGCGCGGGCGCTTTGGGAATACCGCTGCTCGCTTCTGCAGCCGCAGCCGCGCAAGCATTACGTCGTCATGTGGTCTGATGCGCCGATTCTCGGGCCGGATAGCTGGAAGGGCTTGCGGGTCGGGGAGACGTTGATGGACCGGCAGTACAGGAGAGCGCTCAGTTTCATCAAGACCGACATTTCGACGGGGGACCGCGGAGTCACCGAGGCGGATGTGCGGCAGGTCGGGACGTGCAAGCTTTCGTTCGCCGTGGTGGCGGACGCCTGGGGGCTGCATTTCCGCTTCACCGAGCGCAACGAGAGCGCTGTAAACCTCGGACGCGGCGAGGGTCTCAAGGACGGCAGTTTCGAGATGTATATCGCCCCGCACGCCGGGGCGCAGCATTCGTGTCTCCTGTGGAGCGTTGGGCCGGATCTCTTCTGCAAGGTCTGGAACTGCGCCTACGACCATGCGGGCTACTTGCGCATTCGCGAGGGAAGGTTGATTTGGAATCCTTGTCGTGGCCGGATGTAATCGGGATGTAATCGGCTGGCACAGGGGACGAAGGGGACGAAGGCGATGAGACGAGGCGTGGAGCAGGCAGCACTGTACGGGCGGCACGCATGCCGCCCCCGCGTGCGCCATGGCGGCGGTAACTGCCTACTGCCTCAACGTCCCGCGCGGCGGGCGGCGGCGATCCAGTCGCGGGCGGCGGCGGGATCGAGCGTTGCGCGGTAGCGGAGCTGCTGGTAGCTCTCGATCCACTCTGCCAGCTCGTCGCGGCGGGCCGGCGGCAGCTCACTGCCGATGCGCGACAGCCAGCCGTCCCAGCTCTCGCAGGGCTTGCGTTGCAGCGCGCCGGGAACCATCCGCCGCGCGAGCGCCTCGGCCGTCTGCGCGAGCGTCTGGCGCGTCCGCGCCAACTCATCGGCGGCATGGTGCCGTTGCCTGCGCCTGATGATGTACGCCATGATGACCATCAGGAGCAGCATGGCGCCCCAGATGGAGAAGATCTCCCGCCGCAGGTAGGCCACGATCGCCGCTCCCGCATCGGCGACCATCTGGAGCGGGTTCGTCTCCTCGATCAGCACCAGCAGCCGCTTCCACAGAAAGCGGAGGAAATCCGACACAACGCGGAAGATTCCAACCCGCCGGTGCGGATCTGGCAGGCCGCTGCCGGGGGTGGGCTCGACCAGGAACCAGGTGTTGGCGGCGGCATCCCACGCCTCGACCCAGGCGTGTCCATTACTCTCGCGCACAACCCAGCGCCGCAGCCAGGGGGCCCATTCGCTGCATACAAATCCGCCGACAACACGCGCGGGAATGCCGCACGAACGCAGCATGAGCGCCGTCGCGCTGGCGAAGTGGATACAGAAGCCGGATCTGGCTTTCATGAAGTGGATCAGGGGGTCGGGTTGCGACGGATGGCGGATGTTGCCGCGGTAGGTGAATTGGTCGGCGAAGTAGTTTTCGAGGCATTGTGCCGCCGCCGCAGGGGTAGGGGCCTCCGCCAGCCCGGGGCAGCGGGCGACCCAGTTGGAGACGGCCGGTGCCAGTGGCGTCGGTATCTGGAGATAGTCAGGGTTGCTGAAACCGTCGGGCAGCGGAAAGGCGTTCTCGCCGCTCTCCGTGGGCCACACGTCGATCTCGTAGCGTGCGGAAGTACTGTTATCAACGTGAACCATGCCGTTGGCGTTGGCCATGGGGTCGTCGTCCACCGGACAGTAGAGCGTTGCCGCCGTGCCCGGCAGACAGATGGCGGTCAGCAGCCGCGGTACGAACACGTCGACGCTCATCCGTTCAGTGGCCTGCGAGGGAACTGCGGGCTGCAGTATGTAACGGGTGATGATCTCATCCGGATCGGCGCGTGCATCGGCGGGTTCGAGGGCGCTGCCGCTTTCGGGTGTCAGCCAGCGTCCCCGCGTATAGGTGGTGAAGACGCTTTCGCGGAGATAGCCCGGGGCCCCGTTCGCCCGCACGGTGAACAGCAGGCGTGTCCGCTGTCCGAAGCCCTCGGGCAGGGCGTGGAAAAGCGGCAGATCCGTCTCGCGCTGCCACATCCGCTCGCGGTACGAGCGCAAGTGCATGCCAAGAAGCCGCTGATACGTGGCCTGGGCCGTCTTCTCGACCAGCGGCGTCAACCACATTGCCGCGACCAGGACCGCGCCCATCCAGGTACCGCGCGCGAGCCATTCGCGTATGCCGACGCGTGTCGCGCCGCCGGCCCGGTGCGCGGCGTGCTGGCGCGCGAGTTCCAGAAGGCAGCACAGCCCGAGCACACCCCAGAGGATTGTCGGAGCGCCCGGCGCGGCGCCTGTCTTATCGGCGGCGGCACGGGCGATGGCGAGCATGGTCATGGGGAACACACCCAGCATGATGCGCGTGACCCCGGTCACTCCCATGCGGAAGAAGAGCGCACTCACGCCGAGCGCGGCGAAGGGTGCCGTGACGATGCGATCCAGCATGTAGGCGCGGAAGTAATCCTGCCTGGCCGGCATCAGCCGCTCGACATTGGCGGCCATGCAGACGACCGTCAGCAGCACGGCCAGCCAGATGATCCAGCGGGATGTGCCGGGCAGGGGACGCGGCAGGGCGACGGCCACGGTGGCCACCACGGCCGTGAGCCAGAAGAGGGCTGTACCGTTGCCATCCGCGCAATAGCCCCAGGCGCACCAGAGCAGCACGGCCGCGCCGCAGGTTACCCGCAGCCGGTGCGGCCAGGTGATGCTGTTGGTCTGTAGGGTGGTTGTGCGCATGGTTTCCCCGGCTTGCTAGAGCGCCACAACCTCGCCGTTAAGGATGGCACGCGCTTCCAGGCACTCCACCTCCGGCGGCAAGCCGGCGGTGCGCCGCCCCGTGGGCGTCACGAGCAGGATCTTGACGCCCACGTTCCAGAACTCCAGTTCGTGTACCAGCCGGCTCCATCCCTCGTGCCAGCTCGTCAGCACGAGGCAGACGCTCTGGATCGAGCGGATCTCCTCGAGCAGCAGCGGTCCCAGCAGGTCCAGCGGATCCTGTTTTGCGGGCTCGATGCCGGCGAGGATGTCGAGCACCTCCTCCAGATAGCCCCGCCGTCCGGCGCTGACAAAGCGGTAGACTTCAGGGCCGGCGACGAGCAGCTCGAGGATGCGGTCGCTACGCGAGAGCACCTCGGCGATGGAGGCGCTTAGCGACAGCACCGCCTCGAAGGTCTCGCGGGGCCGCAACAGCGCGCGCAGGTTGCGGTGGCGCTGGTGTGTGCGGGTCTCGACAAGGATGGCGGTACGCGAGCGCCCGGCGGCCTGGAACTCCTTGACGACGGGCGCGCCGATGCGTGCCGACGAGCGTGGATGGACATGGCGCAGTGCGTCACCCTCGCGGTATTCGCGGCATCCGGCAAACTCGAAGGCCTCGCGTGTCTGCTCGGCGCTGGCCGAGAGTTCGTTGCGCCGGTGCGGGCCGAGCGGCAGATCAAGCGCTTCGAGGCGCGTGTAGCGCGGGTAGATGCAGAGCTTGCGCTCGTCCCGCTGCGTGCCGCCCCAGCGCCAGAAACCCAGCGGGAAGGATGAGTCCCAGCGCAGCGCCGGCAGGGTGTAGATGCCGCGGGCGAGCGCGTGGCCGCCGCCGGTGAGCGTCTCCGTGGCGCCGGGCGGAAGATGCTGCAGGGTGGGGCGCCGCAGGCGGAACTGGAGATAGTCGTTGTAGATCAGCGACTCGACCGTCAGGTCGCGGGCGGTGCGCCTGCCGGTGTTGCGCACGTGGTAGCGCATCGTGAAGCGGCTGCCGCACTCCACCCGCGCGGGCATCTCGCAGGTGACCTCCACCCGCGGGCGGGCGGCCAGGCCGGCGAGTATGGCGGCCACTATCAGCGCCGTGCAGGCGAAGCCCGCCTGGAGGCTGGGCGTGTCGAAGCCGGTCGTCAGCAGGAAGGCCGTCGGCATGACGCCGATGACCAGCACCAGATAGAAGCGCAGCGTGGTGTGCGAGAAGAGGAAGTAGTAAACCCAGTGCAGGGTAGGGAACCGACGTACCATCCGCGCGCGCCGTCCGTGCTGGTAGCCGACGGGCGCCAGACGCCGCGGCAGGCGTTGCCGGAGCTGCCTGCTCATGCCGGCACAGGTTCCTGCTGCAGGGCCTCGGTCACGACGGATTCGCCGGTGAGTCCGCCATGGCGCGCCTTGAGGTCAACGATCAGGCGATGCGCCAGAACCGGCACGGCCAGGCGCTGGATGTCCGAGGGACGCACGGCGGCGCGTCCCTCGATATAGGCCAGCGCCTGGGCGCAGCGGCGCAGGTCGAGCGCGCCGCGGGGGCTGGCGCCGAGACGCAGGCGCGGCTCGGAACGTGTCCGGGTCACCAGACGCACCAGATAGTCGAGCACCGACTCCTCGACCTCGATACCGCGTACATCCTCCTGCATCTCCACCAGGCGCTCGGGGCTCAGCACGGGCTGCAGCGATTCAAGCGGGTGCGTGCGTTCCTGGTCGCGCAGCATCTGCATCTCGTCGGCATACGCCGGATAGCCCAGGGTCAGCTTCATGCAGAAGCGGTCGAGTTGCGCCTCGGGCAGCGGGTAGGTGCCGTTGTGCTCGATGGGGTTCTGGGTGGCCACCACCCAGAAGGGACGCGGCAGCCGGCGGGTCTCGCCCTCGGTGGTCACCTGGTGCTCGCCCATGGCCTCGAGCAGGGCCGACTGCGTACGCGGTGAGGCGCGGTTGATCTCGTCGGCGAGGACGATGTTGGCATGTACCGGGCCGGGGCGGAAGGTGAAGCTGCCGTTGGCTGCCGAGTAGATCATGCCGCCGAGGATGTCGGTCGGCAGGAGATCGGGGGTGAACTGGATGCGGGAGAAGCGGGCGGCCAGCGAGAGGGCCAGCGCCTTGGCCAGGGTGGTCTTGCCGGTTCCGGGCACGTCCTCGATCAGCACATGACCCTCGGCCAGGAGTGCGGTCAGCATCAGGTTGATGACCGCCTCCTTGCCGCGGATGACCCGCTGCAACTGCGCCTTCAGGCGCGCTGGTTCGTCCCTGCGTTCCGCATCATCGCTCATCTGGTACTCCTCGGTTGCCCGTGATTGTACACAAGCCCGCCCTGCGGTGCACGTAGGTTTTTAAAGCAGAGGCTCTTGCAAAAACCATCGTGGCATGGGCGTCCCGCCCATGAAACACGGGCAAGATGCCCGTGCCACACCTGCAAGCAAGTGGTTTTGCAAGGATCTCGGTTGTGTATGTGAACACTTACTAGGCTTTACTGTCGTCTTATGCTTGATTATAGTTGTAATCACCGACAGAGGTTTAACAATGCCAGTTCTCGTCCATTCGCACAAGCGCCTTGCGTGCTGGGACTATACGTCGCGGTGTATCTACATGATCACGCTTACGACGAAGTCCCGTGAGAGCCTTTTCGGCGAGTGCAGGGAGTGGGGAATTGAACGCAGTGCGCTCGGCAAGGCGGTCTATGACGCCTGGCAGGCGGTCGAACGGCGCTTTCCAATGGATTTAACGGGGGTATTCGCCGGCGGCGTGACGAATGTGGGTGACAGCGCCTTCCGCGCCCTCACGGAGGCGACCGGCAGGATCTACCTGCCGACTCTCCAGAGCATCAAGACAAAGGCCTTTGCCCTGACGGCTGCCGACGCTCGACAACATTCTCGACCGCTACCAGTCAACAAACATTGTTCTGCATGCCTCGAAGTTCGTGCCGGGCTGGCGGGATATTGCTCTTCCCAAGGCCGAAGCGCTTGCCTGCGACGAGTGGGCCGCCCGCCCGGAAGGCACATGGGGCATCTACCAGACCGCCGTGGGCAAGCGCTTCCACATCGTCCACTGCGAAAGCCGCGACGAGAAGCTCACAACCACCCTGCTTCTGGTGCGCTAGCACAGCAGCCTGTTGGCACAAGTAATGCTAATACATGCTCTAACGCGGAATCATCGTTAAAGGACATCCCATGAAGCGATCTATCTTGGCGTGGGGCCTGTGCGCCCTTCTGACAGTTGCGCCTTCTAGCCTGCTGGCGCAGGTCGAGCAGTTGACCGAGTGGCAACGGCAGAGCTTTATCTCCCGCCTGCCGGAAGTGACCGCCAGTGCCAAGGGTGCCGCCTTGCGGACACACCTGCAGGGGCATGCCAAACCCGCCACGCCTGCGGCGCGCCTGGCCGCAGTCAATGCGGCGCGGGTGGCGCTGGATGTGACGAACGTCACGGTACAGGCACCCTTCATCCACTATGCCGTGCCGCCGATGAGCGAGTACCAGCGGCTGCCGGATCTCTACCCGGTTGACGGCGAGGCGGGTGCTCCGGTACGCATCGTCGCGGCGCAGGATGAATACGAGCCGGGTGCCTTCACCATCTACCCGTTGGCTGATCTCGGCAAGGTGGCCTTCTCGCTGACCCCCTTCCGCAACGCTGAGGGCAAGGTCTTCCCCGCCGCGCAGCTTGACCTTAAACTACTCAAGGTCTGGTACCAGAACCGTAATGCGTGGTACAGCTACTTCGGCGACACGGGCTTCAAGCTCGTCGCCGAGCTGCTGCTCAACGACGAGGATCTCATACTGGTAGACGAGGAGAAAGAGGCCAACTACGCGCGCCTTACGGCTCCCGACGGCACCGTTACCACCCAGTGGCTCAACCCGCCGCGCCAGATGGACGTGCGCTTTCCCTGGCACTACCGCCGGACGCACATCTTCGCGCCGATGCGCCCGGACTTCGCCGATGCGGCCACCCTGCAGCCCGTCGCGCTGAACAACGGCCGCTTCACGACCTTCTTCCTCACGGCGCATGTCACCACCAACACCGCCCCGGGACTCTACACCGGCTCGGTGCGGTTGACGCGCCAGAATGCCGCGATCGGCGAGATCCCCGTGACGATCCGCGTGCTGCCGTTCGTTCTGCCCGCGCCCAAGTGCTACTTCGATACCGACAAGGATTTCCTGACCGCCTCCTACAGCTATATCAGCCTCGGCATGATCATGGAGGAGAACGGCGGCGACCTGGCGCTGGCCAGGCGGCAGTTGCGCGAGGTGCTCCGCAACCAGGTTACGCACAACCAGCTCGTCCACTGGGTGCGCGGCGACCGTGATCGTGAAACCCGTCTGATGATCGACACCATGCGCGAGGTCGGCATGCGTACCGATGTGCTCCTCGGCGGCCTAGGGGTCCAGCATAGTGGCGGCCAGGTCGGGCGCGAGTCGGCGGCCCGGCGCGCCGGACAGTGGTTCGACCAGGTTGTCGGCCACCGCAATCTCTATATCGGCTACGGCGACGAGCCGGGCAGCGCCTGGCTGGTCGGTGCGCGTCCCATCTACGAGGCCTACCAGCGCGCCGGCTTCAAGTTCATCATCGCCGGCGGCGACTCGGTATTCTACAAGGCCGGCTATCTCTACGACTGGCACAACGTCGCAAAGTGGCCCGAGAACGACAGCTCGACACGCATCTGGAATGAGGTCGGCAACGCGCATGTGGCCTGGTACGCGACGATGCATGTCGGCCCCGAGAACCCCGCCTTCAACCGGCGCCAGTATGGTCTGGCCAACTACCTGGCCAACTACAGCGCCACCTGCAACTACGCGCACCACTTCGGCCCCTACAACGACGACCGCATGACCTACCGTCCGATGGTCCTGGCCTACGGGGTCTACGGCGGCGTGCTCGACACGATCCAGTGGGAGGGTTACCGCGAGGGTATCGACGATATCCGCTACGCCACGGCGCTCAAGCGGCTGGCGCAGAAAGCCGCCAAGTCGCCCAATATCGAGACGCGCTATGCCGGCAACAAGGCCCTGCAGTACATGGCCACGCTAAGCCGTACCGAGGGCGATCTGCAGACTGTCCGCTATGAGATGATCGACCGGATCCTCGCCCTCAGCGAGATGCGCTAATAATACTTTTGAAAGGATAACCGTCATGTCACACTCCACGCTGTCCTTCTTCAGCCTGCACGGCCTCCGCCTGTTCGCGCTGGGCGCCGCCACGCTCGGCGCCACGCTGGTCTCCGCCGCGCCGACCTTCAAGAACATCAAGCCGTTGCCGCTGGTGGCCGAACGTCCCGCGCCGACCATCGCCGCGGAGGTCAGGAAAGCCTTCGATGCCGAACTCGCCGCCTGCCGCGAACTGGCGCGCGACAATGCCAAGGCCGCCGAGGCCGATGCCGCCTTCGGGAAGCTGGTCAAGGCGCAGACGATCGAGGATCTGCGCGTAGAGGCGCTGGAAGCCCATGCGAACTTCCTCTTCGGCAACCGCGAGCGCGCCTTCGACGAGCAGGCCCTGGCGGCTTTCGACCAGCTTCTGGCTTTGCGTGGACAACTGACGGGCAAGGTCAAGTCGTGGCTGAACAGCAAGCAGGCCATTCAGCGGCGCCAGAAGCAGCACGCGGCCGCCTTCGATACCACCCTGGTCCAGCTCGCGGTGCCGGAACTGACCGCCGACGAAATCGGCAAGCTCAAGCACCAGGCCGTCGACCTGCTGCTGGCCGACGGCCGGGGAGAGGAGGCTGTCGAGCTGGCCCGCGAGGTTGTGCAGGATGCTGCGGCTCCGCTCGGGCTGCGTTTTGATATCGGCCGAAAGGCGGCGGGTTGGCTTCGTGTCAATCTGCGGAAGCCGTCAGAGGCTGCACCGTTGCTGGACGAACTGCTCCAGTTGCCGCTGGATAGCGCCCAGCGCACGACGGTGCGTCAGGATCTGATCTATCTCGTCAACCACGCTATCAAGCCGCGCGATTCCGAGGCCGTCTGGGAACGCTCCATGGCGCTGATCGACGATGCCGAGACGCCTATCGCGACCCGCCTGCGCGTGGCGACCGAACTCCTCAGCATCTATGAGGGTGAACGCGGCGTCAAGGATAGGGCGCGCCCGGTGCCGGTGGCCGAAAAGCTGCTGGCCGAAAAGAATCTGCCGGTTGCCGAGGAGGTGCGTTTGCGCGAGATGCTGCAGCGCGCGTTAAATACGGTGGGTCGTGGCGATGACGCGCTTGCGCAGGCTGAGATCATTCTGGCCAACACCAACGCGCCCGTCGCCAGCCGCGTGGCCGCCAACGCCAGCCTGGCGTGGCCCATGACGGAAGCGAAAGATTTTGCCGCCGCCGAAAAGCGTCTGCGTCACGCCCTCACCCTGCAGGGACTCAATACGACATTGGTGGCGCAGATTCTCGAGTCCATCGGACGGCTCTATCTGCTGCAGGAGCAGGAAGACAAGGCTCTGCCCATCTACACCGAGGCCTACCGCTACTTCCAGACAGATGACATGACCAACCGTGTGATTAAGCTCACCGTGGCGGCGCTCTCCGAGGCTTACCGCTTCGAGGAGGCCGCCCAGTTGTGGCTCGACCGCGGCGATAAGCTCGAGGCGGCCAACGTGCTGGCCAGACAGCACTCGCCGTTTGGCGAGCGGGCGCGTGAACTCCGGCTGCAGGTGCTGGAGGACGAGAAGAGCCCGCTACAGGCGCGTGCCAGCGCCTACCCGAGTTTCCTGACGGCTGATCCGCGCGATGTGCCCGTCGCGGAGAAGTACCACGAGCTCTTCATCCGTGCCAATACCAACCACGCGATCAGGACTTTCGGTGACCGTATCACGCGGGCCGCCAGCGGCACCGCCTACTATGGCGACTTCGCGGGCACCGTGCGCTACCTCGGCTGGCTCAAGCCGTTGGTCAAGCCCAACCTTGATTTCAAGACGACCCTGTGCGGCATCAACGCCTACGCCGATCTCGGACGCCTGGACGAGGCCGTGGCCCTGGCGCGCGAAGCCGTTGATTATACCGGCTTCAAGCCGGAGGAGATCTACCAGCTCAAGATGACCGCCGCGGCGCTGGGACTGCGCGATCCCAAGATGACGGTAGAAGCGGCCAAGGCCGCGCTGGCCAAGGCCGATGCGGTACACGCTAAGGAAACGGAGCTTGAGCCGGCGCAGCGCGCATCGGCGCTGGCCAGCGCCGGCGGCACCGTGCTGCAGGCGAGGCTGAATAACACCGCCCGCGCTATCGCCGCCCTGCGCGAGGGACTCTATGTGCCGCGCCCGCGCAAGACCTACAAGGTGACCTTCAGCGACCGTCCCATCTCCGGTCTCGATAGCTGGGACAGCATTGCGCCCAAGACCGAGCGGCAGATCATGGACCGCACCTACGGCGGCAACATGGAGTTTCTCATGACCGACGTGGCTACCGGTGCCCGCGGCGAGGGTATCGGTACCGATGCCGACGCGAAGAAGCAGAAGCCCACCGAAATCTCCTTCATCTGCGACGACAACGGCCTGCACTTCCGTTTTGATGCCTACGACGAACGCGCCGCCGAAGTCAAGGCCAAGTTGCTTGGTGCCGGAAGCTACGAGGGCTACATCGCCCCCGGTGAAAACCAGCCCTACATCTGCTTCCTGATTGATCTGCAATCGGGGCGGCTGGATCTCTACAACACCACCTACGACACCATGCACCACCGGCGCGTAACCGCCGATAGATCCCACCTCTATCGCGGCGAGCACCGCTTCCGGGAGGACGGCTACACCACCTATGTCTTCCTCTCGTGGCAGGCCTATGCCGAGAAGATTCCGGAGGCCGGCACGGTCTGGGATTTCGAGAACGCCCACTGGGGACGCGCGGGCAGCTCCACCTGGAATGGTCTGGAGTCGATCCACGGCCGCTCCACATGGGGGGCGCTGGTCTTCGACATCCCCCCTGCGGGACGCGTTGCCATCAAGCGCCAGTTGGTCTTCAAGGCCCTGGCCAGCTACAAGGGTGAAAAACGCACCAGCCACCACCATGAGGGCGCGCTGGATCACTGGCTCGACTCGGCGGTCGGCGATCCCGAGTTCTACGAGGCGCGGCTCCGCCCGCTCGTCGAGCGGCTGGATGCATACATACCACTGGTCAAGGCCGACATGTCCGACGCCGACGTGGAGAAGGTCTATAACGAGGCCCTCTTCGGCTGGAACAATCTCCGCGACCTCGTCGACGCCGAGCGCCGCAAGTACCTCGCGGAGAAGCTGACGCGGTAGTCGTACCGCACTTCGCTTGTGCCAGATTGTCACCTCACTAGCAGCAACGTCGCCTCGTCCTTTGACCAGCGGATGACCCAGGCCTTGTTGTTGTTCGAGTCGATCAGGCCGATCACGTTGCGCCCGGCGGGGTAGTCGGGCCGGGCCAGATCGGTTGCCGTGAGATTCTCTCTGGTGCGGGTGCAGAGCGCCTCCCAGGCGGCGCGGTCATATCCGTTCTTCACGTAGATGCGGAGGTAGTTACCGTCGTCGATGGATTTGAAGCAGCCTTTCCCTAGCGAGGCGGGCGCGGTTTCGCACTCCCACCAGATGCCGCCGCCGGCGGCCATCGAGGAGAAGACGTAGTCGGTGATCGCCACGCCGCCCATGACCTTCAGCGTGACGTTCTCGGGGCGGCAGCCGTTGAAGCCGCCGCCGGCGGAGGATGTGCCGATGGAGTTCCAGGCACGCAGGTACCAGTCGCCGCCGAGCAATGCATCGTTGCCGAAACTGGCGGGACCGATGTATGTGAGCCTGGGCAGGTCGCGCGGTGTGAAGGTCTCCAGCTTGGAGCAGTCGGCGAAGCAGCGGTCGCCGAAGTGCGTGGCGTTGGCCGATACCTCGATGTTCGTAATCATGCTGCAGTTCATAAAGCAGTAATCCCCGACATAGGTGGCGCCGGGTGTCGGGTAGAAGTTGGTGAGTGCCGTGCAGCCTTTGATCGCGTGACTCCCGATCCAGGTCAGTGACGGCGAAACAATGAGATTCGTCATGGCCAGCAATTCTCGAAGGCGCTGTCGCCGATCCAGGTCGCATTGGTCGCGACCATCGAGGTGATCTTTGTGCCGGGGAAGAGTCCGCTGTAGCCGGCATCGAAGGTAAAGCGCTTGAGTGAGGGAAGGTGCCAGTCGCCGACGAGCGAGCTTGCATAGTAGAAGGCACAGCGCGAGATGCTGGTGAGTTGCGGCATGGTCGTGGGCTCGATGTTGACAAGCGCGGATGCATTGCAGAAGGCGTAGGAGCCTATGCTGGTCATGCTCGCCGAGACCTGGATGTTCGTGATCGTCTTGCATGCGTTGAAGGCGCTGCCGCCGATGACCGTCACATCGGGGCCGACGAACCTCGTGATGGATGCATTTCCCGAGAAGACGGCGTATCCGATCTGTACGACGGTGCGGTTGGTGTCGGTGGAGAGCGATGAGAGGTCGAGGTCACCCTGGCCCGCGACGTAGCCAGTTAGGGTGAGGTTGGTCGAGGAGCCGGAGACCTTGAGTGTCCAGTTACCGTCCGTGATGGTCCCCGCGGTACCGTCATAGCTCCACGCCCCGGATGCAAGCTGTGGCGGTACAAAAGCGGCCCCCAGCACGACGGCAACCAGCAGGGCGGTTTGCGATGTAGTCGGTAACGGACATGGCTGTACTCCTATATGGGGTGCTGCGGGTGCCGGTATGACTCCCACACCAGAACAGTTCAGATTGTACCGCGCCGCGTGCGATGCGGCAACCATCTTTGTAATCGGCAGGTAATCGGATAGTGACAGAGTGGCGCGCGGGCAGGGCATGGAAAGTGGGCGGAACGCGGATGAAAGGTGGGGCGACGCCGTCCCGGCTAGCCCTGCACGTGCCCCCGCATTTAGTTCGGAACTTTCGCCGCGCCTTTTGCTACAACATGGTGCATGACAACCACATGCACGATTCAGGAACGCCTGGAGATGGACGACGCCGTGGCGCTGGTCAGGGAGTGGCTGCGGAACAACCCCGGTAGGAACCGTGCCGATCTGGCGCGCCATGTCTGCGACGCGCTCGGCCTGCGGAATGCGCGGGGGGAGCTGCGCCGCGGGGGGACGCTGAAGGCGTTGCGGGTGCTGGAGGAGCGCGGCTACTGGCGGCTGCCGGAGCCCCGTGCCGCCGCCGGCGAGTCAAACC
>JAAYLN010000265.1 GCA_012521875.1 Lentisphaerota bacterium | reverse complement strand
AGCGCGCCTCCAGATAGTCGGCACGCAGCGCGTCCAGCCTAAGCCGGAAGTCGGCCCACTGCGGCACCATCTCCTTGAAGAACTGGTCAACCTGCGCTTGCGTAAGCGGCTTCGAGGTATCCTCGACTACCGCGGCAGCCTCGTCCAGCGTCTTCAGGAAGGGCTTGACCACCGCCTCGGCAAAGGGCTCGTCGCCCATGTGGGGATCGGACCAGAAGCCGGCATTCTCCCACTGCCGCCGTATGCGGCGGTATTCGCCGACGGCGGACCTGACGACGCTGGCACGGATCCTGGCGGCAATGGCCGGGGGCATGTCGAAGGTGACCTCGAGACCACGGCCCAGCTCGTGGACGGCTCCGCCGCCCAGCGAGCGGAACTGCCCGGCCCAGCCGGCGGCCAGCACCACACGCCACTTGCTGCCATGCCCGGGCAGCTTGTCGTGGAACATGAGCCACGGCATGAAGGTGTAGCCGGCCGTCGCCGTGTCCGTCTGGCAGCAGTCGTTGCGCACGTAGTCGGCGGTCAGCTTGTAGCCGACGTGGGCCGTATCCCATTCGTAGGCGAAGTGGTCGGTGGCGTCGGTGGTGTTGTAGAAGGTCTGGTGGTAGCTGTAGGCGTCGCCCGGCGAGACGGTCAGCTCGAGGGAAGCGCCACCACGAAGCCCGTCGCGGATCTCCCGTGCGGCGGGGTCGTTGAACTGGATATAGATATGGATACCGCGCTCGTCGTAGGCGAAGATGATGCCGCCCTCCTTCCCCTTCTCGCAGTCGTCCAGCACCGGTGCGGGCCGGCTCTTGAGCATGGCCAGCTCGGAGGCCTTGTTGTTGCTGGCGAACATGGCGTAGCGTCCGAAGCGCCGCTCGGCGCGCGTGTCGTCCGCCAGGATGCCGGAGCGCATCCAGCTCTCGGCGCTGGAGGGGGCGTTCTCGAGGTAGCGCGCGGTGTAGGCCAGGCGGATCTCGGGATGCTTGAGCGATTCGGAACACGCCTGCATGGCGAGGACGTAGTCGACCTTCTCGGTGGCGAAGACCTGGCGCGAGGCGGAGCGCAGCCAGTTGAAGAAGCGCGCCTCGGCGGCCTCCGGCTTCTCGCCCTCCCCGCCCTCGGCATCGCAGAGCGGGCGCAGGGCCATGACGCGCCGCCTGAAGTCGTCCGGATCCCTGGCCGCCACGACCTCCTGCAGCACGCGCCCGGCGAAGCGCGACTCGGCGCGCAGGGCGGTGTTGGTGACGAAGACATCCAGCCCTTCGCGGGCCTCCTGATCCTTGCCGTCCAGCAGGCGCGCGACAGCCAGCCCAAGGTACGCATCCGGGTTGCGGGAGTCGTAGACGACGCGCTCCTCGTAGGCCTTGATGGCCTCGGGCAGAGCGCGTTCCTCGAGCAGCAGGGTGCCGTAGCGGTTGCGCTGGTGGTTGTTCAGCACCGTGCGCGGCGGATTCCGGCGCGTGTAGGGCTCATTGCGCTCGCGGGCCTCGGCGCTCTTGCGGTCCTCTTCCGCCATGCCGGCGTGGTAGGCGGCATCAAGCGCCACGAGCTCGGCCATGTTCTCGCGGGCAGCCTTGACATCGCGCCCGCGCAGCGCCGCATCCAGCAGCCAGCCGGCCAGGGCGTGGCGCTGCTCCGGCGTCAGGCTGGCGCGGCGGTCGCTCAGCGGCTTGAGCAGGCGGGGGATATTATGAATGGCATTATGCTGGCGGTTGATAATGCCCGCCATCTCCATATAGCCCTTGAAGACCTCATCGGAGAAGGGCAGCGCCGCAAGCCGGGCCAGCTCGGCCTCGTGGAGGGTATCGGCTCCGGCGCGGAAATAGTAGCCTGCCGCCCGGCCGATCATTGACGGCAGACGGGGGCCGACGGTATCGGGGCGTTTAGCCGCGCGGGTCTTGACGGCGTTGGCCGCCCCGATCCAGTCCAGGCGCTGCTCGTGGTAGGCCACCAGCGCGTTAAAGGCCTGCTCGAGCACGTTGGTGCCCTCCTGATCGGCGGGCTTGAAGCCGAAGGCCTGCTTTTCGAGCGCCGCATAAACCTTGGCGCGCCCTTCCTCGTTGCCGGCCAGCATCTGGATGTCGAGCAGGGCACGGTCGCGGAGGAACTGGAATTTCGGCGACAGACCGGCCTGGGGCATCTGGCGGGTGAGCAGTTGTCCGGCCTCGGCCAGGCGCGTAGCATCGAGGAGGATCTGGCCGTCCACCTCCAGCGGCTGCTGCCAGAGACCGAAGGTGGAACTGCCCTCGCGGAAGCCCGCGATGCCGTGCTCAGCCGCCTTGCCAACGGTGGTCTTGCGCAGATCGAGGGCTTCCTGGGCCAGGATCATGGCCACATCGCGCCAGAGGGCGAAGGTCTGGTCGGTGACCGCCTCGCGTGCCAGCGCGCCGTCCAGTCCCTTGAAGGTCTCCGGGTCGCCGGCCTTGATCGCCGCGCGGGCAAGGGAACCGAAGCCCTTGCGCAGCGAGGGGTGCGCCAGCGAGAAGTTGGTGCAGGCCATGACCTCCGGCTTCAGTGCCGCAATGAGATCGGTCCACTGGCCAAGGTCGGTATGCGCCCGCGCGATGCGCTCAAGCGCCTGGGCACGGTCGCCTGAATGCTCGCCCGCGAGCGTCAGCGCGGCCCTGGCATGCTGCAAGGCGGTCTCCGGCTGCTTGCCGCGGAACGCCTGGTCGGCGGCATTGAGGGCTTCGCGGAAATTCTTGAAGGCGGGCTGCTGGGCCACCGCCAGCATGGGTAGCGCGGCGGCCAGCACGAGGGCGAGGGTGCGTGTGCGGTTCATCTTACTTCTCCTCCTGCGCGAGGCGGGTCTGGATGTCAAGACAGCGGCGGATCATCTCGTAGCGCAGGGTGTCCATGTCCGAGCGCATGTAGTCCACCTGTGCCAGCCACGTGGTCGCGGCACGGCCGAGATAGACGGTGTCCATGGATTCCGAGGCCATGGCCTTTGCGGAAAGCTGGCGCAGCAGCGTGGCGTAGCGGATATCGTCGAGCGCCTCGCGCACCCCCTCCCAGGCCAGCGTATCGATCACGTCGTCGTCCTGTGGGTAGCAGAGCATCAGGCCGCGGAGGTTGGATTCCTTGGCGATCCAGAACTCGGTCCAGTCGTCGCGGAAGAGGATGTACTGGCAGAAGAGGTCGTAGTTGTTGCGCCATGTGTTCCAGCCGTAGATGCGCCGCGCGTAGGCGGGGTTCTCGGGGCCGCTGTGGGGGTCGGCGTACCAGCCGACGAGGATGTCGGGGTTGGCGTCGTGCAGGGCGTCGACCTGCAGCTTGCGGCCGGCCGAGGGCTGGACGGGCAGCAGCGCGAAGTCGAGGTTGAAGAGCAGATAGGGATGCATGCGGGTGGTGGTCATGACCTTGCCGCCGAGCTGCTGGAACATCTGCCAGGTGGCGCGCTCGGCGCGCACGGTGTCGGGTCCGGCCTCGTCGATGCCGTAGCCGTAGGCCTGCACATCCCCGGCGAAGGTGCGGATACGTGAAAGCGTGTTGGAGACGCGGAGCTGCAGCTCCAGATACTTGTCGTAATTCCTGTCGGTCTCCTTCAGGGGGAAGGAGGTCGTCAGCCTGGCGCCGGGCAGGATGGCCAGCAGGGGGTTGGTGGAGATGCCGGTGGCCTGGGCCATCTCGAAAAACTCGCGGGCGGCGAGATCCGTGGGGATCTGCGGCAGGAGGGGGTTGAGCACGTTGTGGGCCACGAGGTTGCGTGCCAGCTTGTGGGCCCTGGAGATGTTCAGCCCGCCGATGAAGGCCGAGCCGTAGAACTCGCGGTTGAGATCGCGGAAGGTGGCGGGACGCGGCAGGCGGAAGGGGAGCACGCGCACCTCAAGCGGGATTCCAAGCACGCGGCTTCCGCCGACCGAGGCGCTGATCTCGCCGCGGTAGACCCCGGGACTGGCCGTCTCGGGCACATGCACCGTCACCATGAACTGCTTGAAGGCGTTCTTCTGCAGCGCGACGGGCTGGAGCACATCGGCATCGTGGATCCATTCGTTGCGGATCCAGCCGTCATAGGTGTGGTCAACCGCCGCGCCGGTGAAGCTGATCCAGCGGTAACGGCTGACACCGCCGCCGTAGTCGCAGAGGAGGTAGTTCTCCTGCTTTTCATGGTCAACCCGGATCAGCTTCTCGTTGCGCAGAAGCAGCTCGGGGGTCGGCAGGCGCCGCAGGTGGTCGGCATGGAACCCGTTCCAGGCGGTTCCCATCTGGTACCAGATCTTGACGACCTTCAGGTCGATGGCCGAGGCCGGCAGGCGTGCCCTGCCCTCGCCCGCCAGGTCACCGGCCTTCAGTTCGACGGATGGCAGATCCTCGAAGGCGAAGAGCTGGAAACTGCCCGGCTCGTACTCGCCCTGTGCCGCCACGATCCGCACCGGCGCGGTGAACTTGCCATCGTGCGGGAAGCGGTCGGGTGTCCGGCGCACGCCGGCGAGGGGCGTTACCGCGCAGCAGGCGAAGGGAGCCTTGCTCCAGTAGGCCCCGGCACGGCACGCCTCGACCTTGCCGCGGTTCTCGTTCTGCACGGCAGCCGGAATCGGATAGTCCGTACCCGCGTGCGCCAGAAGGGCGGCACCGAGCAGCGCCACGCCCATCCCTGCCCATCTCTCGAATCTCATCATTGCAGTTCCTTCATCGTGACCTCGGCGAGCATCACGAGGCTCTTGCAAAACCCCCCGCTCCGCAGCGCCTGCCGGCCTGCGCGCGGGGCCTTTTTGTAAGTGAACCGTCCCGCGCCGCCCAGCGGGCAGGCATGACGCTTCAGCTTACGCCACATCGCTTT
>JAAYLN010000264.1 GCA_012521875.1 Lentisphaerota bacterium | reverse complement strand
ATGGTGCTGCGCAGAAAGCGATGTGGCGTAAGCTGAAGCGTCATGCCTGCCCGCTGGCGGTGCGGGACGGTTCACTTACAAAAACGACCGCGCAGGCCGTCAGGCGCTGCGGAGCGGGGGGTTTTGAAAGAGCCTCAAAACGCGTGCGGCTTTAGGCAACTGATGTACAACCGGCAAGCCGGCACACGGAGTGTACGTAAAAGAGGGAGACGACATGAAGATTCGTTTACTGACCGCCAGCGCCATCCTGATGGCCGGAATCTCCTTGACCGCTGTGGCGGCCTGGCAACCGGGGCTGCTGGGGGGCTATGCCTACCGCACCAGCAACTCCCATGACATGACGGTCGAGCCGTCCAACACCAATGTCTGGCCCTGCACGTCCGCTGCCACCAACACCACTGTCGGCGGCACCGGACTCTGGGCCAACAACCGCTGCTGGATCTACTGGGGACAGATCTACATGCCGACCGGCGACTGGTCGATCGCCTCGTTCAATGACGACACCTGCTACATCTCTATCAATGATGTGCTCATCCATAATCAGCCCAGCTATGCGGCCAAGTACACCAAAAATGCCCTGACTGTCGCGGAAGCGGGATGGCACGACATCGTGGTGCGCATGGGCAACGGTGATGGCGGTGCGGGACCGGCCAGCAGCTCGCTGTCGAACATGGGCGGATCCTTCGGTTTCACCACCATGGCCAATCCGCCGCAATCCCTCAGTTCCGCCTACACCTTCCCCAAAGGGACTGGTGAGATTCTCTTCCGCTACGATGACGGCCTGGGCTTCGACGACGCCCTCCACGTCTCCGGCATTCCCGGCAACTATGGCGTCGTGACGCCACCCTACGGATATACCAACGGCCTCGTGACGGGCGACTCCTTCCTGTGCAGTGCGCCAACAGGCACGGCCGCAGTAGCCACCGGCATCCGCGCGAGTTGTATTGGCTACCAGTTCTACACGAACTTCAACGTGCTGGCCGCCAGCGGCACGACCAACGCCTTCATATATACCCATGATCTCTATGCCAGACTCGTCTGGCAGTGGGAAACGGCCTACCAGATGGACTTCACGGCGGGAGCGGGTGGCACGCTCAGCACCACCGGCGGCTGGTACAATGCCGGCAGCACGCTGGAGGTCAGCGCCACGCCGGGCGCGGGCTACACATTTTACATGTGGACCGGGGACGTTCCCGCCGGAAAGGAATACTCCGCGACGCTCACCCTCACGAACAACCAGCCGCGCGCACTTCTGGCACACTTCGCCACCACGCTCCACGTTGCCCCGGAAGGCAGCGACACCAACAACGGCCTCTCGTGGGCGACCGCGCTCGCCACCCCGCAGGAGGCGCTCGCCCGCGCGACCCACGGCTCCACCGTCGTGATCTCCAACGGCGTCTATACGCTGTCGGGCCAGCTCTCGCTGACGAACATCGTGACCGTGTGCGGCGTTTCCGAAAATCCCGCGGACGTCATTCTTGAACGCCCCTCAAGCGCTTCCAAATTCCGCATCTTCCATATCAGCAATGGCGGCGTGGTCCACAATCTCACTATCCAGGGCGGCTGGGCCTCCGGCGACTGGCTTTACGGCGGTGGTGCGCTGATCACGGATCCCGGCGGAACGGTCTCCAACTGCATCATACGCGGCTGCCAGATAGACGGCAAATGGTCATCCGGTAGCGGCCTCTATCTAAACTCCGCTGGCGCCATCGCGAGCCACTGCATTGTCACCAACAACACCTCCAAACGCCAGACCGACTCAGGCTCCTACGCCGGCACGGCCATCTCCCTCCTCAAGGGGCGCGCCGAGAACTGCCTCTTCGCCCACAACGCTTCGTCAACCGACAAATACGGCCACATCGTGGCGGTCGTCGGCGGCGAGATGAACAACTGCACCGTGACCATGAACCGCGGCGTCGGCATCTCGGGCATCTATGGCGATGGCGGCACCGTACGCAACTGCGTCATCGCGGGCAATACGACGAGCGCTGGCGGCGAAACCTACTCCGTCTGGGGCGGCAAAGCGTCCGTGTTCGTCAATTGCGCATCGGACTACTATCCACCCAACGACACCTGCCTCGCGGGCACGGGACTGGCGCTGGCGGATCCGGCAAACGGCGACTTCCACCTCCTGCCCGGCTCGTTCTGCATCGATGCCGGCACCGCGATCACGGCCATCTCGGCGACCGACCTCGACGGCAACCCCCGCATCCAGGGCGACGGCATCGACATCGGTGCCTATGAGTTCGACCCCACAGCCTTCACCTGCGGTTTCGCTGCCGATGTGTTCGAGGCCTTCGCCCCCGCCACCGTCACCCTCACCGCCACCATCACGGGGCTTCCCGAGGGCCACGAGGCCGAGTGCTACTGGATGGTCACTTCCGGTGAAACCACCGTGACGAGCACCGATACCGCATCAACATTCACCACCACCTACACAACACCCGGTATCTACGACGTGACGCTCCACGTCACTAACACCACCACCAGCCAGGGCACATCGGCCTCTTCCGCGGCCCTGTTCCAGATTGGCGCCAGACAGATCTTTGTGGCGGACGGCAATGCCGGCACCGCCTACCCGTACGACACGTGGGCCACGGCCGCCACCAACATCCAGACGGCAATCAACTCGGCCATCACCGGTGCCGAAATCATCATCTCCAACGGCACCTATCTTATCTCCTCGCAACTCGCGGTTGACAAACCGATGAACATCCACAGCCTTACCGGCGATCCGCGCGATGTCGTGGTCATGCGGCCTCCAGGCTCCAACACACGCATCCTTGCGTTAAATGCGGGCACGGATGGCCTGGTGCATGGCCTGACGCTCTCGGATGGTTTCCCGGGAGGCGCCAACGGCGGCAATGTCTACATCTACAACCGCGGCGGCACCGTCAGCAACTGCGTCATCCGCAACGGCTACATGACAGGGAAATGGGAATATGGCGGCGGGTTCGCCATCACCACGGCCGACGGATTGATCACCCATTGCGTCATCACCAACAACAGCACCGGCAACGGCCAAACCGACGGTGGCACCGCGTCGGGCAATGCGGGCAACGTGGGCGGCGGCGGTCGTCTCGAGCATTCGCTCATCGCCCGCAACTACCAAACCGCCCTATGGAACCACCGCTACCGCCACACGCTGCACATCGAGTCCGGCACAATCCGCTTCTGCACCATCGTGGACAATACCTCGTCCAACGCCGCAGGCATCAACATCCGCGGCGGCACAGTCGAGCACTGCATCATTGCCGGCAACCAGTCGGCACGCGGCGGTGAGCTCTCGGTTTTCGGGACGGAGGCTTATGCCTACAACAAGGATGCCCCTGACGCGCCATCGTGTTACCCGACCATGCCAGCGTTTAGCAACAACTTCGTGAACTGCATCTCCGATGTCTGCACCATCAACGCCACCTGCCGCCAGGCGACGGTCGGGGAACTCTTCGACAAGTTCGCGCAGGGCGACTACCGCCACCGCCGCACCTCGCCGGCCGTCGATATCCTCGACCCGGCGGATGTAACCGGGATGCCGCAGGTTGACCTCGCCGGCCATCCGCGCCTCGACCACCGCCGCTACGACCTCGGCTGCTACGAGGCGGTCTACGTCAGCCCCGGTGTGATGTTTATGGTGAGGTGAGCGGGCTGCACGAGGCTCGCGGGAACGCTCGCCTTCCAGCAGGGATTAAGAGCAAGAGCAAGCGTGCCGTTTAAGAGAGGGTTTAAGAGGGTGCTCCGCGCACACCTTGTCCCCACACCTTGTCCCCACACATTGTCTCCACACCTT
>JAAYLN010000263.1 GCA_012521875.1 Lentisphaerota bacterium | reverse complement strand
TCGAATATGTGACCCTCTGCCCGCCGCCCTTTTCACCAGCAACACATTGTCTTCGCACATCCCTGTCAATAACCGATTACCACGCTCCGCCCGTTAAACATTGACCATTCGGCGGCTGTATCGGTATGCTGGACAGTTAATTCAACACGTTGTGAAAAGGTTGGTTTGGGCATGCATGAGACAGTAAATAGGTGTGAAGAGATTTTAGCAGAGTGGCTGAGACAAGCGTTTCAGGCCGCGTTCGGTGAAGTGCAGGATTGGTCTGGCATCCGCGTTCAGCCTGCGACCGATGCGCGTTTCGGCGATTTCCAATGCAACGACGCCATGCAGGCGGCCAAGACCCTGCGACGTCCGCCGCGCGCCGTGGCTGAGGCGGTGCTCGCCGCTCTGCCGTTGCCGCCGATGCTGACGCGCGCTGAGGTGGCCGGCCCCGGTTTCATCAACCTGACGGTCGCACCGGAGTGGCTGGCCGAACAGGTCGCCGTGCTCTCCGCCGCGCCGCGCTTCGGTATTCCGGATGCTGGACAGGGGCGCACCGTGGTCATCGACTACTCCAGCCCCAATGTGGCCAAGCCGAAGCACATCGGTCACATCCGCTCGACCGTGATCGGCAACGCCCTCGACCGTCTCCACCGTGCTCTCGGTTACCGCGTGATCGCCGACAACCATCTGGGCGACTGGGGGACGCAGTTCGGCCTGTTGATTCAGGGCTACCGCACTTTCTTGACCGAGGCCGAACGCGAGGCCTTGACTATCGAAGCGCTTGAGCGCGTCTACGTGCAGAGCTACAACCGCTCCAAAGAGGATCCCGCCTGGCTTGAGAGCTGTAAGTCCGAGTTGGTTAAGTTGCAGCAGGGCGATGCAGAAAACCGCGCGATCTGGGAGCGCTTCATCGCCATCAGCCGCCGCGAGTTTGATCGCGTCTACGGACGGCTGGATGTGGCATTCGATCTCACGCGCGGCGAAAGCTACTACAACGACATGCTGCCCGAAACCATCCAAGTGTTGCAGGACAAGGGCCTAGCCGTCGAAAGCGAAGGCGCGCTGGTGGTGAATCTGGAAGACGAAGGCATGCCGGTCTGTATCGTGCGTAAAAGCGACGGCGGCTTTAACTATGCCGCCACCGACATCGCTACGGTGCGCAGCCGCGTCGCCGAGTTCGATCCCGACCGCATTATCTACGTCACCGACGAACGGCAGCAGCTTCATTTCAGACAGTTCTTTGCGGTGTGCGCCAAGTTGGGCTATACCACTCATCTTGAACCTGTTTGGTTCGGCCTCATGCGCCTGCCCGAAGGCACTTTCTCCACGCGCCAAGGCAACGTCATCAAGCTGGAGTCGCTGCTGGACGAGGCGGAGCGCCGTGCGTTGGAGATCATCAAAGCCTCGAACAGCGAGATGCCGGAAGACGAGCAGAGGGAACTGGCCGCCGCGATCGGCATCGGTGCCATCAAGTACACCGACCTCTCGCATGATCCCCAGACCATGATCGTCTTCACGTGGGAGAAGGCCCTTGCGCTGGAAGGCAACTCAGGCCCTTATCTCCAATATGCTTACGCGCGCGTTTGCAGTCTGCTGGACAAGTATGCCGAACAGGTGCCGGATCGCGACCCGCTCACCAACGCTCTGTTGCTGGACGAGCCGGTAGAAAAGGCGTTGGCGCTCCAGCTTATGCGCTTCCCGGCCACCGTGCTACGCGCCGCTGAAGTCTGCAAGCCCAGCGTACTGGCCGATTATCTCTTCAGTCTCTCGCAAACCTACAGCAGCTTCTATCAGCGCTCGCCCGTGCTCAAGGCCGATGCGGCGGTGCGCGACAGCCGCATCCGCCTCTGCGCGATGGTCGCCCCAGTTCTGGCCGAGGGTCTCGGCCTGCTCGGCATCTGCACGCCGCGCAGGATTTAGGAATTCCTAACTCCTAAATCCTAACTCCTCCTTCGCGCTCGGCGCGTACCGTGCGCCGCGCGCTCAGGCGCCAGACCACCGGCAGCACGAGCAGGTTGAGCAGCGTGGCGCTGATCAACCCGCCGAACTGCACGATCGCCAGCGGCGCCAGCAACTCGCCGCCCGGCTGGTCGTACGCCAGCACGATCGGCACCAGGCCGAAGAGTGTTGTCAGCGAGGTCATCAGGATCGGCACCATGCGTTCGAGCGAGCCTTCGATGAGCGCTTCGTGCAAACTGTATCCCTGCGCCTGCAAGCTGCGGTAGCGGTTGAGCAACAGCAACCCGTTGCGGATGACGAAACCGGCCACGGTTACGAAGCCTACCATCGCCGCCACCGAGAGCACCGGCGCGACATAGTTGCCGTCTCCGCAGACCAGTGCCCGCAGGTTGGCCCAAAGCGGCGCGGGCGCCGCTATCAGCATCGCCATTACGCCGCCGATCAGACAGAGCGGCAGATTCACCAGCACCACCAGCGCGGCGCGGAAGCTGTCCAATGCGTAACCCAACAGCAGGACAATGATCAGCAGCAATCCCAGCGCCAACCACGTCAGCCGCCGCGATGCGGATTGCTGCGCTTCGTAACTGCCGCCGTAGCTGACGGTGCAGCCGTGGGCGTGAACCACCGGTTCGACATGCTCGCGCAGCGCCGCGACCAGATCGCCGACGTTGGAACCGGGCGCGACATTGCAGGAGATCAACGCCTTGCGCCGCGTGTTGTCGCGCACGATCAGGTTCGAGGCCTCTTCGCGGTAGACATCCGCCACATCGTCCAGCCGCACGCGTGCGCCGTTCGGCGCGGTGAGCAGAAATGCGCCCACGTCGGCCAGCTCCTTGCGCTGGGTCTCATCCAGCCGCACTACAATGTCCCAGCGTTGCTGGTTACGCGCGACCTGCCCTGCGGTCACGCCGTCGAAAGCCGCCGAGACCTGTTCGCCGGCGTCCTTCAGTGTCAGCCCGGCACGCGCCAGCGCATCCAGGCGGTAACGGATGCGCAGGGTGTCCACCATGATCTCGCGGTTCGCGCGCGCGTCGGCCACCTGCGGCAGGGTGTCGAGCACCTGCTTGACTGCGGCGGCGGCGGTGCGCAGCGTAGCCAGATCATCGCCGAAGACGTTGATCGCCAGCTCGGCCTCGGTGCCGGAGAGTACCGAACTGATGCGATGCGCGATTGGGTAGCCGATCATTGTCGCCACGCCGGGGATCTGCCGGATCACGCCGTTGATCGCGTTCCGCAATTTCAGCGGATCGGCTTGCATGTCCACGCGCACCAGCAATTCCGAAGCGCTGACCGGCTCGGCGTGCTCATCGCGTTCGGCACGGCCGGTGCGGCGCGTCACGCTCTTGACGCCTTCGATACGCTGAATCTCCTCCATCGCGCCCTGCGTCACGCGCTCGGTCTCCTCCAGCGAGGTGCCGATCGGCGTATTCACGAAAACGGTGTAGCAATCTTCGTGGAAGGGCGGCAGGAAACTGGTGCCGAAGGTCGACGCCAGCCAGAGCGCGCCGAGGGTGACGCCCGTCATCGTGAGGCACACCAGCCACGCATGCCGCACACAGAAATACAGCAGCGGTCGATAGCAGGCCTTGAGCACTCTCACCGTAAATCCATCGACTTTCGCTTTTTCATTCTGATCTTTGCGGATGCGCCGTGAGCGTGAAAAGAGCAGCAGGCAGAGCACCGGCGTCACCGTGAGCGCCACCAGCAGCGAAGCGCCGAATATTAGCAGATAGGCCATGCCCAGCGGTCTGAAGAACTGTCCTTCCAAACCGGAGAGGAACAGTAGCGGCAAAAAGACCAGCACGATGATCAGCGTCGAGAAGGTGACGGACTGCAACACTTCGGCACCGGCCGCGCGCAACACGGTCGCTTTGGGTACGCGATCTTCCGGCGGCCGGAGCGCGTTTTCATCCAGCTTCCGCCAGGCGAGTTCCACAAAGATGATCGCATTGTCCACCACGTCGCCTACCGCGACCGCCAGTCCGCCGAGCGTCATGATGTTGACGCCCAGACCGAGCGCCGGGAAAAAGAGCAGGCCGACGGCCATGGAAAGCGGCATCGCCAGCAGCGTGATCAGCGTGGTGCGTACGCGCAACAGCGTCAACCCCAGCACCAGCACCACGATGATCGCGGCGTCGCGCACGATGAGCCCGCCCTTGTCGATCGAGAGCCGGATGAAGTCGGCCTGACGGTAGGCGTCGCGATGCAGCACAGCGCCGGCCGGCAGCCGGGAGGCTTCGAAAGCGTCCAGCACCTGTTCGATGCGGTCGGTCAACTCGAGTGTGTTGCCACCGGGCGCCTTCTGCACCGCGAGCACCACGGCGTCATGCCCGTTGTAGGAGGCCGAGCCGCGTCGCTGCGCACCGCCCAGCCTGACGTCCGCCACCTGCCCGAGGCGCAGCTCGCGTCCGTCGTCGACCGGCACCTGTACGCGCCGCAGCTCGTCGATCGTCTCGACGCGGGCGGTTTGGCGCAGCGGGATTTCCTGCCCCTTGACGTCCGCCAGATATCCCGCGCTGGCCATGGTGTGCGACGCGGTGGCGGCCTCGATCACATCGTTGAGCGTGACACCGTACGCGGCCAGGCGCTCTGGGGTGACATTGACCTGAAACTCGGGCAGGCGCCCGCCGATCACCACCACCTGGCCGATGCCGGGGATCGCCATCAGTTGGGTGCGCAGTTCGTATTCGGCGAGTTGGCGCAGTTTCAGCGCCGACACCGTGCCGTCGGGACTGGTCAGCGCCAGCATCATGATCTCGCCGGTCACCGAAACGATCGGCGTGATTTCGGGCTCGATCTCCTCCGGCAAGAGGGCGCGTACCGTGCTGAGCCGTTCAGCTACGATCTGCCGCGCGCGGTAGAGATCCGTGCCCCAGTCGAAATCGATCCACACGAACGAAAGTCCGCTGCCTGACGAAGAGCGTACCGCCTTTACGCCGGGCAGGCCGTTCATGGCGGATTCGATCGGCACCGTGACGAACTGCTCGACCTCTTCAGCCGTCAGTCCGCCGGCCTCGGTCTGCACCACCACGCGCGGCACCTTGAGTTCGGGGAAGACATCCACCGGCAGACGCCGTGCCGCCACGACAGCCAGCGTCACCATGATCGCGGTCACGGCCAACGTCAGCCAGGGATTCTCCAAACAAAAATTAATCAGTTTCTTCAACATGAGGGTTTCCTCCTGACGTCTCAGTGCTCGCCTTCATGAAATTGTCCGTCCGCGTGGAAATGCCCCGCCGCGCGCTGCGTGGTGCCGGATGAAGGCGCAGCCAGCTTCAGCTCGTATGCGCCGTCCAACACTACGACTTCGCCGGCGGCCACGCCCTCGACCGCCACCCAATCGCCGTCACACGCGCCGAGTGTGACGACCCGTCTGATTAGGCGCTGCGCGTCATGCGGGTCATGCACGAAAACGATCGACTGCAAACCGTCCGTCACCACGCACGCTTCGGGCAGGGCGATCTGTTCCGGTGGGCTTTCCGCGATCACCACGTTCAACACGCCCGCCCGGCCCGGCCCGGCCCAAGCCGGCCAAGCATCCGATGTCAGATACACGGGATGGATGCGTGTCGCGTCGTCTGTGGCAAACCCCAGTTCGATGCGTCCGGCCGCAGGCGGCTGTCCCGTGTGCGCTGTGACCGGTTCGACAAATCCGGCTTGGCCGTCTCGCACCCGCACCAACTCAGCCGGAATGCCGTCGGCGCGAAACCAGAGCCGGTCAGCGCGTACGATTGCCGCCACCTCGGCACCGGCATCGACCCACGCGCCGGAGGCGACGGGTACCCGTTCAACCACACCCGCCTCGCGGGCGACGACCGTCAACACGCCATCCTGCTCGCGGCAAAGCGCCAGAATGGCGGCGCGTGCGGCCTCGGCGTTCTGGCGCGTCTGTTCGGCGCGTGCGGCTTCGGCCTCCTTAACCGCGAGTTGCTGTTCCAGTTCGGCATGGCGCACGCCGGCCTCGCGAAGCTGCGACAGCCGTTTGCGCAACGCCTCGCTTTCAGCCTTGAGCAGCGTGAGCGCGGCCGCAGCATCGCGCACCTCGCCGTTCATTCGCACCCACTCCGGAGCGTGCAGCGTGAAGAGCGTTTCGCCGGCGGCGACACGCTGCGGCGTGCGGACGCGAACCTCGATCACGCCCGGCAGTGGCGCACTGTATGCGCGGCGCGCGTCCGGCATCAACTCGAAGCGGCCGGGGAAGCGCACGGTGCCGGTGACGCGGCGCGGCATCGCCGTCACGACACTCAACCCAAGCAGACGCTGGGCACTCTCCGGCACTCTAAAGGCTTCTTCGCCGTGGGCATGGTCGCACGTCTCGTCATGCTCATGCTCCTTGGCTTGAGCGTTGTGCGTTCCACACGTCTCGTCATGCGCGTGTTCTTCGCACGTCTCGCCGTGTTCGTGGTCATGTGCGTGCTCCCCGCAACCGGTCAGCCAGAACGTGGCCAACAACAGGGCAATTAAAGTGGTGAAAGTAAAACGGTTCATGGTGTCCTCCTGGGATCGGGTTCGGTAGAAGAATCGACATACAGCAGCGCGAGGCGGATACGGGCTTCGTTCAATCCGCGTTCGGCTTCGATCCACGCTTCGTGGATGTCATAGACGGCGGCTTCGGCCGCGATCAGTTCGGTCAGGGTGGCTTCGCCCTGACGGTAGAGGCGCTCGGCGCGTTCGGCTGCCGCCCGTGCGGAGGCCAGACGCTCTTCGCGCAAGCGTCGTTCCAGAGTCTCGGCGGCCTGCAGCGCGGCACGGGCTTCGTGCCACTCCGCGACCAACGTGCGCCACTCCGCGACCGCCTCGAAACGCGAGGAGTCACGGGTGCTTTCGGCCTCGGCGATAGCCTGCCGGTTGCGGTTCCAGAGCGGTAACGTGAAACCCACGCCCACACCCGCGCGTGCGCTGCCTTCTTCGTGTCCGAACTGTGGGCCGATCTCTAGTTCGGGATACTGGCGACGCAGTTCGGCACGCAACGCTTCTTCGCTGCCCTCGAAACGCACCAGCCGTTCCTGCACGCGCGGATGGCGTACAAGATCCAGGTCGGTCGCGGGTGCAGCACCGAATGCGGCGTACAGCGCGTCGGGTTGCGGCGCGGCCGCGAAATCCAGCTCCACCGGCGCGTCGGGATGCAGGCCGAGCGTACGCAACAGAGCGTGTCGGCGTGCGATTGCTTCGGCTGAACAACAGGGGCAGGTCGTTTCCAGCGCCAGCCGTTCTTGCGCGAGGCGTTCGCGCTCGTCGGGCGGCAACTCGCCGACCGCCACCAGCGCGGCGACCTGCCGCTCGCGTTCGGCGAGGCGCGCCAGATAGGCTTTCTGCGCGGCGGCGTTGCGGGCGTCGGTCGCGCAGGCGAGCCAGCGTTGCCCGACCTCCGCCAGCAGCTCGCGTTCGGCGGCGGTCACGGCCAGGGCATCGGCGCGCGCGTAGGCGAGAGCGGCGCGCTTTTCGAGGCCGGGGATGCCGGTCAGCGGCAGGCTGAAGCGCAAGCCGCTGCCGAGGATCCAAGGGTGCGGGCCGCCGCGCAGTATGCGCAGCGATTCCAGATCAAAGGCGGGATCTTCCCGCCAGCCGGCGGCGAGCGCCTCGCGCTCGGCGTTCTGACGGCTGAGACGCAGCGCGTTGATCTCGGGGTTGAGGATCAGCGCGAGGTCGCGTGCCGACGCAGCCGAGAGCGTGACGCGGTTCGTGACGGCGTCCGACCAGACAGCGGCCTCGTGCGGCCAGTCGATCGGCGCGGGGGCGACAGTGCGGCAGCCGGCATAGATTCCGGCGCCTATGGACAATATGAGCGAAACGGAAAGGCTCCGTTGGACAATGCGGAACATGAAAACCTCCTCGTGTGAAACGGCGTTCGGTAACTTCCGCCGAGCCCGAACGGGCGGCGGGAGACGAGAGATCCGTCACAGGGAGGTTTCAGCAGAGGAATTGCGTCGAGCGCGCGAGAAAGAGAAGTTGCGGTGCCGGTACCCCCGGCGGTCGATCACTGTGGCATCGCGGCGCGGTCTGCGGCGCGACAGGCGCACAGGCAGGAGGCGGCATTGCGGCGAGAGCCAGTGGCAGGCCGTTCAGTTCTTTGACTGCGGCAGGCACCGGCTCGCCCGGTGGCGGGCCTTCAAAAATCAGGTGGTTGCAGAGGTGTTCGAGATGCGTTTCAGACGGGGCAGGCGGCGTTCCGCAGTCGTGGCAATGTCCGCCGCAGCCGTCGGGATCCGGGGCACAGAGACAAAACATCAGTCCTTGGAGAACGGTCAGCGCGAACAGGCAAAAAGCCATCGCCAACCGCACGCTCCGTGCAACCCAATGCAAAACGCTGGTACTATGACACTTGAAGAACATAACGGCATAGTATCAACGCGCCGCTTTTTGTGCAACAGGGATTATGCTGACGACTAAGGGACAGGTATTTAGACGACTGTGGCCGAGGCTGTATGCTATCCGCGTGTAAAATGCGCTGCCGTGGGGCTTGTTTCTATGGGCCGGGGTGTGTAAGCTATGTTGTGTCCTGTATGACTGGGATCGATTTACACTCAACAACAAGGGGGTGTCTATGAAACGTTACTTGATGCCGTGTGTTCTTATTGCTTGTGCCGCGCTCGCGTTGCGCGCGGAACCGTATAAGGCGGAGTGGGAGTCGCTCGACAAACGCCCGATCCCGCAGTGGTGGCTGGAGGCCAAGTTCGGCATCTTTATCCATTGGGGCGTTTACTCGGTACCGGCCTACGCGCCGACCGACGCGGCCAATGTCTACGCCAAGTATTCGGAGCACTACGACAACCGCATGCGCTCCAACAACGCGGCCTTCACCAACTTCCATGCCCGCACCTACGGCACCAACGTCACCTATGCGGACTTCGCCACGCAGTTCCGCGCCGAGCACTTTGATCCTGTCCAGTGGGCGGATCTCTTCAAGAAGTCCGGCGCGCGATATGTGGTGCTTACGTCGAAGCACCACGACGGCTTCGCGCTTTGGCCGAGTGCCTTCAGCCCGCGCTGGAACGCGCAGGTGCTCGGGCCGCACCGCGACCTTGCCGGCGAACTGACCGCAGCGGTCAAGCAGGCCGGTTTGCGCATGGGCTTCTACTACTCGCTGCTCGAGTGGGGCAACCCGCTCTACAAGGAAAACATCAGCCGGTGGGTCGCGGAGATGAACCTGCCGCAGATGAAAGAGCTGGTCACGCGCTATGAGCCCGATATAGTCTGGGCCGACGGCGAGTGGGACTACTCCGACGAAGAGCTGCGCAGCGTCGATTTCTTGGCCTGGCTGTACAACGAATCGCCGGTCAAGGAGAGCGTGGTGGTCAATGACCGCTGGGGCAAAAAGACGCGCGGCAAGCATGGCGACCACTACACGACCGAATACGATCTGGTTCATTCGGGTAGCTCGCTTGACACCCAGTTCACGCATCCGTGGGAGGAGTGCCGCGGCATCGGCGGTTCGTTCGGCTTCAACCGCTTCGAGACCACCGCGCACTACATGACCAGTGCACAGTGCGTGGAGACCTTGATCGAGAAAGTCAGTCGCGGCGGCAACCTGCTGCTCAATATCGGTCCGCAGGCCGACGGCCTCATCCCGGTGATTATGGAAGAACGCCTGCTTGATATGGGGCGTTGGCTGAGCGTCAACGGCGAGGCGATTTACGGCACCACCGCCTGGCGGCACCGTCCCAAGAACATGCGCGAAACCAAGGTCTATTTCACCCAGAAACCGGACGCCCTCTACGTGATCTGCGCGCGCTGGCCGCAAGCGCCGCTGGTGGTCAACCACATCGCCAAGGCCGACTCGGTTTCGCTGCTCGGCAGTCCTTTGCCGGTTACGTTCACGTGCAGCGACGGGGCGCTCACGATCAAACCGCCCGTGGTCAATCCCGGCACCCTGCCCTGCGAGTACGCCTGGACCTTCAAGATTGCTCGTCCGCAGGAGTGAGCGCCGTGTGGCACGGTCGAGGGGATTGCAGAGGATATGGGTGCCCGATTTCGGTTATTGTCGTCTGAACTTCAAACCGCTAAGATGACGGTGTTTGTGGATTGGTACGGGGTTAGACAAAATGAGTACTTACCATCTTAATTCCTTTACAATCGGGGCATTCCGTGGGCTTCAAGGTATGACTTTTGAGCGGCTGGGGCGCTTCAACCTTTTGATCGGCGGCAACAATTCAGGTAAAACCTCGGTGCTTGAGGCCCTGCAAGCCTTTTGTAATCCGGAAGACCCGGCTGATTGGGCTAGAATAGCAAACGCCAGAAACACAAGTTCACGTTTGTTTTCGACCCATTCGTTGAACGACTGTTTGGTGTGGATGTTCCCGTACACGAAACAAACGGATACTGGTAGCTCTGGTTCGATTCAGCTTTCCAGTACTGGGGCATGTCCTGTCCGAGAGGTCAAGGCAAGTGTTCAACCTGTCTTCGGTATGCCAGATGAAGAGGATCTTAGGTATTTGGCGAAACGACCCCTAGACTCTAATCCCGCAACAGGTGGAACCTATGAGGGGATTGAGATCAAATTGGACTCTATACGTGCTCAGGACGGCTCATCGACCGTTGCGGAGTCCGTTACCCGCCGTTTTTGGCAAGACGTCCCCTTTATTCGGAGACGCGCTAATTCATTCGCGTTTCCTGTGGCCGCAGTTTTGGGATTCGAATACCGTTTTGCTGAACGCTGCGCCGACAAGTATTCAAAGTTGAAGGTCGATCAACAAAAAGACCTTCTCGAACTTGCGCGAATGTTTGATTCCGGCATAGAGAGTATCAGTGTTGCGTCCGAAAACCGCCGACCTTACCTGAGGGTTGAACACAAGGATTTTGGCGAGGCGCCGCTCATGGTTTTTGGAGACGGCATGAAGCGTGTGCTTTTCATAGTGACGGGACTCGTTACAGCCAAAAATGGCCTCTTGCTTTTGGATGAGATCGAGAGCGGCATCCATGCGTTCGTTTTGCCGGAGATCATGAAATGGTTGTTCAAGGCGGCACGGGAGAACCACATTCAGATTTTTGCAACAACTCACAGCCTTGAGGCTGTAGATGCTGTGCTCTTATCTGCAAAAGAGACGCTCGATGAATTTGTCACGTACCGTCTGAGCAAAGAAGATCATCTCGCTAAACGGTTGAACTATAACCTGCTGACAGACCTTCGGGTTCATGGTGGCTTGGAGATCAGGTAATCCATGCGTGTCGATCTCATCGCAGTTGAAGGTGCACACGACCTTGCTTTTGTTCAGAGACTACTCAGCGCTTTCGGTTTTGAACAGAAGAGAAAATTGGATAACCCGGAAAACCCCTCGGAAAACATCCCGTCCGAGGTTCGAGAGTTAGTTCCTAAGACATTCCCAACAAACGAAGAGCGTGATATCCACAAACGCTCTGACGTTCCTGCTTTCCATGTCAAAGACGAACAGTGTGTGGTTCTGATTTCTACTGGAGGTGACTCCAAGCTTGTTGGGGGGGGTGTCTTCTGCGATTGTAATTCTGGACAAAACTGATATTCGCCCGTCATCGATTGGTTTCATTTTGGATGCAGACAGCAATCTGCCTAAGCAATTTGATAAACTGAAAACTGAGTGGGGCGAAAAAAGTAAAGACAATGAATTACTCGGGACGTACTCGTTCCCTTCACATGTCGGCGTTTGTACCACAGGCACATGTCCGTTTGGCGTGTTCGTTATGCCCGACAATCAGAGCAGCGGCTCTTTAGAAACGCTCCTCCTGCAACGGGCGAAAGGTGTTTATCCAGTCCTGCATAAAAAGGCTGGCGATTTTATTCAAGTCGTTAAGAACACCAAAGACGCGATTCCGCCCGGATCAGAACTGGGCTCGAAGGGGCAAAATGAGGGCAAGGCCGTCCTCCACGCCATGACCAGTGTATTGAAACCTGGGAAGACCCTTCAGGCCAGCATCAGCGATAATGAATGGGTTCCTCAAGCCCCGGATCAATTTCCAGATTTTTTTCTACCACTTGTGAAGTGTCTCTCGCAACTTCTCGATCTGAATTAGAAAGGGAAGAAGAGTCCGGGCATCGAACAGAAATGATGAAAGGCGACCGCGATGCAATTGGGATGGAGCAAAATCAAGCAGAGTATTGGAAGGGGTGCACGGGAAGAGGCCGGAGAGACAAGCTCGGGGGCCGAATATGAGCGGGAGCCGGTTCCGGAGCACGCTTGGCTGGGGTTGAAAAGCTATGTGGGGCAGTTCGCGGGCGAGCATGTCGCCGGGACGGAGCTGATGATCGGGCCGCTCTTCCTCGCGGCGGGGGTCAGTGCGTTCGACTTTTTTGCCGGCCTGTTTGTTGGCAATCTGCTGGCCGTACTGAGCTGGACGCTTTTCACTGCGCCGATCGCCACGCGCGTGCGGCTGACGCTCTACTACCACCTCGAAAAGATCTGCGGCCGCAGACTGGTGGTGTTCAATAACATCGTCAACGGCGTATGTTCACGGTTCAAGCCGGGGCGATGATCACGGTGTCGGCCACGGTGCTGGGGGTCTTCTTCAAATTCCGCATGCCGGAGTTGAGCGACACCCTGCCGACCGGCTTCGGTTGGATTGTGGCGGTATTGGCGACCGGCGTGCTCTTTTCGATTGCGGCGGTGAAGGGCTACCGGGTCGTGGCTGCCTTCGCCAATCTGGTCGCACCGCTGATGGTCGTGATGTTCGTGGTCTTCGGCGTGATCGGTTTTCGCAAGATGGGCGTGACCGGACTCGACAACTTCTGGGAGATCGCTTCGACGCGCATCTGGACCGGCGGCGAACCGCAGCCGGGGCAGGTGAAGTTCACGTTCTGGCATGTGCTGTTTTTCTCCTGGTTCTGCAACATGGTCTGGCATATCGGCATGGCCGACCTCTCGCTTTTCCGCTTCGCCCGTAAATCGTGGTATGCGCTCTCTTCGGCGGCGGGGATGTACCTCGGCCACTTCATGGCGTGGATCGCAGCCTCGACCCTCTACGCGGTTCAGCTTCAGGCCGATCCGACCAATACCGCCGTGCTGCCCGGTCCGCTGGCTTACAACGCCTGCGGTGCGTTGGGCCTGCTGGTTGTCGTGATCGCCGGCTGGACCACGGCCAACCCCACGCTGTACCGCGCGGGTCTCGCTTTCCAGGCGCTGGTTCCCGAGGCATCGCGTGCCAAGGTTACGCTGGGCACTGGACTCGCGGCCAGCGTCACCGCGATCTTCCCGGTCGTGATCATGAAGCTGATGGGATTCGTGGCGATGTGGGGCATGATCCTGATGCCGATGGGCGCGGTGATCTTCGCTGATTACTGGCTGTTGCCGCGTTTCGGCATGCGGCGGTTTATCGCCGAGCATGTGCGGTTACCGATGAATTGGGCGGCGGGCGCGGCCTGGCTGGCCAGCGTTGTCTTCAGCGTCGGACTGTTGGCGGCCTTCGGCGCGGCGTCTGCATGAGCACCTCGCCGCGCTCAAGCGCGAGGGCTTCGTTTTAATCTCGCCGGCCGATATTCCCAAGGTCGTCGGGCTCAAGCCTGGCGAGCGGCGCCAGGATCCGCCGGCCGAGGAGAAGGTGCCCTGGGTCGCCCGCCAGATCGACAAGGTACGCTACGGCATCACGGGCGAGAGGAAGTTCAAGGGCAGCAGGAAGCTTCAGAAATATGCGGAACCCGTGAAGTACGTGGCGGTGACCTTCGACGACGGTCTGCGCGCCGCCCACGCTGGGCACGCCCCTGGCCGAGGAGTTCGGCGTGCCGTTCGGCATGTTCGTGATTACCCAGCCGCAGGAGGAGTACGTGCCCGCCATGGCCGGATGGGGCGAGATCCGCGAATATGGCGCCTCCGGCCACTGGGTTATCGGCAGCCATCTCTATGCCGCGCACGAGGATATGCCGGCCGATGAGGAGGGCAGGGACATCCGGAGACCCTTGCCCAACCGTCTCTGGCTGCCGGAAAAGAAGCGCCTGGAATCCATGAACGAATGGGACCGGCGCATGCGCCGCGAGTTCCGGCTTAGCCGCGAGATCCTGCACCGGGAGATGGGGAAGGATGCCAGCCCGGTCCGGCTGGTGGCCTATCCATATGGCGACATCGGACAGGAGAGCACCTGCAATCTGGGAGCGATCAAGAACCCGATGCAGAGCATCCTGGCCGAGGCGGGACGTCACTATGATGTCGGCTTTATCCAGATGGTCAGCGGCTATACTGTCTCCGGCGACAATCTCCTGCTGGTGCGCCGCCACGAGCCGGACTGGACCGACGAGGGAGCCGATGTCGTGCGCCATGCCTATGAGTATCACCCCCTGTTCATGGCGCGCCGCACGCGGGTCGAGCTGGCCTATCTCATGAACAAGCCGCATCTGGCCGAGGAGATGCTGGATGTGCTCAGGCGCGACGGCTACCCAGAGGATCTGCTGCGCAAGATCACGGTCGAGACACGGGCGCACTTCCGCAACCGCCCGAAGCGTGACGTCCGCCCGCTGGTGACATCCTCGGTGGTGGCGGCCGATAGCCTGCCGGACAGCAGGCAGACCAGGCGGGATGATGAGGTGCGGGGCGGGCAGGAGCCCGACGGGCAGGAACTGGCCGAGGCACCGGTTGATGCCACCGCCCGCGAGGCTGTCAAGGGTCGCAAGTCGGATCTGAAGGAGTTCGAGCAGGTCAATGAATACCAGGAGGGCAATCCCGATCCCTGGATCTATATCTCGCATCCGTTCTTCGGCGGCGAGGTGGAGCACAGCAAGGGCAATGACCAGTTCGAGGTGCTGCGCTACGGCGTGCGCGGCGGGATCAACCTCAACCGCAACCTGCAGGTGTCCGGCGAGTATTTCAAGAGCTATATCGAGCAGCTTATCCGTCCCCGCTGGAATGCCATCAAGTACAACTACAAGGATCTGAGACGCTATCGTTTCAAGGCGCTCAAGCGCGAGGCGCGCGGGCGAGTCACCTACCGTACCGCCAGTGGCGCGACGCTTTCCGGATCGCTGGGAGTCGCCAGGCTCGACCCGGACTACGACGAGGAGGATATCAGGAAAATCAAGCTGGAAGACTACCCCGGCACCAAGGAGTTCAAGCTGGCTGATGACGACAACGTGATCATCGGCGACCTTGCCGCCCGCTGGGCGCCGCGCGACAACCTGAAGCTGTTTGTCTTCTACGCGCGCGATCTGGTGACCTCGGCGGTCAAGGCCATGCCCTTTGATTCCGTCGGCGGCAACGCAGCCTGGATGCGACGGACGCCTGGGAGGTCAGTATGTACTGCCAGTACTGGCGCTACCAGGACGACAACGCGTTCTTCAACATCCAGGGCAAGTCGTTCTGGGAACTCCTGCCCGAAATCGGCATCTGGGGTGGCGTTGACCTCTCAACCATAACCTCCAGCGAACCCAGCGATTTCTACTGGACCCCATACTGGGACCAGCGCGTGCTGGCCGTGCTGCGTTATCTCCAGGTCTGGCACGGTTACACCTTCCGCTTCGATCTGATGGGCGGTTACCAGCGTGAGGACAAGCGCCCGATACGGCGTCCGGTGGAGGAGAATTTTGTCGGCGATAGCGATTGGGAGCTGGTCTGGGGCGCCTCGGCTACCTATAACAAGCATCTGGGGAGCTATCTTGAGCTTCTGATTGATGGCACCGTGATGGCCATGCGCGACTACATCGACCACCGCTTCATGATCGGTTTAAGCCTGGGATTCTAGGGCAACGCGCGGTAGCCCGCCGCGCCGATCGGAAAGCCCTTGCCGCGGAAGATCAGCTCGAAGTCGGTCTGCTCCTCCGGCGCGCGCTCCATGGCGGGCACGGACTCGAAACGTGGGTCGGCGTCAAGCTGGTTCTGCATCTCGGCAAAGTAGTCGAGGTGATCCGTGGCCACTTGCACCTCGCCGCCGGGCACGAGCCGCGTCCATAGCAGCGTGCGGAAGGCCTCGTCGAAGAGCCGCCGCTTGTGGTGCCGCCGCTTGGGCCAGGGGTCGGGAAAGAGCACGTAGAAGCGCTGGACTGAATGCTCGGGTATGAAGTATTGCAGGGTATAGGCCGCCTCGAGCCGGATGATGCGGACGTTGTCGAGCCCGGCACGCTGCACCTTGCGGTCGATCTTGCGCACGCGCGGCAGCAGGCGCTCGATGCCGAGGAACTGGATGCCGGGATTGGCGGTGGCGCGGGCCAGCAGGAAGCGTCCCTTGCCGCAGCCTATGTCCACCTCGACCGGCCGCGCCGGATCGAAGACCTCATGGAACGCCGGTAAATCCGTCAGGTGCGCCTGCTGGATAATGCAGGTCTTCGGGGTATCGGTGTCAGGTGTCGGGAGTGTTGACTTATTGCACATACCTGCTGCTTTTTTTATCAGGAACTCAATCAGGAACTCATGAAATCAGGAATGTTTTGTGGAAACCGCGCATTCTTGCATTCTTCCTGAGTTTCTGATTAATCCCCCCCTTGATCCCTATCTGCGGTGCCGCGGGGGCGGGGTCATCGTGGAAACCGTTTGCGGAACAGACGCTGCCAGAAGCCCTTGGGCTTGCTGTCCATGGCGCGTTCGATGTAGTCGAGGGCGAATACCCGGAAGCGGGCGATGCCTATCTTCGGGTTGTATTCGAGCACCGCCTCGTAGAGACCCTCACGCCCAAGCGAGCTTAGGCGGTTGATCTCCTTGACGTTTGACGGATCATTGACGCGCTTCTCCGCCAGCGTGCGGATCAGCGGACGGAATTTCCGTGCCAGTTGCATGTGTTCCCGCAGGTCGCCCGCCTGGCACCGCGCCACGCAACGCTCGAGCTGCTCGAGTTCGGCACTTCGACCGCTCGGATCCACACTGCCATGCAATTTCAAGCGACCTTTCTTCATGATGAGAGCATCATAGCAGGAATCAAGCCATTGGCAAATAGATTTTTGGCTTGAGAGAAATCGCTGAGTGACAGGGGGCGCGTGGAGAGCGGCGGAATGCGGATGGATCATCCTCGTCTCCCAAAGAGATTGAACCGCCAAGACGCCAAGGCCGCCAAGGAGCGCCGCGAATGGATGTACGGGCATAAAATGGGAGTAGGCGGGTGGAGTACCGTTTAAGT
>JAAYLN010000031.1 GCA_012521875.1 Lentisphaerota bacterium | reverse complement strand
TCTGTCCTTTGTGGTTTGCCCCCACCATGGGGGCGATGTTAAAACCATAAGCGTCAGTATGCCACATTTCGCAGAGGAGAACGGTCCTTATCTTTCAATGCCTTCTCATCCTATCTCGCGACAAAGTAGGGACTCTGAACTATTCTTGGCGACCGCCGGTCGCCAGTGGCACTACAGAAAGGCAACGCCATGAAGAACCTGCGCACCGACTACCTGCGTCTGCTCGAGGGCTGGGTACCCTCGACCCATGCGTGGATGCAGGCACCACGCGAACGCCCCGACCTGCTCTACTATGGCGACGGCACCAACGGCTGGGGCATGCAGACCACGCAGAAGGCGCTGGGCGCCTTTGCCGCCCTCGCGGCCGAGCCGGAGCTCGACACGCAACGCTGCGGTCTCTCGCGCGAAGATCTGCTCCAGCGCTCCCTCGCGATGCTGCGCTATACGCTGGCCTCGCACCTCTCCGGCGACTTCCACACTACCGACAGCGACACTACCCGCTGGGGACACACGTGGATCAGCGCCCTCGGCGTCGAACGCATGATGGCCGGCGTCGAGGCCATCTGGGATAAAATGACACCGGAGGATCACGCGCAGATGCGCGCCATGCTGATTTCGGAGTCGGACTGGCTGCTGAAGGAGTACCAGGTACGTGCCGACCCCATCTCGCCCAACCTCCCCGAAAGCAACATGTGGAACGGCGCGATCCTCTGGCGCACGGCGCTGCTCTACCCCGACGCCCCCGATGCGGCGGCCTACCGCGAGAAGGGCACGCACCTGCTCCTCAACGCCATCTCCATCCCGTCCGACAAGGATTCCACGCGCCTATTCCACGGCCGCCCGCTCTCGGAGTGGCATGTGGGCGCCAACTTCTTCGAGAGCTACGGCTGCAACCACCACGGCTACCAGAACGTAGGGTACATGGTCATCACACTCTCCAACCTCGCCATGCTGCACTTCACCTGCCGCTGGCTCGGGGTGCAGGCGCCGGAGGCGCTCTACCTGCACATGGAGAAGCTATGGCAACTGGTACGCATGTGCATCTTCGATGACGGACGCCTCTTCCGCATCGGCGGCGATACGCGTGTGCGCTACTGCTACTGCCAGGACTACCTGCTGCCGGTCCTTATGCTGGCCGCCGACACCCTCGGCGAACGCTGCGACGCCCTCGAGCGCGGCTGGCTGCAGCAGCTCCGGACCGAGATCGAGGCCAACGGCGACGGCACCTTCCTCTCTACCCGCTGCGAACTCTTCGTCGAGCGCTCCCCGCTCTACTTCACCCGCCTCGAGAGCGACCGGGCCATCAACATCGCCTACGAGGTGCTCTGGCGCCGGCGGCACAACGACTTCGCCACCCCTCATGGTACAGGCGGCTACGAGCCCGACCCTACATTCCGCGAACGGCTAACCATCTGGCACGACGAATACCACGGCAGTTGCTACGTGCGCGATCCCCGACGCCTCGCCTCCTTCACCTGGCGCGCCAGCGAGTGGCCGCAGGGCATGTGCGTGCCTCCCGCCGACAGCTCGATGGCGGAATGGCGCACAAACATGACCAGCAACATCGAGGGCGACGGCTTCTACCACCCCCGCACCCTTGTGTCGCACCACGAGACGCTCCTCGAGGGCGGTTTTGTCACCGCCGGACGCTTCATCAACGCGACCGCAGGCATGCTGGCGGAACAGATTGACCGCGAGGACACGGGCATCTCGACGCTCGCCTTCGCCGCACTGCCGGACGGCGCGACCGTTGTGACATTGCAATTCGCCAAGGCACCCAAACGCTGCCACCTCAGCCGCGTACAGGGGCTCAAGCTCAACATCCCCAACGACATCTTCAACCACTGCACACGCGACTACAGCGATACGGGCGCGCAACTGACAATCGACGACAAGCTGACGGTGAGCGCCATCTATGGCGGCGAGATACAAATCTACCGCCCGCCCTACCGGCAGATCGGCCTGCGCGGACACGAGCCCTGGTATCCCGAGCGCGGCATGCTGCACTGCGATGAGATCTGCATCGGGCTGCAATTGACACCGCACTGGTACGACAAGGACGAAACGCTCCTCGACTTCGGCGCTGCCGTTGTCATAGGCAACAAGGCACCTGCGGCGGAAGTGCTGGCACTGGAAGAGGGGCTCCGCGGTGTCCGCGTCACCGGCCAGGACGGACGCGGCTACCGCGTGATCCTCAACATCGGTGATACGGAGCTGAGCTTCGAGGACCAGCCCCTGGCGCCGGC
>JAAYLN010000262.1 GCA_012521875.1 Lentisphaerota bacterium | reverse complement strand
TCTTCCTCGATCCCGGCAACCTGCTGGCCCTCGACGAGCCGACCAACGACCTCGATATCGAGACGCTCGAGCTGCTCGAGGAGCAGCTCGCCACCTTCGACGGCACCCTGCTGCTCGTCAGCCACGACCGCGTCTTCCTGAACCAGGTCGTCACCAGCACGCTGGTGATGGAGGGTGGGGGAAGGGTTGTCCAGTACGCCGGCGGCTACGACGACAGGCTGGCGCAGCGTCCGCCACCCGCCGGGGATGCCGGGGATAAGGATAAGGCGCCCGAAGCCGCCCCGGCGTCCACGCCCGCCGCCGCCACCACGGCACCCGGGCGTGCCACACGGCGCCGTCTCAGCTATAATGAGCAGCGCGAACTGGCCGGCATCGGCGACCGGATTGAGGCGCTGGAGACGGAGCTGCGTGAACTGCACGAGCAGTTGCAGGATCCGGAAGCCTACCGCCAGCCGCCCGAAACGCTTGCCCACTGGCGGCAACGGCTGGCCGAACTGCCGCCGGCCATCGAGAAGCTTGTGGATCGCTGGGCGGAACTGGAGACGATTGCTGATGGATGATTCTGCACATGATGCCCCGGCACCGCGCGTGCCGCTGCGCAGCCTGTACACCAGCTTTGTGCGCGTGGGGGCCGGCATGTTCGGCGGCGGCTACGCCATGCTGCCGCTGCTGGAACGCGAGGTGGCGGATCGCCGCCGCTGGGTCACCCACGATGACGTGGCCGATCTCTTTGCCCTGGCGCAGGCTATTCCCGGCGTGATCGCGGTCAATACCGCCATGCTGATCGGCCAGCGCCTACGCGGCTGGCGCGGTGCGGTGGTGGCGGCGCTCGGCGCGGTCACGGCACCCTTTCTTGTGATTCTCCTGATAGCGGGAATCTTCGACCGCGTGGCGCACTCCCCGGCGGTGGTGCGCTTCATCGCCGGCCTGCGCCCGGCCGTGTGCGGTCTGCTGCTCGGCACCGCGTTGCGGCTTGTCTGGCGCGGCTGGCGCAGGCTCGGAGCCTGGCTCCTCGGACTGGCGGTGACGGTACTGACGCTCGCCTGCGATCTCAACCCGGTCTGGGCCATCCTGGGCGGCATTGTCGCGGCCCTGCTGATACAGGCCATCGTCACGCGCCGCGGGCGCGCGGAGGCTGCAGGATGATGCAACTGCTCAAGCTCTTCCTGGTCTTTGCCAAGATCGGCCTCTTCACCATCGGCGGCGGCATGGCGATGCTGCCGCTCGTGCGCAACGAGATGCTGGCGCGCGGGTGGCTGACGGAGCTGGAGTTTGTCGACATCCTGGGCATTTCCGAGGCCACACCCGGCCCGATGGCGATCAACTGCGCCACCTTTGTCGGCTGGCGCGTGGCCGGACTGGCCGGCGCCGCCACCGCGACCCTCGCGCTGATTTTGCCCTCCCTCATCTGCGTCCTGCTCTTCGGGATAGTTTGGCGGCGTTACCGCAACCATCCCGGCATGGCCCGCGTGCTGTCCACGCTGCGCCCGATCGTCACGGGCCTGATCATGGCGGTCGCCCTGCAGCTCTGCCAGGATGTTTTTGGAGCGGCCACCGCAGGTGCCGAATGGGGCCAGTTATGGCGTTCCCTGCTTGTGGCGGGGGTGGTCTGCGCCGGCGTGCTGCACGGCAAGGTGTCGCCAGTGCTGCTCCTGCTGTCCGGCGCCGCCCTCGGCGCCTGGATCTGCTGAACCCGGTAGTTACCACACTTTCGTCGCACGGGCCGCAATTTTCGACAAAGTGCGGAGACAAAGTGTTGAGACAAAGTGTGTTGTCCCCTGTCACTAACCGATTGCGAGCGGGCCTTCGGCCTTGGCTTCTCCTATTCAATTGTTGTCGAGATATAGACTATGACATTGCTTCCGCTCGCAGAGTTGCCCATCATCAAGCGACAGTAGGCTGTTGACGATCCGAATGGCCAGGTATGATTCAACCCCATGACAGAAGTGAGTGCGTCGGGTTGCCACCACGCTTTGCTTGACATCGTATTCACAACACATCTATTGTCTTTGGAAGGGCAATTTGTAAGAACAGGAGAAGACTTGAGAAACGTCCGAAAGTCCTCTTTGGTACAACTGAACCGGATGTCGACAACTGTCGTGAACAGAGTCGTCTTGTTTCCAAACACATCTACAGCACTGGCAGGCAGTGGCGCTTGGAAAGTAAGCTTGTTGATTAGGTTTGATACGCTCTCTTGCGATAGCGTTGCGTTGTTAATCTGGCTTGCACCATGTCTCCTATTAGCTTCATGTGTGCGATCAGTGAAATTGGAACCCTGCCTTCCGCAAGCACAAAGCATCGTGACCAGAAACGATGTGACGAGCATTCTGCTCATGAATCTATGCATATTAATCTTAGAGAATAGTAGCTGGGCGAGTGGGCAAGGTCAAGCGCTGGATGGAGCGGGGGGTGGGCCGTAATCGGTTGGTGACAGGGGTGGGGCAGGCAGAGCATGAAGTGTGGGCCGAACGCGGATGAAAGGTGGGGCGACGCCGTCCCGGCTAGCCGCAGTGATGGAGCGTGGTGGCCTGTCTGCCTGTACCACCAGAACCGCCTATACCTGTTGACAAACCGTTTTCCCCTTGTCGGAGTACCGCTTCAGGGAAGTTGTTCAGGGGCTTCAGCCCTGTTCTCATGGGTGTTTGTTATGAAAGACGGGTTTAACGGGCCTGAAGGCCCTGATTGACTTCCGACTGAAGTCGGTACTCCGACGCGACTGTGTGAGGTATAATTGACAGGAAAGGACGGGCATGTCATATTGTTCATGTGATCAATCACCCGATCATCAGGCCCGAAAGCAAAGAAGAGATGCCCCGGGATCACGGACGTCCCGTGATCCTTGTCGGCGAGCGTCGCCATGGAAAGTCGCCCGAATAGACATGAAAGGCGGGCATTGTTCCAGAGGAGCCAAAACATGCCAAACGGATTGTTGAAATTAGCTGTGAAGAATTTCCGTTGTCTAGCGGACGTTGAATTCGAGTTTCACCCAATCAACGTCCTCTTTGGACCCAACGGATCCGGAAAGACGACTTTCCTGGATGCGATTTGGTTTGTCCGTGATTGCGCGATTCGTGGCGTGGATGCGGCGTCGGCGGATCGCAGTCATGGGATCGGTACACTGTGGGATGGCGCAGGCCCGGATGATCATATCACGATCCAGATCGAGTCCGACGAGGCGCGCTACACCATCGAGTTCAGTTACTCGTCGGGACGGATTGATCCGTTCCCCGCCGAGTCGCTGATTGACACGAGACGCAACATCCCCATGATTGAGCGCGCGCTCGGCAGCGCGAAAGCGGATTTCTTGAACGAGGACGAGGGAATGCTGCCCTTCGAGTTGAGCGAGCCCGAAAGGCTTGCCTTCACCCGCTACGTCTCCTTCAACGACAAGCCGACTGCGGTTGCGGGTCTGGATCGCATCCTGCGCTCTGTCCATTATTATTACACACGCTCCATGTCGCTATACAATCTACGTAAGCATGGTTCTGAATCGAGCTATCATACGTATCTCTGGGATCGTGCGCAGAATCTATGGTCGGCTTTGCGCAATCTTCATGACAAGCGCGATCTGGACAAACGATATGACACCATAATGAGCTTCATGCGGAAGGCCTTTCCACGGTTCAAGGGGCTTGCGCTCGAGCAGACCGGCGCTAATTCGGTCTATTGCAGTTTTGTCGAGGAAGGACGCGAGCGCCCGATCCAGGCATCCGGGGTGTCGGATGGGCACATCCAGTTGCTGATTCATCTGACAGCCCTTTTCGGGGAGGGTGATCGCAATTCCATCCTTATCTTCGATGAGCCGGAGACTTCGCTCCATCCCTTTGCGGTATCCGTCTTTGCCGAGGCCGTGAAACTGGCTGCCGAGAAGTGGGGCAAGCAGGTGATGATTGCCACCCATTCGCCGGTCTTGATCAGTCAGTTCGAACTGTCCGACATAATCGCTAGCGAACTCAGCGACAACAATGGCACGCGTATGCGCCGCGTCAGCGAAATCCCCGGTCTGGCCGACCTTCTGGATGAGTATGCCGCCGGCTCCCTATACATGTCCGAAATGCTTGCCAGGCAGAGCCGGGAGGGAGAAGTGTGATGGCAGCGGCAACTTGGGAGCATTGGCAGATCGGGCTGATTGTCACCGGCAAAGGTGAGGAGAGTGGCATTGCCAAGCTGTTTCGCTCGCTGTCATCTACCGGATTGTGCTCGTTCAAGGTCATTAGCCGAATCGGACAACGGTCTCAGATCACGTCGCCCAAGCGGACACAGAAGATGGTTGGATGCGGAAAGACCATCCCCGACAGGGATGCGGAAGATATTGGCTTGCCGGCACGGAAATATCTGCAGGCGGCTGATGGGCGGTTTGTGATTGTCCTTGATGATTTGGAGTGGGATCGCCATAGCCAAGTCCAAGGAGTGTTTGCTCGATACCGTACAGCACTAGACACCATACTGGCAACCGGTGCGCAACGATCCAGGGCATCCGTCCATTTTCTGGTGATGATGCTGGAAGCCTACTTCTTTGCGGACAGTCAGGCGACCAACGGCGTTCTGGGGCTTGCTCTTGTCGATTATCCGGGCGACGTCGAGCAGATTCAGCATCCGAAGAACGACCTCAAGGATTGCTGCAAGGGTAAAGGGAAAGGCTATCGGGAAGTGGAGCATGGCGCTGCTATCATAGGCAAGCTTGATGTCGGCCACATCCTGGCTCGCCAGGATTGCTGTGCCTATCTTCGGACGCTATTCAATTGGTGTCTAGCCAAACTCGCGTCGCATCCGTCTGCCAGGGACATGGAACTGAAGCCGTATCCCGGGAGGGAGGCGGCGGTTACTAAGAATCAGTAGTGTTTCCATCCATCGCACAGACACGAGCCGACGGAAATGGAGAATATCGTGAAGATGATGGCGGAGCCCAGGAGAAGACCTGCGAGAGTGAGTGCGACGGCGCGATTCCACGCGGCAGTGCCCCGGGTCGTCTTCGCGACCACGAGGCACGCAAAGGCAAGCCCGATGAGAACCGTGAGCCGGTACCGCGATGCCCACACGAACCACCCGATCATCCGCGGTAGCGGGACTCCCGCGACACGTGCATGGTTGTTCATTGCGAGAGCCGCGTAGTACCACAGCCAGAGAGTGAAGCCGACAGCCCCGATTTCCAGGGCGGCGCAGAGCCATGGTGTGAGTTTCTGTCGCATCATCTTACTCCAGTACCGGCACGGCGTTGAGCAGGCGGCGGGTGTAGGGGTGTTGCGGGTTGCGGAAGAGTTCGGCCGGTGTGCCGGTCTCGACCACGCGGCCCTGCTGCAGCACCACGGCATGTTCGCAGACGGCCCCGACCACCGCCAGATCGTGGGCCACCAGCAGCAGGGAGAGTCCGCGCTGTTCGCGCAAATCGCGCAGCAGCCGCAGGATGCGGGCCTGTACCGAGACATCGAGCGCCGAGACCGGCTCGTCGGCAATGAGAATCGCGGGCTCGACCGCCAGCGCGCGCGCGATGCAGACGCGCTGGCACTGTCCGCCGCTTAGCTCGCGCGGGTAGCGCGCGGCGGTGTCGGCGCTTAGCCCCACCTGCTCCAGCAGTGCGGTCACGCGGTCGGCCAGAGCCGCGCGACCGTCGCGGAGACCGCGGATCACCGTCAGCACCTCGGCCAGCGCGGCGAAGACCGTCTGGCGCGGATTGAGGGCGCCGGTAGCGTCCTGGAAGATCATCTGCACCTCTTTCGCCGGGCGCGGATACGACGGGGTGAAGAGTGTGCGCTCCCCGATCCGTACCGTGCCCGCGTCGGGACGGATCAGCCCCAGCAGCACCCGCGCGAGCGTGCTCTTGCCGCTGCCGCTCTCGCCGATGAGACCCACGGCGGAACCGGGCGGCAGCGTCAGCGAGACGTCGTCCAGCGCCTTGAAGGCGCCGCGTCCGCGGCGTGTGAAGCTGACCGTGATATGCTCGGCGACGAGAGGGATCATGGCTGGCCTTCCGGGGGTGTTGCGGCTGGCGGTACGCCGTGCCGCAACCGGGGATGGTGGCAGCGGCAGTGCCGCTGCGCGTCAATGGGAAGCAAGGCGGGGGCTTCGTCGCAGGCGGTGTCGCGGTACGGACAGCGGGGCGCGAAGGTGCAGCCGGGCGGAAGCTGTGCGGGCGGGGGTACCGTGCCGGGAATGTCGTGCAGCTCGCCGCTGCCGACGGAGGAGAGGCGCGGAACGGCGCGCAGCAGGCCCTGCGTGTAGGGGTGGGCCGGATGGCGCAGCACGGCGGCGACGGGGCCGGATTCGACGACCTGCCCGACGTAGAGCACATGCAGCGTGTCGCAGCGCCCCGCGACGAGGCCGAGGTTGTGGGTGACGAGCAGCAGCGACATGCCGTTCTCGCGCACGAGGGAGTCGATCAGGTTAAGCACCTCGGCCTGTGTGGTCACATCGAGGGCGGTGGTAGGCTCGTCGGCGATCAGCAGCCTGGGACTGCCGGCGAGGGCCATGGCCAGCATGACGCGCTGCTGCATGCCGCCGCTGAGTTCGCAGGGATAGGCGCGCAGCAGTGCGGCGGGGTCGGGCAGTTTAACGCGCGCCAGCAGTTCCATGGCGCGCTGGTGACGCGCGTGGCGCGGTACCGGCGGTGTACCGTCATCGTCGTGGCCGGTGGGCATGGCCTCGGAAAGCTGGTCGCCGATGCGCATGACGGGGTTGAGGCTGGCGGAGGGATCCTGGAAGACGTAGGCGAAGCGGCGACCGCGCAGCCGCGCCATGGCGGCGGGGTCGTCGAGCAGCGAGGCGCCCTCGAAGCGGATGCGGCCACCGAGGCACGCCTGGTCGGTAGGGGGCAGGCGGCCGACGGCCAGACAGGTCATGCTCTTGCCGCAGCCGCTCTCGCCGATCAGCGCCACGCGTTCGCCCGGTGCTACCGTCAGCGAGAGCGAGCGCACCACCGGCACCCATCCCGCCTCGCCCGCAAAGGAGATGGTGAGATTCCCGATCTCCAGCAGGGGAGCGGTGCTGGCTGGTGGCTGGTATGCGGGCGGCATGGGTGCGGTTGCGGGCGGTTCGCCCGCTGGTAGGTGTAGTGGAGTGTAGCACCGCATGTGGACGAAAGGCCAGCAGGGATTTGGTGGGGGTGAGTGGTGAGTAGTGAGTGGTGAGTGGTGGGTGGTTGGTGGGGTTGAACCGCCAAGGCGCCAAGGGGAATTTTAGATTTTTAATTTTAGATTTGTGATTGGTGGGTGCTCCGCGCGGAATCATGAGAGATGCGGATGCTGCGACTGGTCTTTGAATCAGGAACTCAGGAAGGCAGGAAGGGTTTTGAACCGCCAAGGCGCCAAGGACGCCAAGATGAGGGCTGGGAATGGATGCCTGCTGTTCTTTTCTCACGGAGGCATAGAGGCACGGAGGAGGCGCGGGGTGGGGATGGCGAGGGGTGAGAGGAAGGAGTGGTCTGGTTGGTCGAGCGAATCGAAAGAATCGAGCAAGCCGAAAGATTCGAATCATTCGAATCCATCGACTCTATCGATTCTTTCGACAAAGGCGTGGGGACAAGGTGCGGGAGATGTTTTGCCACCGGGCGGCGGAAGGGCAGCGCAGCGCTTTTACCCTCTAAATTGCGAGCCACTGTGTGGTCGCAATAATCGTCCCTGCCACTGCCTACTGCTACTGCCGCCGCCCTGCAGGGCGGCGGCCCCTGAATCCTAGTCTGAGACACCCCATTCAAATCTGCGCCAATCTGCGCCAATCTGCGGTTAAAATTCTCCGCGTCTCCGCACCTCCGCGTGGGCTTTCCCTGTTACCTCCGACAAAGTTACCGACAAAGCTCGCGACAAAGTGGGGGGCATTGATCTGTTTCTGCGGTGTCAGCTTCTCCGCACCGTCTTCGCCGTGAGCGCGGCGATTCTGGCGGTCATTTTCTGCGCATACTCCGGTGGCGGGATGGGGGCGGAGTAGCCTTCGGCATAACCCATCCGCTCGGTCTTGGAGACGCCGAGCGGATGGTAGGGCTCGACGTTGACCTCCTCGACACCCTCCAGCTCGCTGGCCAGTACGGCGATGCCGGCGAGTTCCGCGTCGCTATCATTGACACCGGGCACGAGCGGGCAGCGCAGGAAGATGCGCGCACCGGCGCCGGAGAGAAAGCGCAGGTTGGAGTGGATCAGGTCGAGCGGACGGCCGGTCAGCTCGCGGTGCCGGTCGGGATTGGTGGTCTTGATGTCGTAGAGGAAAAGGTCGACCAGCGGCAGCAGTTCGGCGTAGCGTGCCTGCGGCGCGAAGCCGCAGGTGTCGAGCGCCGTGTGGAGGCCTTCGGCCCTGGCGCGGGCAAGGAGTTCGCGCGTGAATTCGAACTGCGCCATGGGCTCGCCGCCGGAGATCGTCATGCCGCCGCCGGAGGTCTCGTAGAAGGGACGATCCCTGAGCACCTCCGCCAGCACCTCGCCAACCTCGCGCGGACGTCCCACCTGCTCGATGGCGCGGGCGTAGCAGTTTTCGGCACAGCCGCCGCACCGCACGCAGGCGGTACGGTCGTAGATGTGCATGCCATCGGTCAGGCGGTGGCAGCCGCGGGTGCAGGCGGCGACGCAGGCACCGCAGCCGACGCACTTGGTGGCGAGGTAGGAGATCTCCACGCGGGCGTCCTTCGACTCCGGATTGTGGCACCAGAGGCAGTTGAGCGGACACCCCTTGAGGAAGACGGTGGTGCGGATCCCGGGGCCGTCGTGGATGGCGAACTTCAGGATGTCGAAGACAATACCGTGGATGGGCGTGCTGGCGTTCATCGGGTGGGCGTTATTGGGACTGGTGATTTTTTTCCAGGCGCGGATTAATCAGGAACTCAGGAAGGATGCAAGAATGCGCGGCCTCAACAAACATATTCCTGATTTCATGAGTTCCTGATTCAAAAAGCAGCAGGGATTCGCAACAAGTCAACACTCCATGTTGCCGGAAGGCTGGGCGGCGCGGTGCGCGGCGCAGGCTGCTAGTCGGCGATGTTCAGGGCGCGTGCGATGTAGGCGTCCTGCTCGCGCTTGTCCATGTCGTTGAAGCGGGTGTTCCAGCCGCAGACGCGCACCTGCAGGCCCTCGTACTTCTCGGGATGCTTCTGTGCCTCGATGAGTTCCTCGGGCGAGAAGATGTTGAAGTGGATCGCCCAGCCGCTGCGCTCCATGTAGGTCTTGACGAGCGCCTCCATGGCCTCGAGGCCCTCCTCGCCGCGTACCGTGGCGGGGAGCAGCATGACGTCGAGCGGGAAGTCGCCGGGGAAGTCCAGCGGGTTGAGCGTGGTCATGGAGCGGATCAGGGCCGTGACGCCCTGGCGGTCCATGCCCATTGTGGGCGAGGCGTTCTTGGACATCTCGTCGCCGAAGGCGCGTCCGTCGGGCGTGGCTCCCGTGCGCTTGCCGAGCTCGATGAACTGGCGCGCGGTGTGTATCGAGGCGCGGTAGCAGCCGCCGCGCGCATTGGGCACGCCGTTGACGAAGCTGGCGAAGGTGTGGCAGAAGTCGGCGGCGAAGGCATCCACCTCGGGTATGCCGTTGCCGTACTTCAGCGGATCGTTGAGGATGCGGGTGCGGAGCTTCTCGGCGCCCTCCCAGTTGCGGTTCAGGATGTCGCGCAGTTCGGCGAGCGAGACCACGCCCAGTTCGTAGACGTATTTACGCACGGCGAGCAGGGCATCGACGGCGGTGGCGGCGCCGATGAAGAGGATGCCTGTGCTGTTGTAGACGCACCCGCGCGCGAAGCCGTCCCTGGCGGTGCGCAGGCTGTTGCGGATGGTCGGCGAGAAGACGTTGGCGGGATTGACCTGCTCCAGGCAGGGCTCGTACTCGTTGGTGTAGGTGATGCCGTCGGCAACGGTCTTCCCGATCTGGCGGCATACCGCCGCGTAGAAGTCGTCGAAGGTGGCCAGGCTCTCGGCCTCGCCGGTCTCCAGGCCGGCCTTGGTGCCGCTCACGGGATCGGTGCCGTTATTCAGGGCGAACTCGATGGCCTTGAGGAGATTGATGTGGGCGGAACCGGTGCCGTTGGACTTGCCGAGGATGCCGGCCTCGTAGCAGCCGCGGATATCGCAGGTGCGGGCCTCCTCGGCGGAGGCGCCGTGAGCCATGAGGATGCGCCAGAGTCCGGGCTCGCAGATGAAGACGAGGCTGGCGTTGTGGTCGCGCACCATCGCCAGTGCCCGGCGCAGGAAGGCCCTGGGCGTGTTGTGGTTGATCTTGAGCTGGAACTTCGGCGTCATGGCACGCAGCTTGCCGAGCTCGTCGAGGATGAGATACGAGAGCGCGTTGATCTCGGTCGAGCCGTCGGCCTTCGTGCCGCCGAGGTAGGCGGGCTGTCCCCAGTAGTTGTTGATGGAGATCCACTGCATGAAGAAGTAGTCGAAGCACTCGCGCACGCCCTCCTCGGTGTCGCGCCCGGTGCGCAGGTCGTCCTCGTAGAGGCCGATGAGCTGCCGGTCCATGTTGCCCAGCGAGCGCACCTGCATGAAGTCTATATGCTCGCTGAACATGAAGTAGAGGTAGATGAACTGGAGCGCCTCGTAGATGCTGCGCGGCTCGCGGTCGCGCACGGCCTCGATGCTGGCGGCGACACGCAGGCGGCGCGGGTCGTCCTCGGCGGCCGCCTCGGCGCGGGCGAGGTCGGCGAAGCGCGTGAGGGTGCGGTGGATGCAGCGGTAGGTGATCTCGATGCCGTCGAAGTAGGCGCGCGCGTCGTCGTCGAGCGTGCCGTTCGCCGCGTGCTGCGCTTTGGCCTCCATGGCGCGGCGGAGGATGCCCGCGAAACCGAGGCGCAGCGTGTCGTCCCAGTCCGGCACCGAGTGGTCGAAGTCCTTCCACAGCATGAAGCGTCCGACGCGGTTGCCCTCGAGAATGTCGTTCCAGTGTTTGAGCCGCTGATTGAGGATGCCGTCCCAGTGGTTCTTGACGACATCAAATGGACGCCGGTGGCGGTTGTGGCAGGCGAAGGTGGGGAAGAGGTCGTGCGGGCCGATGGCGATGGCCATGTTGTCGCAGATGAACTCGAAGACACGCGCCTTGCCGACCGGCCGCGGGAGGTCGTCCCAGTCGGAAACGCGTGCCGCGAGAGCCTGGCGGATCTCCTCGTTGGTCATGCCGGTGGAGGGGTCGAGCACCGGCTCGCGGAACTTCCGGAGCAGGAACGGCTGGTCTTCGTCGAATCGGTTCGTCTTCTTCATGTCTCGCCTCAGGCCGCCAGGGGCGCGGATGATGCATGTAATGTGCCGCTATTCTACACTGTGTGGCCGCTGCGGGCAATGGTGTTGTCGCCTGGCGATGCGGGGGGGTGTGACTGGTATTTGAATCAGGCAAGCAGGAAAGCAGGAAGGGTTTTGAACCGCCAAGACGCCAAGTACGCCAAGACGAGGGTTGGGAGTGGATGCCTGCTGTTCTTTTCTCACGGAGGCACGGAGGCACGGAGGAGGCGCGGGGTGGGGATGGTGAGGGGGGGTGGAAGGATCGGTGTGATTGGTCGGACAGGTCGGACGTGTCGGACTTGTCGGACTTATCGAGGCACGCTCCATCACTGCGTCAAGCGGGACGCTTGCCCCACCTTGCAGTTGCTGTACCACGTGCTTATGCTGTGCCCCTATGCAGGATTCCCTGGAGAATCGCGAGATCCCCGGCAAGCGGTTCCGGCATCCCTATACCCGATGGTGGCGCGGAAGAAGGCGTCGAGTTCCTCGACATCCCTGGTGTCCGCCTTGGGGAGCTGCCTGGCGCTCTGCGTCAGGCGTGAAAGCTGCGTTTCGAGAAACTCGTTGAAGACCGGGATCGGGGGGCCGTCGGCCACTTCACGGTCGTTACGCTTGCGCTCCACCAGCCCGTTGATCGTATCCCGTAGCTCACCGTCAGGCACAAGCGTATCCACCAGCGTTTGAAAGAGGGTCGGTACGGGGCCTCGGCTCTGCTCCAGCCAGAGGCAGGCGAGGACTGGACGCAGCACGTAGAAGTATTTCTTGGTTCTCACGCGCTCGCCCTTGAGAAATTCGCGGTAGTTTCCGCGCGCCATCTGCAGGTAGTGGTGCATGCAGGCGCGGGGATCATAGTGCGTGACCATCAGCTCCCGCATCCGCTCGACGAAACCCGGCGCGCGCATGTAGACGATGGGGGACTGGAGCCACTCCAGGAGCGGCGGGTTGGAGCGGCGGAAGAGGTTGAGTGCCTTGCGGATGTCCCAGCCGCTGATGTCGAGATCATCGTTAATCGGCCGCTCGATCACGTCGCGGCGGGTCTCAAGCGTCAGATACCACTCGGTTGGATGGGCGTAGATGAAGCGCACATCATAGTCGCTGTCGGCGGAGGGGAAGCCCCACGCGCGGCTGCCCGATTCACAGGCGTAGAGGATGCGGACATTCTCGGTGCGCTCAAGCTCGCGGAGCTGCGCCCTGATGGTTTCCTGCATGGTGTCTGTAACTAATGGCTGCATGTCGCGTTCCGGTTTTATGCGGGGATGGTATGCCCAGTGAACATGGGGGAGTGTAGCGCGGCTTTGCCGTGATGGCAAGGAAGGCTTTTGAACCGTGAAGGAGGGAAGCAGGCAGTGTGGCAGGCATTCCTGCCTGCCCACGCAGGCCGGCGTAGACAGGAATGTCCGCGCCATACTGGGGCAGCGGTTGTAGATGGCCATCGATCCTGTCGCTACCTGTCGCTACCCGTCGGCAGTACCGGTAGTACCGGCAGTACCGGGCTCGAGGACGAGGACGAAAATCACCCGCCACCAGCTACCCTGTCGCGTTTGACAAAGTGTGGAGACAAGGTGTGGAGACAAGGTGTTGAGACAAGGTGTGGGGACAAGGTGTGCCACCGGGCGGCGAAAGGGCAGCGCAGCACTTTTACCCTCTAAATTGCGAGCCACTGTGTGGTCGCAATAACTGCCTACTGCTACTGCCGCCGCCCCGCAGGGGCGGCGGCCCTGAACCCGTTCTTGTCTTGTCGGGCGGGTTGGCGCATAATATCCCTTTTTACAGTTACCCGCCCGAAAACTGCCATGCACCGTATTCTCTCCAAGCAGCAACTCTCCGACCAGGTCTTCATGATGACGCTCGAGGCGCCGCTGATCGCCGCCGAGCGCCAGCCGGGGCAGTTCATCCTTCTGCAGGTCGATGACAACTGGGGCGAGCGCATCCCGCTGACCATTGCGGGCGCGGATGCCGCCGCCGGCTCGATCACCATCGTCTTCCAGACCGTCGGCCGCACCACCCACCTGCTGGCCGAGAAGGAGGTCGGCGACACCATACCGGCCGTCCTCGGACCGCTCGGCACGCCAACGCACATCGAGCACTGCGGCACGGTGGTCTGCGTCGGCGGCGGTATCGGTGTCGCCCCACTGCGCCCCATCGCCCAGGCCATGAAGGAGGCCGGCAACCGCGTCGTCATCATCATCGGCACCCGCAACCGCGAACTGGTCATCTTCGAGGAGGAGATGCGGCAGATCGCCGACGAGCTGATCGTGGTCACGGACGACGGCTCGTATGGGCGCAAGGCACTGGTCACGGAGCCGCTCAAGGAGCTTTGCGAGCGCCAGCCACCACCCGACTGCGTGGTGGCGATCGGGCCGCCGGTGATGATGAAGTTCTGCGCCGAGACCACACGCCCCTACGGCATCAGGACCATCGTCTCGCTCAACACGATCATGGTTGATGGCACGGGCATGTGCGGCGGCTGCCGCGTGACGGTCGGCGGCCAGACCAGGTTCGTATGCGTGGATGGCCCCGAGTTCGACGGCCATCAGGTGGATTTCGATAACATGATCAAGCGCCTGCGCGCCTACAAGCCGCAGGAGGATGCGCAGCACGAGGCCCACCACTGCCGTCTCGAGGCGCAGATCGCCAGCCAGAAGAAGCCCAAGGCTTGAGTTTTTTAGCGGAGCCATGATGACCACTAGAGAAGATTTGGATGCCGCCGCCATCGAGCTGCTGAAGAGCCTCGGGGGGCGCACGCTGACCCCGCGCGAGCGCATGGCCATTCCCCCGCAGGAGATGCCCTCGCAGGATCCCGCCGTCCGCCGCAACAACATGCACGAGGTGGCACTCGGCTATACCGCCGCCCAGGCGCGCGTCGAGGCGCTGCGCTGTCTGCAGTGCAAGAATGCCCCCTGCGTCAGCGGCTGCCCCGTGCGCATCCGCATCCCGGACTTTGTGCACGCCATCGCCGAAGACCGCATGTCGGACGCCATCAGCATCATCCGCGAGAACAGCCTGCTGCCGGCCGTCTGCGGCCGCGTCTGTCCGCAGGAGTCGCAGTGCCAGGCCCCCTGCACGCTTGGCAAGGCGCTCAAGGATAGCGCGAAGGGCGTGGCCATCGGCCGCCTCGAGCGCTACGTGGCCGACCTCGACCGCGAGACCGCCGCCACCGCGCTGCCCGAGCTGCCGCCCCCCACCGGCTGCCGGGTCGCCGTCGTGGGCAGCGGCCCCGCCTCGATCACCGTGGCGGCGGATGTGCGCCGCGCCGGTCACGAGGTGACGCTCTTCGAGGCCTTCCACAAGCCGGGCGGCGTGCTGGTTTACGGCATTCCCGAGTTCCGTCTGCCGAAGGCCATCGTGCAGGCCGAGATCGACGCGCTGGCGGCCATGGGCGTGCGGATCGAGACCAACTTCGTCGTCGGCCGCACCCGCCGCCTGACGGATCTGCTGGAAAAGGACGGCTTCGACGCCGTCTTCATCGGCAGCGGCGCGGGGCTCCCCAAGTTCATGGATATCGAGGGCGAGAATCTGGTCGGCGTCTTCTCGGCCAACGAGTACCTGACGCGGGCCAATCTCATGCGCGCCTACGACAGGGAGCGCGCCCACACGCCGATTTATGTTTCCAAACACGTCGCGGTACTGGGCGGTGGCAACGTGGCGATGGATGCCGCCCGCATGGCGTTGCGCCTCGGCGCCGAGTCGGTACGCCTGATCTACCGCCGCACCGCCAGGGAGATGCCCGCGCGTGCCGAGGAGGTCGCCCACGCGCAGGAGGAGGGCGTCGTCTTCGAGATGCTCCAGAACGCCAAGCGCATTCTGGGCGACGAGTCGGGACGTGTCCGCGCGATCGAGTGCCTGCGCTACGAGCTGGGCGAGCCGGACGCCTCGGGACGCCGCAGCCCGGTCGCCATCGCGGGCAGCGAGTTCACCATTGATGTCGATACGGTCATCGTCGCCATCGGCAACGAGTCGAATCCGCTGATCCGGCAGACCACGCCGGGACTCGAGACCGACCGCCGCGGACGCATCATCGTGGATGAGCAGGGGCGTACCTCGCTCGACCGCGTCTTCGCGGGTGGCGACATCGTCCTCGGCGCGGCCACCGTGATCCTGGCCATGGGCGAGGGACGCCGTGCTGCAGCCGGCATCAATGCCCTGCTGGCGGAGCGCGGCAGGCGCTAGACAGGCGGGCGCGGCATGGCGGAAAAGCACGTCTTCACCCGCAAGCAGATCATCGGGTGGTGCGGCCAGGCCTTCTACGACGACGGCGAGGCGCGCGCCAAGCGCGGCGAGGTGCTGCGGGCCGAGATGGAGGGGAACGTCGTCACCGGTCTCGTGGCGCGCCCCAACGGCACCATGACGTGCCGCTTCGCCATCCTGCCCAACGGGCTGGTGGATAGCGCCTGCGGCTGCTACGCCAGCCGCGAGCAGGGGCTTGTCTGCCCGCACGTCGCGGCCGTGGCCATCAGCCTGATGTACCGCGCCGGCGATCCGGAGCGCCAGCAGCGCTACCTCGAGGAGCAGCGCCACGCGCGCCGCAAGGAGGCCTTCTTCGACGAGGCGGTGGCGCGCAGTCCCAACGGTACCCCGGCCCGTGTGCTGCTCCAGCTCCCCGCCGACTGGGCCGACCAGTTCGACCGCGGCGAGGTCACCATCCGCTGCGCACTGCAGCTCGACGGCCAGCCGCAGCCCGTGGCACCCGACGCCCTCGGCAAGCGCCGTCCCGTGCGCCTCTCGCGCGACGACGACACCCTGCTGCTCGTGCTCGAGGACATCGCCGAGACGCGCCTGACCAGTCTCCTGACGATGAACGCCGCCGACTTCCTCAACGTCATCGCCGTCTGCCGCAACCGCAGGCTCTTCGTGGGTGACGGTACGGAGATCACCGTCCAGCCCCAGACACTGCCGATGGTCGTGAAGATGGAACTGGATCACGAGAACGGCGAGCTGCTCTGCTTCCCGCACGTCGAGATGCCCTTCCTCAAGCCCGGCCAGTTTCCACGCTTCCTGGCTGTCCACAACCGCTGCTGGGCCTGCGGTGCGGGCCATCTCTGGCCCGTGACCCCCGTGCTGCCGCTGCCCTACCACGGCTTGTACCGCGAGCCGGTCGTGATCCCGCGCGCCAACGTCATGGCCTTCATGGCCAACGAGCTGCCGCGGCTCTGCCAGGCGGTGCCCTTCGCCAGCGAGATCACGCCCGATCTCTTCTCGACCGACCCCGGCACACCGGTCTTCCACCTCAATATCCAGGGCAGCCCGGCCTCGCTGGCGGCCGAACTCCACGCCGAGTATGGCGGGCGGATGATCGTGGCCGGCGCGCCCGAGATTCCCGGTGCCGTCTGCGTGCCGGATCCCGACGACCTGCTCCACTTCCTTTCGCGCAACCTGCCCGCCGAGCAGCGCGCCCTGGCGCGCATGCGCGCCGCCGGTTTCGACGGCGCGCGCGGCGACACGCTGGGCCACCTCATCGGGTCGCGCGCGGTGCTCAACTTCCTTGGCGGCGACCTCACGGTACTGCGGCGCCATGGCTGGCGCATCACGCTCGAGGGCCGCATCAGGGAACACTTCGACAACCTCGACATGGCCATCCCGGTCGTCTCGATCGAGAGCGAAGGCGGCGGACGCGGCGACTTCGATGTCGGCATCATCTACGAGGCGGCCGGCGGACGGCACCTCGCCCCCGCCGAGATCCAGCGCGCGCTGCTGCGCGGTGACAGCTATCTGGAGCATGATGGCAAGACCGTGCTGATCGACCGCGACGCCGTCGAGTCCATGCGCCGCGTCTTCCAGGACTGCGAGGCCCGCGAGGGCCGGGCGCCGGGGACTTTCCGCCTGCCCGCCATCTACGCCCCCTACGTCCAGTCCTCGCTGGCGGCGCTCGACGGCATAGATGTCGAGGAGCCGCCCGACTGGCGCAAGCGCGCGGCGCAGCTCAACCGCGACCTGCGCATCGCCCCCGAGCCGCTGGGCGCGCTCGACAACGTGCTGCGCCCCTACCAGAAGGAGGGGGTTTACTGGCTCCGCTTCCTCGAGGCCAGCGGCTTCGCCGGCATCCTGGCCGACGAGATGGGTCTCGGCAAGACGCTCCAGACGCTCGCCTGGCTCAGCCTGCCGCGCCTAAAGGAGCACGCGCGCGGCAAGCCGGCACTGATTGTCGGCCCCACCAGCCTCGTCGAGAACTGGGCCCGCGAGGCGGCGCAGTTCACGCCGGAACTCCGCTGCCTGGTCATGTCGGGCAGCGGCCGCCACGACCGCTGGGACGAGATTCCGCGCCACGACCTCGTGATAACCTCCTACGCGCTGCTGCGGCGCGACCTCGAGCGCTACCGCGAACTGGAGTTCTCCGCCGCGGTGCTCGACGAGGCGCAGCACATCAAGAACCGCACCACGCAGAACGCCGTCGCCGCCTACCAGATCCGTGCCGTCAACCGCCTCGTCCTCACCGGCACGCCCGTCGAGAACAGCGTGGCCGACCTCTGGTCGATCCTCAACTTCCTGATGCCCGGCTACCTCGGCGGGTACGACGCCTTCAAGGTCGGCTACGAGCAGCCCATCGCCGCCGGCGACCGCGAGGGCGAGCAGGCCCAGCAGCGCCTGCGGCGCAAGCTCAAGCCCTTCCTGCTGCGCCGCCTCAAGCGCGATGTCGCCCGCGATCTGCCGGAGAAGATTCAGAAGGTATCCTTCTCCGAGCTTACGCCCGATCAGGAGCGCGTCTATGCCGACCTGCTGCAGCAGTACCGCCGCAAGATCGGCGATCTCGTCGCTGCCCGCGGCTTCGAGCGCTGCCGGATGGAGGTGCTGGCGATCCTGCTGCGCCTGCGGCAGGCCTGCTGCCACCTCGAGCTGCTGCCGCCCGAAATCCGCGGCAACGCCCCGCTGGAGGCCCCCTCGGCCAAGCTGGAACAGTTCCTCGAGATTCTCGACCAGGCCATCGGCGGCGGACACCGCATGCTCGTCTTCAGCCAGTTTGTCGGCATGCTCAAGCTGCTGCGGCGCGCCCTGGAGGCACGCGGGGTGAACTACTGCTATCTCGACGGCGGCACACAGGAGCGCCTGGCCGAGTGCCAGCGCTTCAACCGCGACCGCACCATCCCCGTCTTCCTGATCAGTCTCAAGGCCGGCGGCACGGGACTCAACCTCACCGGCGCCGACATGGTGGTGCATTTCGATCCGTGGTGGAACCCCGCCGTCGAGGATCAGGCCACCGACCGCGCCCACCGCATCGGCCAGAAACGCACCGTCTGCAGCATCAAGCTGATCACCGAGCATACCGTCGAGGAGAAGGTGCTGGCCCTGCAGCAGCGCAAGCAGGCCGTGATCCAGGCCACCGTCGGCACCACCGACGAGGCCGTCATGCAGTCGCTGACCTGGGCCGATGTGCAGGAATTGCTGCGGTAGGCCATCTCCATCGTGCCTTGCTTGACAACCGAACGCAATGCGACTCTGTTTATGGTCATGAAGGCAACCATGATTAACATAAACGAGGCGAAGACGCATCTATCCAAGTATGCACGCCTGGTCCGGCAGGGCAAGCGCTTCATTTTGTGCGACCGCAACAAGCCCTTTGCCGAGATCCGTCCGCTGGTTGTGGATGCCGATGGTCTGCGTCCCTTTGGTCTGGCTGCCAAGGTCATGGAAGTGCCCGAAGATTTCAACGCGCCGGATTCCGAGATCGAGGGACTTTTCGGCGGCGGAAACGATGGCGAGGCCAAATGAACGGATACCTGCTGGATACCTGCGTGGCGCTCTGGTTTTCTGTGCCTAAGGCCCAGGGGGACGCTCCACAATAGTGGATGCGCATCCCGTTCATCAGCCGATTACGACGGTTATTTACGTAAAACGTAAAACGCCGCGTTTGACTACTTGTTCCGCTTATACTACAATTCATGCTTAATCCCACACTTAATCGGCACGCTTAAACCACCCGCTTACTCCCTGCCCGGCTTCGCTCCCGGCTCTGCCGGGTCATTCTCGTTGGGGCGGGTCTCCGTGTCCGCCAGCTGAAACAGCCTGTGGCAAAGTGGGAAGTATGAATTATCACATTATGGTATAGCCGCCATCCAGCACCAGATCCTGGCCGACCATGAAGTCCGAAAGCGCTCCGGCCAGGAAGATCAGCGCGCCCTGGTGATCTTCCGGCGAGCCGTAGCGGTTGATCGGGGCGGTCTTGAAAAAGGTGTCGATCACCTCCGGGAAGAGGGCGTCCACCTTGGTCACCCCCGGACTGATGCTGTTGACGCGTATGCCGTAGCGGATGAATTCCGCCGCCGCTGCACGCGTCATGTGAAGCACCGCGGCCTTTGATACGCTGTAGGGCAGTTGGGGCGTCGGCCAGATGATATGCCCGCAGATCGAGCCGGTGTTGATGATCTTCCCGTATCCGTTCGGGATCATCACACGCGCCTCCTCGCGCAGGCAGTGCCACGTTCCGTTCAGGTTTATGTCGAACTGGCGTTTCCACTCCTCGGGGGTGACATCCAGCGCGGATTTAATCGGGATGGAGATGCCCGAGTTGTTGACCGCGATGTCGAGCCGGCCGAAGGCGGTGACAGTTTCATCCACCATGCGCCGGACGTCGTCGGGGTTGGCGATATCGGCATGAATCCCAAACACGTGGCGACCGGTCGCATCGGCGATTTCCCCGGCGGTGCGCACCGCGTCTTCCCCGAGAAGATCGACAACCGCGACATCGGCGCCTGCCTCCGCAAGGGCGGTGGCGAAGCCGCGGCCGATACCGCGTGCGGCTCCGGTAACCAATGCCTTCTTACCGTCCAGACGGAACTTATCAATGATTCCAGCCATGCGTAAACCTTCTCCCAAGTGCAACGTTCCTGTAATCTCGTCCAGCGTTCCGGCATGCCTGGCAATTGCGGTTAGGCTGACATGCGGCACCTGCCGGTACCAGTAGGACAAGCCATGGTGTAGTTTGGCGTCTGGGAGCCGAAAATGCAAGCAAGCGCGAAGCGTGGCAGGGTGGGGCACCATCCCGGCCAGTCGCCTATGCCTGCCTCCATGTGTTTCACGTTGATCATACGACCCAGTCGTATGATCGAGGAGTGTAAAAGGTGTGGTGATAAACGCGGCGTCGCCGCCGCATATTCCGGGCAAAGGCCTGGTACTGAAACAAAAACGGCCTGTACGGCCACCCCGCGCGGCGCACTACGGGCGCAAGCGGTTTTGAGTGCGCGGACCTGGACGCGCTTTCTACCGCGGGACCTGGCCCGCGCAGATGAGGCTACTGCCAAGGCGCAAGGAGCGCCAAGAAATTTTTGTTGATTTTAGATTTGTGATTGGTTTCGCTCGTCCTCATTATCGTTTCGGTAGCGCCGCTGGTAATTTAACCGCCAAGACGCCAAGGACGCCAAGAGAGCGCAAAGCCGTGGCAGTGGCAGGATAGCAGTGGCAGGAGGCAGTGTCGATGCTGTCGACAGCAAGCTCCGATTGTCGTCGAAGTGTTGGCACCGTCGACAGCCAGCCTCGACGGGGGTCGACGGGGGTCGATGGGGGTCGGTCGGGGTCGATGGGGTCGGGTGCAGGGGAAGCTTCTGCAGAGGCGCGCAAGCGCAGGTAGGGCGAAGCCGTCCTCGCTAGCCGCAGTGATGGAGCGTGGCAGTGTGGGGGCAGGCATTCCTGCCTGCCCTCGCACTTACGTATCCCGCCAGAAATACGGCATGGTGGTGAGTATGAAGCGCCAGCCACCGGCAGTCACGGTAGTACCGGCAGTCACGGTAGT